>CAXTTN010000038.1:0-31587 GCA_964247105.1 uncultured Pseudonocardia sp.
TGAGGAAGTCGTGCACCGCGCTGCCCTCGCGCAGGAACTCCGGGTTGGACACGACCGGCACGTCGCGGCGGCCGATCATCTTGCGCGTCGCCTCGGCCGTGCCCACCGGCACGGTCGACTTGTTGACGATCACGCAGCCCGACGGCAGCAGGTGCCGCACCTCGTTGGCGACGGCCTGCACGGCGGCGAGATCGGCCGCGCCACCCTCGCCCATCGGCGTCGGCACGCACAGGAACACCACCTCGACGGGCGGTTGGTCAGGGGCGGTGATGGCGTGCCGGGCGCCCACCACGAACTCCAGGCGCCCCGCGGACACGCCCTCGGCCACCAGCTCCGGCAGGCCGGGTTCGAGGATGTCGATCTCGCCGCGGGTGAGCCGGGCGACCTTCTCCTCGTCGATGTCCGCGCACACCACGTGGTGGCCCAGGGACGCCAGGCAGGCTCCCGTGGTGAGACCGACGTAGCCGGTTCCGATCACTGCGATCCGGCGTGCGAACACGACGGCTCCTCTCGTCAGGGTGTGCAGTCGAGGTTGCTCAGGCCCTTGCCGGCCCGGCTCTCGGTGTTGCTGCAGGCCACGTGGTTGTCGTCGCGCGGCTTGGTGATGTTGATGGCGTAGCCGTCGGCGTTGACGGTGGCCGTGTTACCGGTGAAGGTGTTGCCCGTGCCCCAGCCGTCGAGGATCCGGTGCACCTGGAAGCCGTCCTCCGGCGCGTCGACGCCGGTGTTGTCGGCGATGGTCCAGCCGTTGCCCTTGACGTCGACCCAGGAGTCGCTCTCCTTCATGCCTGCCCCGGAGAACGTGTTGCCGCGCAGGACACCGGCCGTGGTGCCCTCCTTGATGTCCACCGACTCGGCCGTGGTGTTCGAGACGGTGTTGCCCTCGATGGTATTCCGGTCGCTGCGGTCGGGCCCACAGGCCGTCTCCTCGCACCAGTTGCTCTGGGCGGTGCCGACGTAGATGCCCTCGCCGAACTTCGCGCTGTGCAGCCCGGTGCCGCGGATCTCGTTGCCGCGCACGACGTTGTCGGTGCTGGCCCGGCGCAGGTGCAGGCCCTCGTCGCCGACGTTCTCGATGAGCAGGCCCTGCACGAGGTCGCCCTGGCTGCGGTCGACCATCACGCCCTTCTGGCCGCCGCGCACGGTGAACCCCGAGAGCGCCCAGTTCGACGCGCCGTCGAGGTGCAGCGCGTAGCCGCCCTCGACCGCGCCGCCGTCGATCACGGCGTCGCGGCCGCCGCAGAGCGTGATGCGCTGCTCGGTGGTGCCCGGCGTGCTCGCGACGAAGGTGCCGGGGTAGGTCCCGGGGGCCATCCGGATCACCGTTCCCGGCTGGGCACCCGCCAGGGCCTCGGTGAGCTCGTCGGAGTTCGTGACGTCCAGGACGCGGGCGCCGTCGCAGGTCGGAGCGCTGACGGCCGGCGCAGGGTCCGAGACGGGCCCAGGTGCGGCGCACCCGGCGAGCAGCACGGCCGCGGCCGCGACCGCTGCCGCTGCCGTTTCGAACGAGTGGCACTTTCGTCGCATAGGTTGCGACGAAAGTGCCACTCGTTCGGGCTCACGGGTCACCGCCGCGCTCCCAGCCCGGACACGACGGTGACCCGCGTGATCGGCAGTGCGGTGGTCGCGGGCGCCTCGTCGGGGAGGCTCCGCGGTGTCGTGTGGACGAGCGTGAGCGGCGGCCGGGGCGGTGCCAGCGACGCCGCCGGTCCTGGAGCGACGTTCGCGTACGGATGCGCGGCCGCGGGGTGCCGTCGCTGCTTGGCCCACAGCCGTGCCGCGATCGGGATCAGCAGGATGAGCAGCCAGAGCAGCAGCAGCGGGTGGTCCTCCGCATAGCCCGTCCAGTACCGGGCGTCGTCGCGGTCGGTGATCCAGGTGCTCTCGTCGTTGCCGGCCACGTCGGCCGTCGCACCCACGGCGATCCGGTTGAGGTCGACCGCCGCCAGCCCGCGACCGGTGACGCGGTTGGCGATCACCGACGTCCCGCTCACGTCCCCGACCAGCGCCATCCCGTACCGCGACGCGATGACGGTGTTGCCGCCCAGCTCGGCCGCCGAGTCGGTGACGGCCAGGCCGACCGCCGCCGAGTGCACGGTGTTGTCGCGCAGCCGGGCCCCCGTGACGCCGCCGCGCACCGCGATCGCGAACCCGGTCGTGTCCACGGTGTTGCCCGTGATCCGGGGGCGGAGCGACGGTCCGCGCACGACGATGCCGTCGGCCGCTCCGCTGACGGTGTTCCCGGTGATCACGAGACCGTCGGCGGACACCGCCTGGATACCACCCCCGGCGTTGTCGGACGCGGTGGAGCGCTCGACGGTGTACGCCGCACCCCGCGCGGTGCTCGCGCCGCCCGCGGTGGCCGCCTCGGCCAGCGGCGAGCCGTCGATGCGGATGCCGACGCCCGCGTTCCGGGCGGCCGTGACGCCGGTGAGCGTGATGCGCTCGGCCCCGCGCACGATCGCGACGCCGTCGCGGCCGTTGTCGGTGGCGGTGACGCCCCGCGCGGTCAGGCCGGTGGTCTCGCGGTGCACGAGCAGCCCGTCGAGCTCGTTGTCGTGCACGGCGCTGTCGCTGAGCACGACCCCGGCGCTGCGGCTGGTGAAGACGCCGTAGTGGTTGCGGCTGACCTCGGCGTCGGCGAGCGAGCCGGTGGCCGGCACGGTCGCGCTGCCCGTCCAGGCCAGGCCGCCGGTCCGCCCGCTCCAGAAGCCCAGGCCCGACACCGCGACCCGGTTGACGTCCATCCGCCCCCCGACGGCCCGGATGTACGCGCGGCCGTCGTCGGGGACCGTGTCGGGAGCCCGGGTGACGGGGTCCCAGCTGGTGATGGTCAGCGGCGCGGTGGCGTCACCGGCGAGCACGAGGGCGCCCTTGAACGCGACGATGGACGCGAAGCCGCTCGCGCCGCTGGTCATCCGCAGCGTCGCTCCGGGCTGCTGGATCGTCAGCGCGGCGCCCTTGCCGACGACGACGGACCGGGTCAGCACCCAGGCGCCGTCCGGGGCGCGCTCGGCCGCGCCGAGGCGCAGCAGCGCGGCGAGGTCGTAGGGCCGTGACCGGGCGGTGAGCACCATGGTCGGCAGCGACTGCGGGCCCGCGGCCACCTCGTAGGGCACGGCGGAACGCGGGGAGCCGCCGGTGATCTGGGTGATCCGCACGTCCTCGGCGTCGACGAGCGCGGCCTGCTGCTCACCGGACGCCGCGCTGGTGGCGAGGGTTCCGCCGGCGTCGGACTCCGCGGCCGGCCGGGGCGGCGCGGGGGCGTCGTCCGCGGCGAGCGACGGCGGCGGGAGGAGCGGCCCGGGGGCGGTCACCCCGGCCGCCACCCCGGCGGCGAGCGTGATCCCGACGAGGACGGCGAGCCCGCGGCGGCGGACGGTGTCAGGCGGCGCCACGGGCGTCCTCCGAGCTGCTCAGGCTGGCCTCGTCCTGGCCCTCGCCGCCGATCATCCCGGCCTTGCGGGTCAGCCAGCCCTGCTTGTTCATCGTCAGCAGCGCCCAGGTCTTGATCGGCAGCGCGACCAGCATGATCACGAGGGTGACGACGGGCAGGATCAGCAGGTCCGACGGGCGGCGGCGCAGGTGGCCGATGCTGCGGATGGCCCGGCCGACGAACAGCCACGCGAGCCCGAGCCCGATCGCGAGCCCCCGCTGCGGCCCGAGGAACGCGGCCACGAGGTACCAGACCGTGGCGAACATCGTGACCGGTGTGAACAGGATCTGGAACACCGTGAGCTGCGAGATCAGCGGCACCCGCCACAGCCAGCCCTTGTAGAGGGCCGTGAGGTAGCAGCGGTAGGAGTTGCGGCTCCAGCGCACGCGCTGCTTGCAGAACGCGCGGAACGTCGACGGGAACATCGACAGCGCCCGTGCCGAGTCCTGGTGCTCGGTGCGGTAGCCCTGCGCGAGGACCAGCCAGGTGAGCCTGCCGTCGTCGCCCGCCACGCAGCGCCTGCCGAGGAAGTACTCCTCCTCCAGGTTCGCGAGCACCGGCATCACGGCCGAGCGGCGGTAGGCCGCGGTGCGTCCCGAGAGGCACACGACCGCGCCGCGACGGGCGGTGGCGGGCACGTAGTCGACGTAGCGCGAGTCGATGATCCAGTCGGCGACGCGGCGCCAGATGCTGGTCGTGTACTCGTAGACGTTCTGCCGGGTGCCGACGCCGCCGACGCGCGGGTCGGCGAAGGGCATCTGCACCGCGTCGAGCAGGCCGGGCGTCCAGAGGGTGTCGGAGTCACACAGCACGATGATCTCGTGCCGCGCGGCGCGGATCCCCACGCCCAGCGCCGAGCGCTTGCCCTGGTGCTCGAACATCATCACGTGCAGCCGCCGGTCGCGCCGCGCCATCAGCCGGTCGCGGGCCACCGTGTCGGCCACGTCCAGGACGATGATGACCTCGGTGGGGTTCTGCGCGAGCCAGGTGTCGAGACAGCGTTCGATGATGTCCGGGTCCTCGTGGAACGAGGGCACCACCACCGACGTGGTGGTGCGGAAGTCGTTCACCAGCGGCCGGTAGCGGGCCGACATGACCTTGCGGATGAGCCACACCGACCAGGAGATCCCGCCGATGACCCCGACCGGGATGAACAGCTGCCAGTGCTCCAGAAGGCGGAGCCAGTCCCACATCACGTTCCCCCGGGCACATTGAATTGCGTAGGCATCGCATTTCAACAACGGTCACCCGGGGGAAAAGGGTGCTCACCCGATCGAGCGAGGAATGCCGCTACACGCGGTGAAACTTCTCCGCGCGGCCCTGCCGCAACAATCGCAGCCACTGGGCGAACTCCTGCGGGCTGCGCTTGGTGACCAGGAAGTACCAGGCGAACCGGGGCAGCTCCAGCACCCCGACCCGGCGCATCCCCGGTTGCGACACCAGGTACCCGCGGTTACGGAACGTGTAGTACCGCTTGACCGGATCGTCGGGATCGCGGGCGTGCAGCCGCCCGCCCAGCATCGGCTTGTCGTCGTCGCTGCCGGCGGGGTGCAGGTACACCGCGCGCAGGGCCGTACCGAACGGCAGCCCGGATCGCACCATGCGCCGGTGCATCTCCACCTCGTCGCCCCGGACGAACAGGCGCAGGTCGGGGACGCCCAGCACGTCGAGCGCCGACGCCCGGAACAGCGCCCCGTTGAACAGCGCGGCGATGCCGGGGAGCAGCTCCTCGTCGGCGCCGTGCTCGCGGTCGGCGGCGAGTGCCGCGCGGGACCGGTGCCAGGTCAGCCCGCGACGGACGGGGAACGCGAGGCGGTTCGGCTCGTCGCGGTCGGCCACGGTCGGTGACACGGCGGCGAGCCCGCGCCGCCCGGCCAGCTCCACGAGCGTCGCGAGCACGGTGTCGTCGGCGGCGAGGCCGTCGTCGTCGCCGAGCCAGATCCACGCCGCACCCATCGCGAGCGCGTGCAGCATGCCGAGCGCGAACCCGCCCGCCCCGCCCAGGTTGCTCCACGACGGCAGCCAGGTGGCCGCCAGGCCACAGGCCTCGACGACGTCGCGCGCGGGCCGGTCCGGGCCGTTGTCGACGACGATCAGGTGGGCGATCGGGTGGGTCTGCTTGGCCAGCGAGGCCAGCGAGTCGACCAGCTGGTCACTGCGATGACGCGTGACGACGACCGCGACGACCGCCCCGGACGGAAGCCGCTCCGGGATCACGACACCCTCCCGGCCGCATCGCGCGGGCTCGTTGTGGTCGGCGGGGTGTTCCCGGCCGCATCGCGCGGGCTCGTTGCGGTCACGAAGGCGTCGGCGGTCACCGTGCTTCGATCTCGGCCAGGACGTCCCGGCCCTTGTAGTGCGCCAGCACCTCGCGCAGCGGGCCGTGCTCGCGGATTGTGCCGTGCTCCATCCAGATGGCCGTGTCGCACAGATCGGCCAGGAACTCGTCGGAGTGGGAGGCGAACACGAGGATGCCGGAGCGCTCCACCAGCTCGTTGAGGCGGTGGCGCGCCTTGGCGAGGAACTCCGCGTCGACGGCGCCGATGCCCTCGTCGAGCAGCAGGATCTCGGGGTCGATGCTGGTGACGACGCCCAGCGCCAGCCGCACGCGCATGCCCGTGGAGTAGGTGCGCAGCGGCATCTGGAGGTAGTCGCCCAGCTCGGTGAACGCGGCGATGTCGTCGACGCGCGTCTCCATCTGCTTGCGCGTCATGCCGAGGAACAGGCCACGGATGAGGATGTTCTCCAGGCCCGAGATCTCCGGATCCATGCCGACGGCCAGGTCGAACACGGGCGCGACCTTGCCCTTGATCGACGCGCGGCCCCGCGTGGGCTCGTAGATGCCCGACATCAACCGCAGCAGCGTGGACTTGCCCGCGCCGTTGTGGCCGACCAGCGCCACCCGCTCGCCCTGGCGCAGCGACAGCGTGATGTCGCGCAGCGCCTCGATGATCGGCACCTTGGACTCGGTGCCGATACGGCCGCCCGCGCGTCCGAGCACGGCCTTCTTCAGGGAGCGCGTCTTGGCGTCGAAGATCGGGAAATCGACGGCGGCGCGGTCGAGATCGATGCTGACCATGTGTGTGCCCTCAGACCCAGTACGCCACGCGCGAGCGGTAGTTGCGCAGGCAGACCAACGCGGTGCTGCAGCCGACCACGGTGATGGCGAGGACCACGTACCAGTGCCGCCAGACGATCGGCTGGCCGAGCAGCGGCTGGCGCAGGATCTCGACGAAGTGCATGACGGGGTTCAGCTCGACGTAGCCGGCCAGCGGGTTGCTCTTGAGCCGCTCGTAGGACCACACGATCGGCGTCATGAAGAACAGCAGCTGCGTGACGCTCGCGATGATCGGCGGGATGTCGCGGAAGCGCGTGGCGAGGATGCCCGACACCACCGTGATCCACGCGCCGTTGAGCACCAGCAGCGCGAACGCCGGCAGCGCGAGCAGCACGCTCCAGCCCAGCGGCTGCGGGAAGATGATCACCAGCAGCAGCCAGATGACGAGGTTGTGCAGGAAGAACAGCGTCTGCCGCCAGACCAGCCGGTAGACGTGCAGCGTGAGCGGCGCCGGCAGGAACCGGATGAGGCCCTCGTTGGCGATGAAGACCTCGCTGCCCTCGAGGATGCAGCCGTTGATGAAGTTCCAGATCAGCAGGCCGGTGGCCACGTAGGGCAGGAACGTGGCGATGTTCTCGCCGAACAGCGTGCCGTAGAGGATGCCCATCGCCGTGGCGATGACGCCCATGCTGATGCTGATCCAGAGCGGCCCGAGCACCGAGCGGCGGTAGCGCTGCTTGATGTCCTGCCAGCCGAGGTAGCCCCACAGCGGCCGCTGCTTCCAGCCGTGGCCGAGATCGCGGAAGGCGCGCTTCCAGCTGCGGGGACCCGAGGCGTCGGTGGCGAACGGATCGACGGCGCTCACGCCGCCGGCCCGGTCGTCACCGGTCGTCATGGTCTGGGACACCGGACGAGGGTACCCACGGGTCGGCTAGAGGTACTGGCCGGTCCCGCGGCCGAGCCCACCCTCCTGGCCGGGCTGCGGGACCGCGCCGGGCGGCAGGCCGCGCCGCATCTGCTCGAGCTGGGCGCGGGCGGCCATCTGCTGGGCGAACAGCGCCGTCTGGATGCCGTGGAAGAGCCCTTCCAGCCAGCCGACCAGCTGGGCCTGTGCGATGCGCAGCTCCGCGTCCGACGGGATGGTGTCCTCGGTGAAGGGCAGGCTCAGGCGGTTGAGCTCGTCGCGCAGCTCCGGGGCCAGGCCCTCCTCCAGCTCCTTGATCGAGTTCTCGTGGATCTCGCGCAGCCGCGCCCGGGAGGCCTCGTCGAGCGGCGCGGCCCGGACCTCCTCCAGCAACTGCTTGATCATCGTGCCGATCCGCATGACCTTGGCCGGTTGCTCGACCATCCCGCCGACCCCCTGGTCCTCGCCGCTCCCGCCGTCCTCACCGGAGCGCGGCACGGTGGCCATCCCGACCGGCTGCCCGTCGGGTCCGATGACCATCACCTGCTGCTCGCCGTTGCCGTTGCCCTGCTCCGGTCCCATCGCCACTCCCTCTCACGTGCCTGCGGCCACCGTATCGGCAGCGCGGTCGGGCTGCGGGCGGAGAGGGTGCGGTTGTCCACAGGCGCCGCGGGCCAGCCGGCGTCGATGATCGGTGGTCGGGGGCGGTGGGCCGGGGTGGGTGCGGCTGCGCGTCCCGAGGTGGTGATCACGGCTTCCGTCCGGCTCCGGTGCCGCGGTGATCATCGGCGAGGGGCGTGCGGGGGCGGTTGTCGCGGCATCGCCCTGTCCCGCCCATGATCGCCAGAAGAGGGTCCTGAGCTGCACGGGTGCAGCGCCCGCGCGTCCCCGATCGTTGATCACGCCTCCCGGCGCCGCGGTGATCGTGGGCTGGGGACGGTGGGCCGCGCTGGGCACGGCTCCGCGTCCCACGACGGCGATCATCGGCTCGGGCCCAGCACCGGGCGGGCGTCGGTCGGTGATCGTCGCTCTGGGACGGTGGGCCGCGCTGGGCACGGCTCCGCGTCCCCGCGCCGTGATCACGGGCGGGCAGCGCCGCGTCCGGGTCAGGTGACCAGCAGCACCTTTCCGATCACCCCGCCCGCGTCGAACTGCGCGTGCGCCGCCGCCGCGTCCGCCATCGGGACCGTGCCGTGCACGATCGGCCGCACCCGCCCGTCGGCGATCATCGGCCAGATCTGCTCGCGCACCCCGACTACCACGGCACCCTTCCCGTTCGGCCCCTCCACCGGCCGCCCACGCAGGCCCATCGAGATGACGCTGCCGCGCTTGGCCATCAGCGCTCCGAGGTTCAGCTCGGCCTTCACCCCGCCCTGCATCCCGATGATCACCAGGCGCCCGTCCATGGCGAGGGCGTCGATGTTGGCGGCGAGGCCCTTGGCACCCATGTTGTCGAGGATGACGTCGGCGCCGTGGCCGTCGGTGGCCTTCCTCAGCTCGGCCGGGATGTCGTCGTGGTAGTCGATGAGGATGTCGGCGCCGAGCTCGCGGCAGCGCTCCAGCCGGTCCGGCGCGCCCGCGGTGGCCGCCACCCGCGCGCCCAGGGCCGCGGCCACCTGGATGGCGTGCGTGCCGATGCCGCTGCTGCCGCCCTGGATCAGGAACGTCTCGCCCGCGGTGAGCCGCCCGGCCCGCACCACGTTCGACCAGACGGTGCACGCCACCTCGGGCAGCCCGGCGGCGGTCACGAGGTCGACGCCCGACGGGAGCGGCAGCAGCTGCGCCGCCGGCACGGCCACCTTCTCGGCGTAGCCGCCGCCCGCGAGCAGCGCGCACACCTCGTCACCGACGGCCCAGCCCGTGACGCCCCCGCCGAGCGCGGCGACCCGTCCCGAGCACTCCAGCCCGATGATCTCCGACGCGCCGGGCGGCGGCGGGTAGAAGCCCTGGCGCTGCATGATGTCGGCGCGGTTGACCGCGCTCGCCACCACGTCGAGGACGACCTCGCCGGGCCCCGCGACGGGGTCCGGCACCTCCGTCCA
Organism: uncultured Pseudonocardia sp.; assembly: GCA_964247105.1. Classification (GTDB taxonomy): domain Bacteria; phylum Actinomycetota; class Actinomycetes; order Mycobacteriales; family Pseudonocardiaceae; genus Pseudonocardia. The sequence continues at coordinate 9,441 of CAXTTN010000038.1, forward strand.
GCGCAGTGCGTCGGGCCCGCCGGGCTCGCTGACCGTGATCGCGTACATGGCTGCGACGCTATCCCCATGGAGCACTGGCCGTTGTGCCACCTCGTCCTGCGCACCCCGCGGCTGGAGCTGCGCCCGGACGACGACGAGGGCCTGCTCGAGCTGGTCGAGGTGGCGTACGGCGGCGTGCACCCGCCCGAGGAGATGCCGTTCGGCGAGCCCTGGACCGACGCCGACCCGGCCTACATGGGCCGGGGCATGCTGCAGTTCTTCTGGTCGGAACGGGCCCGGCTGGCCCCGGAGCGGTGGCCGGTCGGCGGGGTGGAGCCCTGTCTCGGGCTCCTCGGCTCAGCCCAGGTTGACGTTGCGCGCGAACGTGTCGCACTGCGTCGGGTCGCCGGTCTTGAACCCGGTGGAGAACCACTTCTCACGCTGCGCCGACGACCCGTGCGTGAACTGGCTCTGGTCGACGCGGCCGCCGCCGAGGTTGCTCTGGATGAAGTCGTCCCCGATCCGCGACGCGGTGTCCAGCGCGGCCTTGAGGTCGTTGGCGTCGATGCCCGTTATCAGCGGCTTGCCCGTCGCCGTCGGCACCGTGGACGCGTGGTTGCCCCACACCCCGGCGTAGCAGTCGGCCTGCAGCTCCAACCGCACCGAGCCCGACGTCGGGCCGGTGGCGCTGCTCTGGACGCGGCTGGACGTGCCCAGCAGGTCCTGCACGTGGTGGCCGTACTCGTGGGCGATGACGTAGGCGCGCGCGAAGGGGCCGCCCTGCGTGCCGAACCGCGTCTCCAGCTCCTTGAAGAAGCTGAGGTCGATGTAGACCTGCTTGTCGGCGGGGCAGTAGAACGGCCCGGTGTCCGACGTCGCCGCGCCGCACCCGGTGTCGACGCTGCCGGTGAAGAAGTTCGTCCTGGGCGCGGTGTAGGTCTGGCCCGAGCGGGCGAAGGTGTCGCTCCAGTAGTCGTCGACGGAGTTGATGTCGGCGACGACCTCGCAGTCGAGGCTGTTGTTGGCGTCGGCGCCGGTGCGGCAGCTCGTCGCGACCTCGGAGGTGCCGGCGACCTGGTTGCCGCTGAGCTGGTTGAGCCCGCCGAACCCGCCGTTCCCGCCGCTGGAGCCGCCCCCGCCGAGCTGGGAGATCAGGAAGTAGAGGATCAGCCCGACGATCCCGAGCCCCCCGCCGCCGACGGCGACCCGGCCCCCGAGCGCACCGCCACCCCCGCCCCCGCCGCCCCCGCGGAGGTCGTTGATGGTGGAGGTGTCGAGATCGGCGTTCTCGTCGAACCGCATGGCTGGTGATCCCACCACACCTGCTCGTCGCAGGTCGAGCGGAGGGTGACTACCCTGAGCAGTCCGGGAAGCGTGGCAGAGCGGCCGAATGCACTCGCCTTGAAAGCGAGCAGTGGGCAACCACTCGGGGGTTCAAATCCCTCCGCTTCCGCCAGTCTGACCAGCACGAATGTCCGCGGCAGGCCGCCCCAAGGAGCTGCCCGCCCCGCTGCGGTTGCATTCGCGGTTGCAGTAGGTCCCCTTCGCAGCGCTACGGGGCGTCCTCCGGTGATCGCCAGAGCAGCCCGCCGACCTGGTGCGCGACGTTGCGGCGGATGGTGTCCGTGACGTGCTGGTACCGCGCCGCCATGGCCGTGTTTGACCAGCCCATCACCGCCATCACGGTGCGCTCCGGTACGCCGAGCAGCAGGAGCACCGTCGCGGCCGTGTGCCGGGCGTCGTGCAGTCGACGGTCCGGCACGCGCGCTGCCCGAAGGAGGCTCTTCCACTCGTTGAAGTCGGTGCGCGGGTGGATGACAGTTCCGAGCGCCGTCGTGAACACGTAGCCCGATTCCTGCCAGAGATCGGCGGCCGTCACGCGCTCGTCGTGTTGCTCGTTGGCGTGAGCGCGCAGCAGCGCAACGAGCGGATCAGGCAGTCCGATCCCGCGCTTCCCCGCCTCGGACTTCGTCTCGCCGGTCTCGGGCCGAAGCGGTAGCCGGCGCGGGCAGTTCCCCGCTCGTTTCCGGCCGCACGTCTCTTTGCACCCGTGCTGCCATTTGGGCCGCAGCCGATTCCTGCGGACCATCAGGAAGCCGTCGCGCAGGTCGATGTCCGACCATTGGAGGCCCAGCGCTTCGCCCTGCCGCAGCCCGAGGGCGAGAGCGACCGCCCATCGTGCGCTGTTCCGCTTCTTGCTGGCCGTGTCGAGAATGCGCGCGATCTCGTCGACGGTGTACGGCTGCACCTCGTCGTTCCGGACGCGCGGGGCGCGGGCCAGGGTCGCCGGATTCGTGGTGATGTGCTTGCGGCGGACCGCCTCGTTGAGCGCTGCTCGAACGGTGCGGTGCACCTGATGGGCGTTTCCGGGGGAGGACCCCGCAGCGATCATCCGCTGATACAGGCGCTCCAGGTGTTCAGGCTCCAAGGTCTGAATCTTGTGCGCACCGATTCCCGGGATGAGGTGGAAGTGCACGGCGTTCGCGTAGGCATCGTGGGCGTTCAGGCTGATAGCCGGCGGCACCATGATGACGTCGAGCCAGTGCGTCAACCACTTCTCGACCGTCCATGAGGCCCCGGCCTTGCGTACGTGGCCGTCGTCCCGGTCCCGTTCGAGCTTGCGGACCTTCTCCGTGACGAGCGCCTTGGTTCGTCCGCGCACGTGGCGCCGGTCGGGGCGCCCGTCGTCTTTGACTCCGACGGTCACGTATCCGTGCCACGTTCCGTCGGGACTCTGATGGATGCTCGAACGGCCGTTGGCGGTGCGGGTGCGCTTCTCGCGGGGCATGGGTCTGTCCTCTCAGGCGGCCGATGCGTTGGAGACCAGCCGGGCGGCGTAGTCGGCGATCGAATCGGCGTGGATGCGCCGGAGACGGCCGATCCGGACCGATTGGAGGGCGCCGGAGCGAACGAGTGCGTAGGCGGTCGTCTTGCCGATTCCGAGTTGGTGCGCGGCCTCCTCCACCGTGAACAGCACTCGAACGGAGTGCGGCGGCCCGGCGGCCTGGTCGGGCGGTTCCGTGCGGTCTACGTTGGACATCAGGGTTGTGAGTTGCGCCAGCAGCTCCCCGATCTGCGCGGCGCGTTCCTGTGGGTTCATTCGACTGGCCTCCGGCGCTCGCTGGTAGCCGCGACCCCTGCGAGCGCGGCTGTAGTCGTCGACGTGTTCATCGCTGCACTCCGTTGACGACGCGGAGGGTGGGGTGACCCGTCCCCGCCGTCCCACTCGTCCCATCGCAGGTCGGGACGGGGACGGGTGGTGGATGTGGGACGGGTTGACCCGTCCCGGGGTCGGGGGGTGGGACGGGTCGACCCGTCCCAGCGTCGGGACCCGTCCCGCGCTGACCTGCGGGAATGAGGGTGGGACGGGTGGGACGGGTTCCCCCTCCCGTTGCGTGCCCCGCCGTGCCCGGGTCGGTGTCGCCGGTCCCGGTGAGGTGCGGTGTGTAGCGGCTCCAGGCGTCGAGAAAATCGCTCCGGAGGAAGCCCTTGGCCTGTCCTTCGGTGAACCGGACGTTGGCTGAGCGGATGCCGTACTCGGCGAGCAGGATCCCGAGCCGGCGTGCGGTGAGCCCGGTGTGTCCGTGGTCGCGCCATGGTGCTTCCGGGTCGGAGCAGAGGCGTTGCAGCAGCAGTGTGGTGGGGATGGCGGGCAGGTCGGTGAACGCGGTGTGGATGTCGGCGAGCAGCCGGATGCGTTCGCTGCCTTGGTCGCTGTCCTCGGTCTCCGCCTGCAGGGCGAGGACGGCGACGCGGGCCCGGTCCGGCCAGGGTTCACCGGCGAGGTCGGCGACGGCGAACAGCGGTTCCCAGGTGTCGGCGGCCCGGTCCTCGACCGGCATGGCGGGGACGGCGACCTCGAGCACGTTGTGGTGGGCGCGCAGCCACGCGTGGAGTTGGCCGGCGAGCTCGCGCAGCGCGGGCCGGTCGCGGCGGTGCCGGTAGGGGGCGACGGTTTCGCCCGGGGCGCGGCGGCGCATGCGGACGATGACGGCGCGGTCCTCGATGGTGTCGGGCATGGCGCCGATCCCGGCGATGGCGGCCATGGCGAACGTGGGGATGGACTCCACCCGGTTGTTGGCCGCGTCGTAGCGCTTCGCGGGGCGGTTGCGCTGGTGGCCGGCGTTGAGCAGCCCCCGCAGGTCCTCGTTCCCGTCAGCCTTCGGCCCGAAGATCGTGTCCGCCTCATCGACCAGCAGGGTCGGCGGGTCGGCGCTGATCGAGCGGTAGACCGCCGACGGCGAGGAGTTGACGGTGATGAACGCGTTCCAGCACAGCGCCTCGACCAGGTCGAGCAGCCGGGATTTGCCGCAGCGCTTCTCCGGTCCGCGGATCACCAGCCGGGGTGCGTGCGCCCACGCCGGCTGTGCGTGGGTCGCGGCGACCCACAGGGTGACGGCGTCGAGAGCGGCGGGGGTGGGCAGGATCGCGTAGCGGGCGATGCTGGCCCTGACGAGGTCGAGCAGCGCCGACCCGTCGACGTCCGGCACCGGGGCACCGTCGGCGGGGTGGCCGTTGTGGGGGCTGTTCACGGGGTCCTGTGTTCCTTCCTGCGGGCCGTTCGAGGTGAGGCTGGTGTGGGAGGAGGCGGGGCTCATGCGGGAACTCCCTCGTCTCGGAATCCGCCGGCGATCGCAGCGCGGATGTCGCGTTCTGACTGCTGGACAGCGCGGCCGGTGTCGGTGAGGGCAGCGACGGCGGCGGTGTGGGTGAGGGCTCCGGCGGCGACCATGCGGGCCAGGCCGCGGGCGGCGCCGTAGAGGGTGGCGCGGCGGCGGCCCTTCGGGGCCGCCGCGACGGTGGCTAGCGTCGCGGCCAGCAACGATTCGGGAGATGAGATGCCCCCGCCCCCGGCGTGGGTGGGTATCGGGTGGATACCGGGACCACCTGTCTGTCTCGGTGCCGGTGTCGGGCCGGCTGTCGTCGGTGAGGTCGAAGCGGTGAGGACCAGGGCGCGAAGGGCGGGGGGCATCTCAACGACCGGTCGCGGGGCGGGCAGCCACCGATAGGCCTGACCGGTGTCGGGATGCACGGAGGGCGCCAACACGACGTAGCCACCGTCGGCCTTGATGTCCACTCCGTCGCGGCCGGGCAAGGCACGCGAGACCACGGGTGTCCCGGGGTGGCGGTAGTAGAGGTGCCACCCGCCTCCGCCGGTGGCGGCGGCGAGGGTGGGTGGCATGAGCTCCGGGTCGAGGCGCCCGCCGTGGCGGGGGTCGATGTCGACCACGACCAGACCGGAGGGTGCGCCGGTGCGGACGGCCAGCAGTCCTGCGGGGATGGCGTCGAGCATGGCGGCGACTCGGGCCGGGTCGAGGGTGGCGGCGTAGAAGCCGTGACAGGTCAGGCACGTGCAGGCCTGCCGGTCATGCGGTGGGCCGGCGGCACGTCGGTCGGCGGCGCTTGGATCGGCGGCGTGGCAGTGGGTGCAGTTGGCCACCGGTCGTTTCGAGCGGCCCAGCACGAACACCGGCCAGCCGCGTTCCACGGCCGCGACAGCGGCGGCCAGGAACGGGGCACGGGAGCTCCTGCGTCGCCCTGCTTCGGGCGTGATGGAGTCGTTACGGTGTGTCTCATGACCGACGAGACCCGCATCGCGCTGAAGAACTACGACAACCTCATCCGCAGCCGCGGGCTCGACGATGTCGAACTGCACTGGGACAGCGACACCGTGATCTACGGAGACGGCGGCGCCGTCATGGATGTCCTGCTGGACCCCGGTTTCACCGGCGTCTCCTGAGGTGGTGGACATGATGCTGGTCATGGCCGCCGCCTCTGCCCGCGGCCGGGGTTGGTGTGCTCGCCCTCGGTAAGGCCTGCAGCGGTGTCGGGATCCGGCTCGGCGAGGTCGTCGGCGAGGTAGTCGTCGGGGTCGTCGAAGACGGTCCATTCCTCGTCGAGGTGGGCGAGGATGACCGCGGTGACCCGTGCGGTGTCGGTGGCGGGCCAGGTGCACGGGTCGGGGTGGGCCCAGTCCAGCCCGAGCACGGCGAGTTGGGCGGCGAATCTGTGGGCGTGGGCCGGGTGCCCGCAGGTGTGACCGGTGATCGCCCACCCGCTGGCGGTGTGGGTGAGTCCCCATCGGCCGTTGTAGGTCAGGCGCCCTCGGTTGAGGTCGCCCCCGGGGCCGTTGATGACGGCGGGGGTGATGACCAGTCCGGGGCAGGTGGTGGGTTCGGCGGCGAGCTCGACGGGGCCGTGGTGGGCGGTGCGGACGGTGACGGTGATCATCGAGACGGCGTCTCCTGTGACGTTGAGTAACCATGGATTGGCGTGCGGGGTCGGCGCGACGGCCGGAGGTCGGCCGCCGCGACGGGTCGAGCGGGGCTGTCGGGTGGGTTAGGTCGGGGGGTGAGGTCGCTGGAGGCGGGTTAGGTTTCTCACTCCGGCCCTGCGGCGGGGCTGTGACCTGCTGACCTGCGTCGAGTTAGCGAGTGAGTCGAGTGAGGTCGGGCCGCACCGGGCCCCGATCGGCCCTGGTTCGGGGGTGTCGGCATGGGGCGGGCCCGACCTCACCAGTGATCACTGCTGCTCGGTCTGGTCGTCGTCGAGGTCGCGGTCGTCGTCGAGGTCCGCCGTGGCGCGGCGGGCCATCTCTTCACGCACGGTGACCGGATCGAGTGGCCACTTGTTCCCGGTGGAGGGGACCTTGATCCCGTACTCGCTGGCGAGGCGGGCGCGGAGCGCCTTCCCGGTCAGCGAGCGGTAGGGCGCCCATCCGGGGGCGTGCGCGGCCAGCAGCGCGGGCACGTCCGCGGTCGGCACCGGCCGGTCGGCGAGGACGGCGTCGAGGTCGTCGAGCAGATCCCGACTCGTCTCGGCGGCGGGTGCGGGTGCGGGCTTCCCGGCGCCGGGCAGGCCCTTCCCGCGCCGGGCGATCGCGTCCATCGCACGGCCGATCAGAGGCGTGACCTGGTCCCCGGTGCCGGAGTCCTTGTCCACGGACAGGAAATACACCTGCACGATCTCCGAGCGCTGCCCGGAGAACCCCTTCACCACCGCGGTCCCCCGGTCGGTGCCGGGGATCAGCTCGGTGGCGCGGTGCCCACCGGCGTAGGCGCCTTGGCCGAGGAGGGCGTCGTTGGCGACGTGGTCCCCGACGGCGAACGCGATCCCGTTCGAGCAGTTCCGCGTCACGTCACGCGGCATGGAGTCCTTCGTCGGGGCCTGCGTGGACACGAACACGTGGATGCCGCGCTTGCGGCCCAACCGGACGATGTCGACCAGCAGCTTCGCCGCCTCCGCGCCGTGGTCGGGGTGCTGGATGACCACGTGGGCCTCCTCCAGCAGGCAGAACAGCGGATGCAACCCGACACCGCGCCCGGCGAGGTCGCGGGTGACCGCGGGGATCTCGTAGCGGACCAAGAGTTCCCCGCGGGCTTGGACCTCGGCGTGCAGCTCGCGCAGGTGCTCGACGATGTCGGCGATCTTGTCGTCCTCGGCGCCCATGACGTAGCGGGAGCAGCGGGGCCGGAACGCCTCGAAGTCGAAGTTGGCGTCCGGGACCCAGATCCGCAGCTCCGCGGTGGGGTCGAGAGCGACCCCGGCGGCGACGACGCGGGCGGCGGAGGACTTGCCCTGGCCGGGCATGCCGCCGCCGATGGTGTTGCGTTCCATCACCGGCGCCAACATGGGTGTGCCGCGCAGGGTGCGGCCGAACGGAACCCCCTTGAACACGTCCACCGCCCCCTCGCCCAGCAGCGGGTAGGGGCCGGCGCCCTCGGCGAGCGCGCCCTTGTCGGCCACCCACAGATCCAAGATGCCGGCCTCGGCGCCGGTGGTGGGCCACACCTCCTTCGACAACCGGTGCAGCCCGGTGGCGAGGTCCCCACGGCGCTTCGCGATCCGGTCCGCGGTCACCCCGGCCGGGAGTCGGATGACGGCGTGGGTGCCGCGTCCGTCGACCCGGGCGGGGGTGAGGAACTGCAACGGCGTGCCCGCCTTGAGGTACGCGGTGATCTGGGTGATCCGCAGCGCGTCCAGGGCGCGCGCGAGGGTGGTCTCGTCGATCATCGCGTCGAGGTCGGCGTCGGCGGAGGTGGCGAGCCAGGCTGGCGGGCGGGCGTGGCGCCGGCCTTCCCACCACCCGGCCGCCAGCAGCGCCGGCACCGCGGCCCACACCGCGGCGGTGGTGGCGAGGGTGAGGGCCAGACCGGCGAACTGCGCCACCCCGGCCCACATGCCCCACCACGACGTCCAGGTGAGCCCGCCGGGCAGCAGCTGCGCGACGACCCCCAACAGCACCATCAGCGCGGCGAGGACGGCGGCGCCGAGCCCGGCGGCCTTGAGCACCGCCACCACCTGCCCGGGCAGCTCCCGCAGCCGGGTCGCGCGGGCGGCCTTGAGCGAGGTGAGGCGGTCGGTCCACTCGGCGACCGCGTCCCGGTCCCCCGCGGCGCGGGCGGCGCGGATCTGCTCCCGCACATGCCCATACGTCGCGGCCTGACCCGCGCGGCGGGCCAGCGAGCCGTAGCCGGCCGCGGTGGTGAGCGTGGCCCGGACGGTGGCCTTCGGGACGGCCTTCGCCCCGGCCTTCACCCCCGCCACCGTCGCGGTGGCTGCCTGGCGGACCGGGACCGCCCCGGCCGCGGTGGTGATCACGTGCACGGTGCGGCGTCCCGCGACCGCACCGGCCCGGCGCAGCGACGTGGTGCGGCGGGCGGGGATGGCCGGGCCCTGGTCGGGGTCGCCGGCCGGCACGATCTCCCCGTCCACCACCGACGCAGGGGTGAGGGTCGGCGGGGTGGGGGTCTTGGTCAGGTCGATCCGGGCCCGGCGCCGGGGCCGGCGCCCGTGGTCACCGGAGCGGGCGGTGCGGTCGGTCTCGTCCGGGTCGGGACTCGTGGTGTCGGTGGGCGTGGGCATCAGCGGGCGTCCTTCGCGTCAGAGATCGGGCGGGTGGGGTGGTGCAGGAGGTGGGTGAGTGCGGCGCCGCAGCCCAGGACCACGACGGGCAGGCAGGCGACGAACGCCGTGATCGGCCACGGCGCCGTGCGGATCTCGGCGGCGGTCATCAAGTGGTAAGCCACCTGCCCGGCCGCGCCGAGCACGAGGGACCCGATCGCGGAGACCATCGCGAACCCGCGGGCCCGATCCGAGATGCCGGGGTGGGGGGCGAGCCAGGCGCGCAGGGCGTAGGCGGCGTAGGCCTCGACCCCGATCGGGAGGGTGATCGCGGAGTTGATGACCCAGTCATCAGCGATGCCGGGCAGCAGCCGGATGAGTCCGAACCCGGTCAGTTCCCCGAGCCCGACCCAGCCACCCCAGATCGACACGAACGCACCCAGCGCCAGCAGCAGCAGCGGCCACGACCGCACCCGCCCCGCCGCGATTCGATCGGTGTCGACGGTCGCGGTGACGGTCTCCGGGTGCGGCCGCTCCGGCTCAGGGCGCGTCTCGTCCGTTGTGGACTCGGTCGCGGTTGGTGCGTCCACGACTGGTGTGAACTGCGCGGACGGTTCCTCGGTGGGCGGGTCGTCGGGCGGGCCGGCGGCCGGGTCGCGTTCGGTGGGCGGCTGGGTCTCGGGTGCGTCCTCGGTGTCGAGGTCGGCCCGGTCCGCGGGGTCGTCGGCGGGGGTGTGGGTGGGGGTGTCGACGGCGTGCAGCCGACGCTCGGCCGGACCCTCGGCCGGTGCGTCGGGTGCGGCGGCGGGGGTGGTGGTGAAGCCGGTGGCGGCGACCACGCGCAGGGCCTCGGTGGCCTTGGGACGGCCGACCTTGAACTCGGCCATCACCCGGCGCTGCGCGGGCAGCTCGCCGAGCTCGGCGGCGCGGGCGCGGACGCGTTCGGCGAGGGTGTCGACGTCGAGGGGGTAGGCGCTGGTCATCAGAGTTCTCCGTGTCGGTAGAGGTGGCGGGCGACGCGTTCGATCTCGCCCCAGCGCTGGTTGATGTGCTGGCGGGCGGTCCGGTAGGCGTCGCTGTAGGACAGGTCGGTCTCGCGCAACATGCGGCGGGCGTCGCGCTGGTCGTGCTGGCATCCCGAGGGCAGCCACCAGCGCTGCCGCGCCGACGCCGCTGTTCCGGCCAGGGAGATCACCGCGGAGTCCTCCGCGACCCGCACCCGGTCGCGGCGGCCCCATCCGGCCGGTGGGGCGTCGGTCATCTGTCCGCCCTCCCGGCCGGCCGGGCCGGTGATGGTGGCGTGCAGCACCCGCCACCCGAGCCGGCGGGCGACCACGACGTGCGCGGCCTCGTGGACCGCGACCGTCCAGCGCCGCGAGCTCTTGTCGATCCCGCTCATCGGGTGTGTCCCTTCGACAGTTCGAGGTGGAACCCGTCGCAGCGGTGGCAGCGGGGGCCGGGACGGGACCCGCCGATCTCCGCGGCGGCGTCGGTGGCGTCGGCGAGGGAGGGGAAGAACCGCCGGGCCGGGCAGCGTGGGTGTGTCCGGGGGCGGCCGCGGCCGGCTGATACCGGCGATCGGTGGGTCACAGGGCACCTCCGGGCAGCGATCCGGTGCGGGCCAGGCGGGCGGTGAGCCGGTCGAGGCGGGTGTAGCCATAGCCGGCCAGGACCGACCCGGCCCGGCTGGTCCCGGCGCCGACCGACAGACGGCACCTGTGCGGGCCCGACAGGCGCCGGTACTCGCTGATGTCGTGCCCGGCGTGGGCGCGCGCCTCTCCAGCCCCGGCGTGCAGATGCCGGGCCCGGAAGCTCAGGTGCGCGGCCATGCCGCCCATCAGCCCGATCAGGTAGCCCTCGGCGTTGTCGGTGTCGAGCCACGGGGTCTGCTGCAGGCGGCAGAACGCCCGTCCGACCGGGGAGAACAGGCCGGTGGTGACCACCATGCGGGCGACGGGGAAGCCGTGGTGGCGCCACACGATGCCGTGCCCGATCTCGTGCGCGGCCGCCTCCAGCCGGATCGGTGGCACCCCGTCGGCCAGAGCCTGCGCGACGGGGTTCACGCCACCTCCCCCAGTCCGTCGTGGCCGGCGACCTCGTGCAGCAGCGAGGTCACGGCCGGGGAGGGGTCGGGCGGGTCGGGCAACCGGGCCAGGAAGGCGGCCACCTGCGCGGTGGTGAACCGGAGGCAGGCGCGGCCGCCGGGGCTGGACAGCACCAACTCGGAGAGGTCGGGGTTGGTGGGGTCGGGCAGCACGGTGACGTCACCGAGCCCGGCCGGGGCCAGCAACCCGGCCGCGAGCAGGTCGCGGGCGACGTTCCACACCACCGGCGGCACGTCGCGTCCGACCCGGAAGGCGAGCGTGACGGCGTGGGGTTCGCGGGCGGCCCAACTCAGCCGCACCGCCACCGCGACCGGCCGATCCTGCGCCGCCATATCGGGGGTGGCCGTCGTGTCGAGGGTGGCGGGCAGCAGGTGGAAGGTGAGGTGACAGATCACCGAGACCCGGCGCCAGCAGCCCGGCGTCCGGGCCAGCACAGCGCGGTCGGTGGGTCGGGGTTCGGGGTCGGGAAGGGGGGTGGGGCTTAGCATTCGAGGTCTCCAAAGCGGTCCGCGCGCCTGCTGCGCTGAAGAAGGTGGGTAGGACTGGTTTGGGGGTGGGATCCCTGGCCCGGCGGCTCTTCCGCCAAGTCGTGACGCCGGGCCAGGGGCGAGGTCAGGTCAAGCCGGCGCGGCGGGCCTCGGCGGTGGTGAGGCACCACGCCGTCCACCCGGTGACGGCCTCGACCTCGTGGCGGCGGCCGTCGTTCTCCCGGACGGCCAGACGGACCGCGGCGCGTCCGGCCTGGTCGATGAATGCGGTCACGGCCGCGACCTGGGACCAGCTGCCGCGGTCGGCGCAGCCGTGGGTGAACACCCACCACCCGGGTCGTACCTTCCCGGCCGGGCGCTCCCGCGCGGCCTTCACCGCGGCCTGCCCGGCCGGGCTGCCGATGCTGATGATGTCCGAGACGCTCATGATCAGATCCCTTTCCGGAGGTAGTGGTTGATGTGGTGGGGTTCGAACCCGAGCGCGGCCAGCTCGTCCTGGACCCGGAACAGCCGCTGCTGGGCCAGGTCGAACGCCGCGACGTCCGGGTCACGGTTCGCTGCGGCGAGTCGGTCCCCGCGGCGGAACTCGACGTCCAACCCGGCCCGGGCGGCCCGCAGCCGACGAAGCAGCGCCCGAGCTGCGGGGGTCAACGGAGGAACCGCGCCCGGCCCGCTCACCGCCTGCCCCGACGGTCGGGGGCGCGGTTGGGGTCGGGATCGACGCCGATGTGGCCGATCGCCGACCAGGCCGCGTTCACCGACCCGGCGGCCGCGACCAGCGACCGGCGCGCTCCCCGCAACGCCCGCGCCGCCTCGCGCAACCGCACCCGCGGATCCACCGCGCCGGAACCACCGTGCAGGTCGCGGGAGTCGTCGTAGACCGCCCGGCCCCGCCCGTACCCGGCGACCTGATCGGTCACCACCCGGGCCAGGTCATCGAGCGCGAACAGGGTCGCGACCATGTCCGCGCACAGCGCGTAGAAGTCCTCGTGCGCCGGCCTGGCCCCGAGCTGCGCGGCAGCGGCGGCCTTCCACCCGGCCGTGCCCGACCCGGCCCGAGACACCGCCCGTGACCCGCTCACTGGGCCTCCCCCGTCCCGCGGCTGCTCCGGCGCCGGAGTCGGCACCCCGCGCGGCGGCACACCGTCGGGGCGGGGCCGGTGGTGGGCAGCTCGATCGGGCGACCGCAGGACCGGCAGCGGGACCGCACCCTCATCGCTCACCCCGCGACGCGGCCCGGGCGTGGCAGCGCGGCTTGCTGCACACATTGCCCAGCTTCGACCGCACCGGGCAGCCGCACACCGTGCAGAACACCTTCCCGTCGGACTGGTCGGTGCACACCCCCCGTGCCGGTCGGTCCTTGCTCGTGACGGTCGCCTTCATCGCGGCCCGGAACAACTTGCCCATCAGACGTTCCTTCCGTTGCTGGTGTCGCGCACGACCTCGCGCATGACGTAGTAGTTGGGGCCCTGCCCCGTAGGTGCCGGACGCCGTGACCGCTTCAGCTCGTCGAGGGCGGCCTCGTCCTCGAACGAGGTGCCGTCCCAGCGGACGAACACCCGCTGGCCCGCGCGGCCGGTCACCGAGCCGTGATGCCCCGGCCACCGCACCGACTCGACCCGATCCCCCTTGCGCGGCGAGAACCCGCTCATCGCGAGCCCCCCGCCGCCGAGCCGGACGCCGAGCCGGACGCCGAGCCGGACGCCGAGCCGGACGCCGGGCTGGGCGTGTGGTCATCGCGATGCCCGCGCCGCGAACACCCGTCCCAGCGCTGTTCCAGCTCCTCGATCCCGACCGCCGCGGCCCGGCACACCGGGCACGAACGCAGATCCCGCGCCTCCCGCACCGCCTGCCACGCCGCGGGCACCGCGGCTGCCAGGTCACCGCCGACGAACCCGACCGCGATCCACAACGCCCACACCGGGATGCCGTCAGACCCGTCAACGGCCAGGAACACCGCCACCGCGGTCAAGCCGGCCAGGAACACCACCCAGGCCACGCCGTGCACCGCGTCGCGGCGGGCGTCATCGGCCACGGCCTGCTCGTAGGAGTTCGTTACCTCGATCACGCCGCCGCCCCCGCCACCGAGCCGGAGCCCAGCTCCAGCACCGGCGCCAACCGCGACGCCGCCGCGATCCGAGCTACCGCCCGCCGCGCCTCCCGACGCTCCCGCCGGCCGTCCTCCGCCAACGGCACCGCACGCGGCACCCGCCGCACCGGCGGAACCCACTCCTCCCGGATCACCCGCTCCCAGTAGTCGCGGACCGCCTGGCGGCCCTCCTCATCCAGCGGCACAACGCACTCCACGAGCGCCGCAAGGTCCTTCCTGTCCATCTGCATCCTTCCGTCAAGTAGCGATGACAGTAGCGCTACTAGTAGCGATAACGCTGCGACGGGCGAGCGGTTCGCCACGCCGTATGGATCTCCCTGCCGTGTGCGCCCGCCGATGAGCGCTACGATTCGCGCTGGTAGCGGCGTCAAGCGGAGGTGCACATGCCACGGGACTGGGCGGCGGTTGCGACCGCGATAACCACCCGTTTGGCCGAGCTGGAGATGACCCAGCAAGAGCTGGCGGCGCGCTCAGGCGTCAGCGTCGCGACACTGCGGCAGCTCCAACGTGGGATGGACCGCCGCCGCAACCCTCGCACCCTTGCTGCGGTGTCGAGCGCTCTCCGGTGGCCCGCTGGCTACCTTGGCGACGTCGCCGAGGGGCAGGACGTGGCCCGGCCCGTGGCAAACGCGCTGCCACGGCGTCTAGAGGCCGACGCCGGCGACCTCGCCGAGCTTCGCCGAGTCGTTGCCACGCTCGGCGACCGCATCGACGCGATCGAGCGCCGACTCGACGCCGACTGAGGTTCGTCCGCAGAGAGGGGCTGCGGCCGCATCGACGGCAGATCACGCCCGACCCGACAGGGCTTGGCCAAACTTGCTCAGCGCGTCGATCACAGTGCCCGCCCACTGCGCCACCGCCACCACGGTGTGCGCGGACCCAGCGGGATCGTGGATCACCATGGCCAGCACTGCCAGCGTCATCAGGACGCCCACGATCCTGCGGCCGAACCCGCCGTCCGCTCCGACCATTGGCGCCATCGTCGTCTTGCGTGCCATTTCCCTGTCCTCTCGGAGTGTGCCGGTCGCCGACCTTCGTCGGCGCTGCGTTGCACCTCAAAGATGCAGGTCAAAGACGTCTCATCGCTCCACCGCAACCGCCCCGTCTGTCCGCACGTCTTCCCGGAAACGTCTCATCTGTGCCGCATCTGCGTGTTACGTTCCGCCGGAACCGTGGGACGTCGAGGGGTGGGCATGGCACGGCAACACGTCAAGCTGCGCGACGCTGTGCGCGCACGCCGCTGGACGGTCTACAAGACCTTCTGCCGCGAGTACGACAAGGCGGCCAAGCGGATCGATCCGGCACTCGTCGGCACCTACCCGTCGCGCGCAACGCTCGACCGGTGGATGAACGGGGACGTCAAGAAGCTCCCCTACCCCGACCGATGCCGGGTGTTGGAGGGGATGTTCGAAGACTGGACCGCCGAGCAGCTATTCGAGCCTTGCGAGCCGCCCTGTCCGATGTCCGGGCCCGGTAGCGATATGGATCCGTTCACGGGCGGAATCAACGGCGCGATCGCCCGTGGCTTGACCAGTCCGGACGCAGCGAGCGTGTCGTGGGCCGCTCGACCGCCGGGGCCGGGGCGGCCAAGTGCAGATCGCAAGTCGGCCAACCTTGCCGAGCTGCCATTCTCCGAAATCCTGGCGCGCAAGCTGACCGGGTTGGGCCACGTCCTACGACTACCGCCCGCCGAGGTCGCTGAGCTGGCCGCCCTCGCCGGAAACCTAATCGACCTCAGCCTGACGATCGATCTCACAATCGAGCAGGATGGACTGTGTGCCGTCACGTACCGATACCACCAACTGAATCTGACCGACCACCCTGTCAACCGTGCCCCGCGTGACTTGTGGTTCCAGCACAGCAGGGGTCCCCTCACGCTTACCGCCTTGCGTGAGGGGCCAACGAAGAACGCGATACAACGGCTACACACTGCGGACAACATCGCCAAGTTCGCTTGCCAACTCTCGCCCGCGATCGATCCGGGTGACTCGGCACGGTTCGGATACACTTGCTCCGGGGCCGAATTCCAGCAGGATTGGTACTGGCGACAGGCATTTGCTCGTCACACCCGCGAGTACACCCTGCGCGTCCGGCATAAAGGGATTGGTGAGGCTGCAGGAATCTCTGCTACCGAGGAGTTGCCGGACGGAACCGAGTTGATGGCACAACAATCCGTAGAGTGGGACTATGATGGTAATGATGTGGTCATGACCTTCACACGGGACCACCTGCAACCGAATCAGTACGCCACACTTCGATGGGACTCCGCTTGAATATCCGGGACGATGTCGAGCGAGTACTCCGATCCTGGAACCGGTACGAGATGGGTCGAGGTGCTCCGCCAGTCGTGGATTTCGACTGCCACCCGCAGAGTGACGAGGACACGACCTCAATGAATCGTCCGGAGGCACGGCAGCGCCTGGCCGACCTCCGGGCCGCAGCCCTGGCAGAAGGCAGTCAGGAGATTGTCGAGCGACTTGCCGCCACGCTCGCTTACCTAGACGCTCTCCTAGGTGCCCGATTGCCGGTCGAGGAGTACATTTCAACAACGCAGGGATGTTCGGCTCATGGATGGTCTGATGCGTATCTTGACGCCGTACGCGGTAAGGCCGAGGAGTATCTAGGCAGGATCGGCCTAAAATGGTCGGGGACGCTCGGCGTCGATTTAGAGCAAACAGAGTCGTTGCTCGCGGCCGATGCCGCTCCCGATGTCATTCGCAAGTGGGCCGACGAGCTGGAGCCGGTGGTGCGAGCGCTCGCAGACTCCGCAGCGCCATTCTCGCTAACAATCGAACATGTGGACCTCGCCGCGTACTGGGCGTACTGGCTGGACGGAGCCGGAGCGAACGTCCGTATGCGCATTAATGCGCGGAACGCGCGCTTCACCGAGGTGCAGGCACGACAGTTCGCGCTCCACGAGATCCTTGGACACGGCTTGCAATGCGCGTCCTACGCCCACCATTGTGCGTCAACTGATGTCCCATGGATTCGCCTCACGGCCGTGCATGCTCAACAGCAGGTCCTCCTGGAGGGATTGGCTCAGGCGCTGCCACTGTTTGTTCGCAGCGAGGACGTACAGCTCATTGCACGTGTTCGACTAGCCCACTACCTCGAACTCGTGCGAGCACAACTGCATCTCGCCGTGAATCGCGGAATGCTCATCCCGGACTGTATCGAACTTGCACGCAAGCTCGTGCCGTTCTGGCGTGAGGAAACGATTGGCGACATGCTGACTGATCGCAGTGTCGATCCGTTGTTGCGTTCGTATCTCTGGTCCTATCCGGCAGGGATTGATTGGTTCGTGCGGCTAGCCGACGACGCTGCCCCGCGCACGGCAGTAGAAGTCATCAGACAGGCCTATCGGGTGCCTTTGACGCCCGGCCAGCTCACTGCACTGTGGAGAGAAGGGCCAGCGATCGGTGGCGAGTAGAAGACGCAGCATGCCGCTTCGTCAAGCGAGCATCGACCGCTTCACGCAGGGACGGTAGATCACGTGTCAGGATTCAGAAGTTGGTGCAATGCGGCCGAAACGTCTCGTTGCTTTTCAACCTGAACCACGAGTTGTCCGCGAAACACCGCATCGATGCCTCGGGCCGTTGCGGACCACGTGCCGGTAACTGGCTCGTTCGTGGCACCTGCAATAAGCAGACAGAAATCGTCAGCGTCTGTCTCGAACGAACCTTCTGGCCGAAGTGCTTTCAGCGTGAAGGTCAAATCGACCGATCCGCCATTGCGAAAGTTGACTACACCGTTGGTATTCCTGGGGAGGTTAGCGATCACCTGCGCGGGAGGGGGGTAATTCAAATGGAAGTTTATCGGATGCGGGCCCCATACACGTGGCGGCCGGGGTGTCTCACTCACCACATCTTCCCGCTTGGAAAGAGCGTCGACTGCACGAACTGGACCATCGAGGTGGATCTGCACCTCGACATCTTCCAGATATCGGGGCGAGCGGTTAGAGATCTGAACATAGTTTCTGGCCCCGTATCGTCCGATGAGCCGGTCAACCAATTTCGATGATCCAGAACGAAGCATCGACTCCTCCCAGGCGTCAATCTCCGCTGAATACTCGGCAGGTGTCCGGTCTTCTTGCTTATCTAATGGTGAGACGATGCGTGGGAGGCGAAATTTGGCGCCGTAAGGGCCCGCGATCTCGTCGACTGCGCCTTGTGCTTCCTTGAATGCTCTCCGCCGGCTCTCAACTACTCTTTGAACGTAAGCTTTGAGAGCCGCATCCGTGTAGACGCAGACGGTGACCTTATTGACCACGATGACATCGAGATCGACGGCAGGGCGTGCGACCACAAGTGTTCGATCGACGATCTCCCTGATTTCATCACCTTTGGCGAGGCGAGTTTCGCCATCGGCGCGAATATAAATAGCGCCATCAGTCAGATTTTCAGGACCGTCAGCTCTGCACGTGAATACCTGTTGATTGACGGGCGGGTCAACAATAATGACTATTACATCTCGATTCTCGGCAACCGGAATTCGCTCGAAGTCCCAAGTAGGGCCGTCTGTGCCGATATACTTCGTTACACAGCCAGCCAGATCCTTGGCCTCGAATGGGGTGATGCCGACGAGATTTCTACTAGATACGCCAAGCACCATGAGGCCGTGTCCACCGAACCGACGAGTGGCCTGCTCTGCGGAGCGATTTGCGGAGCCAAGGATGTACTTGGCGACCTTCGCCTGATGGGCTTTTGTGTTGAGGTTGAGGTCAGACTTGACTTCGAGGAAATATCGCTCAACTCGGTCGTCAGTCTCCGCGATCGATTCGATGAACTTTCGCCATTCCATCTGGCCGCGAGGGAGACGCGAGAGATCGAGATCGCCACTCAAAGACGGTCCCTCCTTTACGTCAGGACGGTAGCGTGGTGGGTTCTGCTTAGGCCCCGCTTCTGCCCAGTGGTGATGCTTTCAACTGTTCTGGACCGGAAGCCTATCGCGAGGTCTCAACGTTCCGTGGTGGGCAGTGCGGTGGCCCGGGGTGGCCCTACATACATCTACGTCACTATGTAGCGCCACCCCTCATGACCTGCGCGGATGGTGAGTGACAGAGGAGTGACAGGGGAGGACTGTCACATGGACGCCGCCCTTGGTGGCTGCGACGGCTGTAACAGCGAGGCGGTGCAGTTGCGGTTGCAGTCGTGCGTGCCCGGCACCCTCCGTAGGGCCGACCGGCCGCGGTCTGTTGCAGCTCGTGGCTCATGGCGGTCCGAGGCGAACGTTGCATCCCAGAGCTTGAAAGCGAGCAGTGGGAAACCACTCGGGGGTTCAAATCCCTCCGCTTCCGCTGCGCCCTCGGCGGCGCCGAGCTTCGTCAGTCGTCGAGGAAGGGGTGCGGGTCGCGGCCCGCGGTGAGCAGGAACTGGTCGCGCCACGACACGTGCCCCGGCGGGTAGGGGATCGGCTCGCGGAAGATCCCGATCGAGCGCCACTGCGCAGCGACCGGTGCCGTACCGTCGTACATCCCCTTGGCCAGGTCCTCGGGGAGCGGGCAGGCCCGTGATCCCAGCGCCATCGCGATCTCGTGGGCGAGGAAGCAGCGGGCGATGTTGAGCTGCCAGAAGTAGTCGCGCGCGGCGAAGTCGCCGAAGCTGCAGTGCACGATCGCGTCGCCGTCGGTGACCTGGCTCGCCGCCGCACAGGCCGCCTCGGAGATCCGGGCGACGCTGCCGTGCGGGTCGTCGCCGAGCAGGTCGCCGTCGAACTTGTCGCGCCCCACCTCGTCCATCGAGCGGCCGGCCAGCATGTCGGGCACCCAGGCGTCGTCGTAGGCGTACTGGTTGACGAGCGGGCGCATCGGGGTCGGCTTGTCGGCGCCGGGCATGTCGAACAGCGGCGGGATGACGATGCGCCAGTGGTCGGAGCGGATGCGGCTGATCACTTCGACCAGCATCGGTTCCGCCTTCAGGAACAGCGCTGCTTCGGGAATCATGAGTCTCCTTCGACGCCCCGGGTTGCACAGATCACACCAGGTTCCGGCGCGAACGGGGGTGAAAGTTTGAGACGCGGCGATCAGCCGCCGAGCGTCTCGACGACCTTCGCGACGCGGCGGGCGCGCGTCTCCGCCGCCTTCGCGCCCTCCACCGACAGCACGTGGGCGCGCTTGGCGCTGTAGGTGAGCGCGTCGAACGCGGCCCGGGCGGCGGGCTCGGCGTCCAGCGCCGCGGCCAGGTCGTCGGGCACGGTCACCTCGCGGGGCTGGTCGTCCAGCTCGATGTCGACGTCCAGCTCGTCACCGGCCGCCACGCCCGCGTGCCGGCGGACCTCCGCGCTGACCGGGATCAGGGTCCGCCCGGCCATCGTGCCGAGGGTGCTGCGGTAGGTGTAGCCGTTGATCGTCACGGTGACGGGCGGCTTCCTGTGCGACCCGAGCCCGGCGACGACCTCGGCGGGGACCTCGATGCCGGTCGCGGTCTTCCCGTGCAGCTCGAGCGTGGCGCGGAACCTCATGGACGGATTGTCGCCCGCAGTGGCGGCGGTCACTACAGTCGGGGGGTGGTCGCGACCGAGGCGGAGGTTCCGCGTCCGGACCGCCGGACGCGGTGGCTGCCGTGGCACCGCTACCGCCGTGGCTGCGCCGACGACGCGATGGCCGTCCTCGCCATGGGCGGGGAGATCGCCGCCGACCTGCGTTCCGGGCGGGCGCTCCGCGCCACCGGCCGCTTGCGCAGCCTCCTCGACGCCGACGCCGTCGGGCTCGCCGACCTGCACGATCCCCCCGTCTGGTCCGGAGCGCCGGCCGGTGACGGGCTGGTCGAGCAGGTGCGCCGGGACGGGCACCGGGCGAAGGACGGGCGGGCGCTCGCGTTGCCGCTGCAGGTCCGCGGCGAGCTGGCCGGGGTGCTGGTGGTGGTCGGCGAGGTGCGGGCCACGGCGGCCCGGCAGGCCGCCGACTGGGTGGCCGAGGCGCTGACCCGCGGCCGGCTGGAGTCCTCCGCCCAGGCCGCGGAGCAGGCCGAGCTGCGGGCGTTGCGCGCGGAGATCTCGCCGCACTTCGTCTACAACGCGCTGACGACCATCGCGTCGTTCGTGCGGTCGGACCCCGACCGCGCCCGCGACCTGATCCTCGACTTCGCCGAGTACATCCGCCACAACCTCGCCCGCCGCGGCGAGTACGCGACGCTGGCCGTGGAGTTCCGCGCGATCGAGGCCTACCTCGCGCTGGCCCGCGCCGTGCTGGGCGACCGGCTGCGCGTGCAGGTGCGCGTCGCGCCCGAGGTGCTGGCCGTCGCGCTGCCGTTCCTGACGTTGCAGCCGCTCGTCGAGAACGCGGTGCAGCACGGCGTCGAGCGGGTGAACGCGGGCGGGGCGGTGCTGGTCAGCGGCGAGGCGCAGGGCACCGACTGCGTCATCGCCGTCGAGGACGACGGGCCCGGGATGGATCCGGAGCACGCCCGCGCCGTGCTGGCCGGGGTGGGCGGCGGGTCCGGGCTGGCGCTGGCGAACGTCGACCGGCGGCTGCGCGCCGTGTACGGCCCCCAGTACGGCCTGGTGATCGAGACGGCGGAGGGGGAGGGCACGCGCATCGTCGTCCGGGTGCCGCGGTTCCAGCCGGGGGTGGTGGCGACGTGACACCCGCCGACGTGATTGTTCCCGCGGAGGCGGAGAGATGACGCCCGCCGACGTGATTGTTCCCGCGGAGGCGGAGAGATGACACTGCGCGTCCTCGCCGTCGACGACGTCGCCCCCGCGCTCGACGAGCTGTGCCGGCTGCTGGCCGAATCGTCGGCGGTGCGGGAGGTCGTACCCGCCGCCGACGCCGTCGCGGCGCTGCGGCTGATCCAGGCCGAGCCGTTCGATGCGGCGTTCCTCGACATCGGGCTGCCCGGCATGGACGGCATCGAGCTCGCGGCGCTGCTCGCGCGCATGACCGACCCGCCCGAGATCGTCTTCGT
Source organism: uncultured Pseudonocardia sp. (assembly GCA_964247105.1). Taxonomy (GTDB): domain Bacteria; phylum Actinomycetota; class Actinomycetes; order Mycobacteriales; family Pseudonocardiaceae; genus Pseudonocardia. The sequence goes on from CAXTTN010000038.1 coordinate 30,871, forward strand.
CACGGCGTTCGAGGAGCACGCGATGTCGGCGTACGGGGTCGGGGCGATCGACTACGTGCTCAAACCGGTGTCCGCCGAACGCCTCGACGCGGCGCTCGCGCGGGTCCGCCGGGTGTCCGGGAAGGCCGCCGAGCCGCAGCGGATCGACGAGCTGGCGGCCGTGCCCGTCGAGCTCGCGGGCCGGACGCGGTGGGTGCGCCGCGACGACGTGCGCTTCGCCGAGGCGCACGGCGACTACGTCCGGCTGCACACCCGCGGCGGTTCCCACCTGGTGCGCATCCCCATCTCGCGGCTGGAGGAGCACTGGGGCGGCGTAGGTTACGTGCGGGTGCACCGCGGCTTCCTGCTGGCGGTGCACGCGGTGCAGGAGCTGCGCAGCGACACCGGTGGTGGGTTGCTCGCCCACACCGACGCGGGCGACGTGCCGGTGAGCCGTCGTCACGCCCGTGAGCTGCGAGAACTGCTGCTGGAGGCCGCCGTTCGCGGCGATCTCGACGGGCGGGCGCGATGACGAAGCGGGGACGGGTGACGGTCACGAGCCCGCAGACCGCCGTCGTCCTCACCGCGCGCCGCGGCGCGGTGGCCGCCGCGCCGAGGCGGCTGACGAGCGAGCAACGGGCCCGGGCCGAGTGCATCCGCCGCGCCCAGTTGCGGATCGCGGCCGCCACCCTCGCCGGTGGGGTGTTGCTGCTGGTCGGCATGCCCATCCTGCTGGAC
>CAXTTN010000039.1:0-10759 GCA_964247105.1 uncultured Pseudonocardia sp.
TGGACGTTCATGCTACGAGCTCCTTCAATCGCGAATAAGTTGCGAGAGCATTGTCGAGCTTGAGTTTCTGCAGGAATGACGGCGGGATGCCTTCGGGAAGCGCATTGTCGCCGTCGAACTGCCAGTGCGGATAGTCGGTCGAGAACAGCAGCATTTCATCCGAGCCCATCTGCTCGCAGATGCGCGTGAGTTGCGCCGGCGTTGGTGGCGCGTCGGAGGGCTGCAAGGTAACGCGCACATTCTGCCGGATGACGTCCAATGGCGTGCGATCGACCCATGGAATTTCCGTCCGCAGAGCAATCCAGGTCTTGTGCGCGCGCCACATGAAGTATGGCAGCCAGGTGAAACCGGATTCCGTCAGAACCACCTTCAGCTTCGGAAACTTCGTGAACACGCCCTCGACCAGCATGCTGAGCAACTGATGCTGGAACGCCGCCGCCCCGACCAGCACGGTCAGCACCCGGGTGGGCGGCTGACCGATCCGGCGCCGGGAGTTCAGGGAGCGAACTCGTGGCCTACTTGCGGAAAGCGGCGACCCCGGTGCCGCCGGCAACGGTCGTCCACGGCCCGTATTTGACCTTTCCGCCCTGGATGCTCATCGGCGCGTGCATGTTGGTCCAGAAGCTCGCACCCGTCCCGTCGGAATTGAGATACCCGGCGAAGGAGAACTCGTATGCGTCCGCCCCCCGCACTTCGTGGTAGATCAGCTCCATGCCCAGGTGACCGTTCTTGGGATCGTAGGCGTAGGAACCCGATTCGAACAGGGCGACCCCTGGCCCGTTCGGCGCCGTGGCGAGCGACGTGACATCGACGTCGACCTTTCCTGTGAGACCGCCCTTCAACGTCACGCTGAGGTTCATGGAGGTTCCCAGGAAACCCAGACCGGTGACATGCCAGCTGCCGAGTATCTGCTTCACTGACGGATGGGGAGACCCTGAACTGCTGCCGGCCTGGGCCACTACCTGCGGCGACGCGTTGGAGCTGGGGGAAACATCCCCCTCTACGCCGCCGACGGTCCCCGTGGTCGACCCGCTGTTCAGCGCCATCGGGAAGCCGAGCGACTGAGACGGGCTCGGCCGGTCGTAGGCCCCCTGTTGGCAATTCGTGTCTCCTGGCGTGCCCACCTCGCAGGGAATCTCACCCGCATACGCGGTCGAGACCCCTACCATCAGAAGTGCTGTGCCAGTGATCCCACCTGCGATTTTATAGAACACTTCTGCGGCTCCCGCTGTTGGCCTGGTGATGAAACGTGCGGCTGTGACCCACCCACCCGAGCACGTGTCGGGGGGCAGTTGTGACACAGAGATGCAGAACGCTCTCCCGCAGAGGTCTCGACGGCAACGCGCGATCTCGCTGTGGAGCCTGTTGTACCGATTCACCGTAGGCCGTGCTCCATGTTGTGGGAATGGACGCCTGGCACCCTTCTCACCAGTGCACTGCACGTTCGTGATGCCCCCGGGAGGGGAACGACGCGTAAAGCGCAGGACACCCGCCTTCGCCGGCCACCCGACGGTGGCGCACGTCATCGCGCACCCCGGGTCCGGGTGCACTGCGTCGACGGCGCCCCCGGCCACCCGCCCGGCACCCCCTACGACCGGATCGTCGTCAGCGCACCGACCGGGTCGACGATCTTCCACAGGGCCGAAAGGCCGAAGACCACGGCGAACGGGCCGAGCACCGTCCAGGAGATCACCCGGCCGGGGGGATCCCTACACTCGGCGCCGTGAGCCGGTGGAACGCGAGCGGCGTACCGGATGCCTCCGCTGCGTCGAGGAGGGCGATCGCGTCATGGCGCACCCGCCGACGGGAGGAGATCGAGTCCTTCACCGATGACGGTTGCGGCTGCTGCGTGCACGTGATCGCGGTCCGCGCGTCCGAGGCGGCCATCGACGAGCTGGAGAACCTGCTCGGCGGGCAGTGGAGCAGGACACGCGCGTAGTCACTGCTCCTGTTCGGTCGGGCGGACGAGGATCTCGTTGATCGCGACGCGGCGCGGGCGGGTGACGACGAAGCCGATCGTCTCCGCGATGTCCACGGCCTCCATCCGCTCCATGTGCTGGAACCGGGCCCGCATCCCCTCCTGCACCTCGGGGCGGTTGTGCCCGGCGAGTTCGGTGGCGACCGCGCCCGGCTCGATCAGCGAGACCCGGACGTGCCGCTTGGTCACCTCCTGGCGCAACGACTCGCCGAACGCGCCCACCCCGTGCTTCGTGAGGTTGTAGACGCCGCTCCCGTTGCGCGGCGCGCGACCGGCCACACTGCTGACCAGCACCAGGTCGGCGACCTGTCGCGGCTCGGCGGACGCGGCGGCCAGCAGGTGCGGGAGCGCGGCGTGTGCGGTGTAGAGCAACCCCAGAACGTTGATGTCGACCATCCGCTGCCACTCCTGGACCGGCGCGTCCACGATCGGGCCCAACAACATCACGCCCGCGTTCGCCACGACGGTGTCCAGCCGGCCGAACCGCTCGACCGCCTGCTCGACGGCCCCGCGGGCGGCCACCTCGTCGGTGATGTCGGCCTCGATCACCGCCACCTCGGCGCCCTCGGCCTCCAGCCGCTTCGCCACCTCGGCCAGCCGGTCCGCGCGACGCGCCACGATCGCCACCCGGGCGCCCAGGCCCGCCAGCTCGACGGCCGTCGCCTCGCCGATACCGCTGCTCGCTCCCGTCACCAGCGCGACGGTGCCCTCCAATGATTCGCTCACCGGTCCATCCTGCCGGGCGTGGCCCACCGGCGCAGCGCCCCGGAGGCAGGTCGGCTTCGTCGCACCGCCCAGCCGAAGCAGGGACTGCACCGGCCCCGCGTCGGGGTGCCGTCCCGATGTGGTGTGGTGACGGCCGCGCCGGGCACCAGCCCTTCGGTGCAGTGGGGGAGGCGCACGGGCTTGGTTCCGGCCGCCGCGAAGAACCGGCACTGCCGCTCAGCGGTCTGATCGTCGCTCTCCACTGACAAGAAGCCTGAACCTCTCACACCGCCCGCCTTCGAGCCAGGGTCACGCAGTACAGCCACAATCGGCGCATCCACGCCCCGGTACATCGTCGCAACGTAAGGCGGTGGCTCTGCTTCGGCGTGGGCGCCCAACGCGTGGGCAAGAGCCCACGCTGTCATCCCGGTCACGTCGCCCACGAGCAGCGATCCCGCCACCTCGACGGTCACACCGACGTCCCCCCGGGACACCGATGTGCCTTCTTCCGCTCAGTACGGTGCCGACTCAGAATCCGGACCGGCCGGCGTCTCCACGCCGACCCGGACCGACGAGAGAACGTGTCGTGACCTTCAGCACGGACAGACTCACCGAGCGACCTGGCCGTACCCTCGCCCTGCTCGCGTTCGCCCAGTTCATGACCGCGATCGATTTCGACATCGTCTTCGTCGCGCTCCCCGAGATCGGCCGCCACCTGGGCTTCTCCGACCAGTCACTGCAGAGCGTGGTCAGCGCCTACACGGTCGTGCTCGGCGGCTTCCTGCTCCTCGGCGGGCGGGCGGCCGATCGACTCGGGGCACGGCGGATGTTCCTGGTGGGACTCGTGCTGTTCGGTGCCTCCTCCCTGGCGGCCGGCCTGTCGTCCGGACCGACCACGTTGGTCGTGGCCCGCGCGGTGCAGGGGCTGGGCGCAGCGCTCCTGACGCCGTCGACACTGAAACTGATCACCAACCATTTCGCAGAGGGCACGGAACGCAACCGGGCCATGTCCGTGTGGGGCGCCGCCGGAGCATCGGGAGCCGCGGTCGGTGCGCTGGGCGGCGGGGTGCTCACCAGCTTCCTGGGCTGGGAGTGGGTGTTCATCGTGAACGTCCCCCTCGTCGTCATCGCCCTCGCCGCGGCACCGGCGCTGCTCACCGCGGACTCCCCGGCCCCAGGCGCGCGGGCCTTCGACCTGCCCGGCGCCCTGCTCGCCACCGCCGGGGCCACCCTCGTGGTGTTCGGTCTCGTGTCCGGGCCGGAGGTCGGTTGGCTCACCACGCGGGGAGCGGGCGCGCTCGCCGCGGGGGTCGTCCTGGTCGCCCTCTTCGTCGTCGTCGAGGCACGCACCCGCGACCCGCTCGTCCCGCTGCGGCTGTTCACCAACCGCAACGTGCTCGCCGCGGTCGCGGTCGTCTTCGTCTTCATGGGCACCGTCGGGACGCTCTACTACCTGTTCACCACCTACTTGCAGGACGTGTCGGGCTACACCCCCCTGCAGGCGGGCCTGGCCTTTCTCCCGCTGAGCCTGTGCAGCGTCACCGCGTCGATCGTGCTGATGCCGCAGCTGCTCGGGCGGCTCGGGATCCGCATCACACTGATCATCGGCATGACCGGTGTCGCCGCGTCGATGGTGGCCATGGCCTTGGGCATGTCGGTCGGGGCGAGCTACTGGGCGACGCTGCCGGCCGTCCTGCTCTGGGGCACGTTCGCCGGGCTCGCCTTCCCGCCGCTGTTCATCGCGGTGTCCACCGGTGTCGCCGCCGAACGGCAGGGTGTGGCGTCGGCGCTGGCCTCCACCTCGCAGTACATCGGTTCCGCGGTCGGGCTGGCCGCGCTCGTCGCCGTCGCGACCGCCGGGCTGGATCCCCTCCCGGAGCGGGTCGCCGTCGTGGCGGGCCTGCAGAACGCGTCCTGGGCCGCCGCGGCGGTCACCGTCGTCGGAGCCGTCCTCGCCGCGCTCATCCTCCGCCCCACCCCGGCACCGGACGAGCCCGTTCCTGCGCACGACGAGCGGTGAGACCGTCGGACGGCTGGGCCGGCCGTAGCTCCGGCGTTACCCTGGGCTGCGGTCCACCCGCTTCCCTTCGGAGGTATCCACAGCTCATGCGGACGGACACGGATGTCGACGACAGCTCAACGATGCGAGCGGCGTGTTCGCTGAGCGAGGTCGTGGAGCAGGTCAGCGGGAAGTGGAGCATCGGCATTCTGCTCGCCGCATCGCACGGACCGGTCCGGTTCACGGAGTTCGAGCGGAAGATCACCGGGATCAGCCGCCGGATGCTCACCCGCACCCTGCGCGCGCTGGAACGTGACGGGCTGCTGGTCCGCACCGTCCACACGACCGTGCCCGTCAAGGTGGAGTACTCGCTCAGCGCGATCGCGGTCGAGCTCTGCTCGTCCCTGGTCGTCCTGACGAAATGGGCGGAGCGGCACCACGCCGCCATCGAGGAGGCCCGGCGCACCTACGACGGCGGGGCGGCGACCGCCCGGACGGCCTGACCGCAGCTGTCACCGTAGGGCGGTCCGGAACAGCTCGGCCACGAACGCCACGAACTCGAGGGCCCGGGTTCGGTTCAACCGCGGGTCACAGGCACTGCGGTAGCGAGCCGGAAGATCGCTCACGTCGACCCCACCGCCGACACACTCGGTGACGCCGTCGCCGGTGAGCTCGAGGTGGACCCCTCCCGGGTGGGCGGACTCCGTCGGTGTCCCAGCTGGCCCGGCTCAGCAGGTGCTGCATGCCGTGCGGATCGCTGCCACCGGCGTGCTCGGCGATCGTCCAGCAGTTCTTCCGGGGCAGGTTCGCGAGTAGCCCGAGCAGGAACCCTCGGGCCCGGCGGCGGGTCTCGACCCGGGTGAACCGGCCCGCCATCCGATCGAGCAGCCTGTCGGCTTCGGCCTGCCATCGGGTGGGTTCCACGCTGCGACCCACGGCCACCGCATGATCATCTCGCGTCCACACACAACCGGCAAGATCACGCGGTGGCCGTACCTCGTCCGGGACCGCCACACCGCAAGATCACGATCTACGGCTGGAGTACTAGTCCGGTCATGCGTGCCTCGTACGTACTTGTCGCTCGATGGCCAGACCGTCCAACCTTGGGCGCGGGAAGGTCAGGCCTCCAAACGCCTGCCGTCAGTGACCAGCGGACCCCGGCCGAGTGATGGATGACAATGCTCGAAGAACACCTTCGCCACCAACTGCCGACGGCTCGATGTCGCAGTCTTGAGGAAGACCACTTTCAAGTGATCTTGCACAGTATGTACAGATATTCGTAGTTCTTTGGAGATTCCGGCGGTGTCGATGCCTCTGAGCACCAGTTGGGTCACCTCGCGTTCTCTAGGGGTCAGCCCGTAGGGGTCGAGGACGATCGAAACCAGCTCCCCGAAATCGGCCGGACCTACTCCGATAACGACGCGTGAGGCGCTTGTCGACCATGCCCGCACGGTCATCCACCTACCCGATCTGCCACGGACTCGGGACAACGCAGGCGCAGTTCGTCCTTTTTCCCGAGCGGCAGTCACGACAGCTTGCACCGCAAAGGAGAGTTCGCCGGAGCCACGTCGGTCAGCGCGCTTCTCAGCGAAATCATCAAGCCACATCTCGACACTCGGCGTCTGGTCGGCCCGCTCATCGTGCTCGAGGACGATCAAGCCGGGCGCATCAGGTAGTACGCCGGCGTCCTGCCCCGATACCAGCAGTGCGCGCCGGAGTGCGTCGGTCGGGTCCGCCGAGTGCCGTGGCCGCGGCCACATCGGCGTCGGAGAACGACCAGGACGATTCCCGACACCAACACAGCAATCCCCACGTGCGAGACCCTTCGCGAAGCAGCACACGCATCTCGTCGCCCATTCCGGCCGGCCGGAGGATGTCCTGAAAGTACTCACTGCGTTCCATGTCGCCCCGCGTCGAACAGCTCAGCACGCTAACGGGCTCGCGCTGCCGAACCAGCTGCCGCAGGTTGTCCACTCCGATCTGGTCGGCATGCTCGATCTCGAACAGCCGCGGCATGAGCTCTGCAGGGAAACCATGCTCGTGCACCCCGCCCGTGTCGAGCAATGTCGCCGGATCCAGAAGAACAGCGCACCAGACATCAGCCGGAACAATTTCCAGCAATGTCGTCGAAACCACCGACATGACCTCGACCGGACTATTCGTCCCAACGGTTTCCCGTCTGAACCGTTCAACCGAACGGCCTATCGCGCTGTCGCCGGACGGCAGAGTGGAGGACGTCACAACCGAACTGTAACCGCCGCCCGGCGCTGTCGGGCATTAGCTCCCAGAAACCTGGGGGGTCGTGTGTGCCAGGTCCGGATCGTTCCCAGACGGTTATGGAACGAGATGAAACGTTTGCTCGGCCACCGCCGACTTCCCTTCACGTGACGGGGTTCTCAACGCGCTGCGTCCTTAGCCTCTGCACCGTCTCGTCATCGACGGGCACCCACAGTCGGGTCCGAGAACGCAGCACGAGGAGCACAGCCATGGAATGCGACCGCAGCATTGCGGACACCCGCGACGACGCGGCTGATCTCGCCATGCTCGTCCGTACGAGCCAGAACGGGGACCCGGTGGCGCTGCGCGGCCTGATCGAGACCCACCGCCCCCTGATCACGGCGTTCTGCGCCCATTACCACCGCGACTACCACGATCGCCAGGAGCTGGTGCAGCTCGTCATGATCCGGATCTGGAAGGGCATCGGCGGGTTCGACAGCAGGTCGTCGTTCTCGACGTGGCTCTACCAGATCGTGCGGAACACAGCGATCACCGAGTACCAGCGACGTGGCCGTCTCCCGGCGCCGGTCGACGTGCACAGTGGCGAGGACCCCTTCCCCACCGCGGACGCGCACCCGTCGGTCGAGGACGTGGTCGTCGCCCGCGACGAGCTGCGCCGCGCCCTCGACACCGTCCGCGACCCCTACCGCACGATCGTGACGCTGGTCGACGTGTGGGGGTACGCGCACCCGGAGGTCGCCGACATGTACGGGCTCGCCGAGCCGACGGTCCGTACCCGTCTGTGGCGTGGGCGGCGGGCCATGCGCGCCGCGCTGACCTGCGCCGCGGCCTGAGCTGGGACGGCGAAGGACGACGCGATGACCGGCGAGGGTGGGCTGCGGTGGCCGCGGGGCAGCTTCCTCGGTCTGCTGGGCACCGCCGACCAGGCGGCGTTGATGCGGCTGGGCACCCAGCGCACGTTCACCCGCGACCAGGTGCTGATCCGCGAGGGCGCCACCGACCGCGACGTCCACCTGCTGCTGCGCGGCTGCGTCAAGGTGCGGACGGTGACCGCGGAGGGCGAGGCGGCCGTGCTGGCCGTACGGCTGCCGGGCGACCTCGTCGGCGAGCTCGCCGCCATCGACGGGAAGCCCCGGTCCGCGACGGTCGTCACCGCCACCACGACGACCGTCCGGGTCATCGGCCATGCCGAGTTCGAGCGCCACTCGGCGGCGAACCCGGCCGTCGCGACGGCCGTGCGGGCCACGGTCACCGCCAAGCTGCGCCAGGCCACGCGGCTGCGAGCCGGGCAGGCGAGCCATTCGCCGATGGTCCGCCTGGCCCGGCTCATCGACGACCTCGGCACGACCTACGGGATCGACTCGCCGTCGGGCAGGCTGCTCGACGTCCGTCTCGCCCAGCTGGACCTCGCCGCGCTGATCGGTGTCGGGCAGGCGAGCGTCGAACGGGCGCTCGGCGAGCTGCGGCGCCGCAGGCTGGTCCGCACCGGGTACCGGCAGATCCTCGTCACCGACCTCGCCGGGCTGCGCGACCTGGCCGCGGAGGTGTCGACGTGACCGCACACGTCCCGGCCGTGCGGCGGCTCTGCCTCGTCGTCGACATCGAGGGGTACAGCCGCCATCCCGGCATTGTGCAGTTCGAGCTGCAGCGCCGGCTCTGGGACGTGCTCCGGGCCGCGGCCGGCGGCGCGGGGATCGTGCGTCGCCGCACCCACCGCCAGGACCGCGGCGACGGTCAGCTGATCTTCCTGCCGCCCGGTGTCGACGAGGCGCGGGCCCTGCCCGGGTTCATCCGCGGCATGCTCCGCGCGCTGGAGGACGACCGCCTGGGACGCGGCGACGCGCCCGCGCTCCGCCTGCGGCTGGCCACCGGTCAGGGCGTGGTGCAGCCGGCCGCCACCGGCTTCGTGGGCAAGGTCGTCGTGGACGTGTGCCGGCTCGCCGATGCGGGTGAGGTCCGCGCCGAGCTCGTAGCGGTGCCCGACGCCGACCTCTGCCTCGTCGTCACCGACGACCTGTACCGCGACGTGGTCGTCCAGGGCTACGGGGGCCTGCCCGGTGACGGGTTCCGCACCGTCCACGTGCGGGACGCGGCCAAGGGGTTCGACGCGGTCGCCTGGATGCGCGCGCTCACTGCGGCGGCCCTGGCCGACATCGACCCCGTCGCCGCGACGGCGCTGGCCACGCTGCCGTTCGTCGTCGCAGGCTCGGTGCTGACCCAGCGCACGCTGGGCAGCCTGTGGAGCGACGATCCCGGCCCGCTCGAACCCGAGCCGGACCCCGACCCGACCTATGACGGCCAGCACCACCCCCACGACCCGGCCCACGACGACCTCGCCCACGTGGGCCCGGACCATCCGGACCTGTTCCACCACGCGGACGTCGACCACGACCCGCCCGCCCACCACGAGGCGCTGGTGCCGGAGGAGTGGGGATGACCGGGAACGCCACGCCCACGGCCCGGGTCCCACGGAGCGACACGACAGGCAACGGCGCGAAAGGGGACGGCCATGGAGCACGACGACCCGCATGACCACCACGACCTCCTCGCCGACGACCCACTGCACCACCAGCATGACCTCGACGGCCTGGAGCACAGCGCCTTCCTGACCTTCGACGACCCCGTCGACCCGATCGGCCCCGAGGACCAGCCGTACGCGCCAGACGACCCTTCTCGGGCCGACCCGGCGTCGGCGTCGTACGTCGTCGGCGACCCGAACGGCCTGGACCACTGGCACCTGCAGGAACAGCCCAACTCCTGCGCGGTCGCCGCCCAGGAGTCGATCCTCGACGAGTTCACGGGTGTCGACCACACCGAGGCCGAGCTGCGCGAGGTCGCGGAACAGCACGGGTGGTTCACCCCCGAGGGCGGCACCCCCGTCGACGACACGGGCAAGCTGCTGGCCGAATACGGGCTGGAGACCCAGCAGGTGCACGGCGCGTCGACCGACCAGCTCGAGGCGGCGCTCGCGGACGGCGACGGCGTGATCGTCGGCGTCGACTCGAGCGAGATCTGGAACCCCGGCTTCGACCCCGACGACTCGCTCGCCGACCACCTCGGCATCCCCGGCCAGGGCGCCGACCACGCCGTCCGCGTCGTCGGTGTGGACCACTCCGACCCGGTGAACCCGCAGGTCGTGCTCTCCGACAGCGGCGTCCCCGGCGGTTGCGGAAGCCGGATCCCGCTCGCCGAGTTCGAGGACGCATGGGCCGACTCCGGCAACTTCATGGTCACGGTGCACCGCCCGTGACCCCCACCGGACGAGGAGCAGACATCGACCACGACCTCCGGCTCCACGACCATCACGACCAGAGCACCGGAGCCTCGCCCCGCTCATCGCCGCCGAGCACGCTGCGCGCCGCGACCGAGGCCGTCGTCGCCGGGAGCCGCACCGCCGGACTCATGGACAGCGTGCGGTCGATGCCGGTGTTCCAGCAGGTGGTGCCGATGGAGTCGATGATCTGCTGGCCCATCCCGCGCCGCCACCGTCGCGACGGGGGCCGCGACGCCGTCTACGTGACCTTCCCCGTCGCCCCGTACCGCAGGCCGGAGCGGCGCGGCGCGGCGTCGGAGCTGATGGCCCCGATCGCCACCCTCACCCTGAACTGGGCCAACGGGGTGCTGGTCGAGTACGCCGAAACGGCCTACAGCAGGCCGTGGCCCCCGGTCTCCCCCGCGCCGGTCGTCGGCACGTTCCCGCACCCGGCCGTGCAGGGGATGAGCGTCCACGAGTACCTCGACGCGCGGTCGCGCGCCTGCCGGCTGTACGACGAGATGCTCGACGGCCTCGCCGCAGGCGATCACTGGTCGGGCGGCGACGAGCTGGCCGAGCTGCTGGG
>CAXTTN010000039.1:10769-31290 GCA_964247105.1 uncultured Pseudonocardia sp.
GCCGGAGCCCATGTCTCGGCCGCCCGCATGCAGGCTTCGCCGAACGCGTCCTCGCCGCCGTCAAGGAGCCCGCATGAACCCGACACCCACCGCCGAGACGTTCGAAGCCCTGCGCGGACGGACCCTCGCGCTCTTCCCCGCCATGCTGGCGACGGCGCAGCGGCGCGACGCCGCGACCGCGGCCGCCCGGCTCGCCGCCGCGCATGACCGGTTGCGCGACGCCACCCTCACGATCGTCGTCTGCGGCGAGTTCAAACGGGGCAAGTCCAGCCTGCTCAACGCGCTCCTGGAGGTGGACCCGCCGCTGTTCCCCGTCGACGCCGCCGTGGCTACCAGCCTGGTCACCGTCGTCTCGCACGCGGACACGGAGCGGATTGTCGTCGCGCTCACCGGGCCGGACGGGCAGCTGCTGGACAAGGAGATCGCGCGAGCCGAGATCGGCACGTACGTGACCGAGAGCGCGAATCCGAAGAACGCGCTGGTGGCGTCGATGGTCTCCGCCGACACCCCCAACCCGCGCCTGGCGTCCGGGATCGTCGTCGTCGACACGCCGGGGGTCGGCGGCGTGTTCACCGGCCACACGGCGGCCACGATGGCGTACCTTCCCGGCGCCGACGCCATCGTCTTCGTCTCCGACTTCACCCAGCCCCTGACCGCCACCGAGCTCGAGTTCCTGCGGCAGGCCGCGGACGCGGCCGCGACCAGCGGCGACACCGACGGCATGATCTTCGTGGTCACCAAGAGCGACCTCGTGGACCAGGCCGAGCGGGCCACGATGCTCGCCAACACCACCGCGAAGCTCGCCGAGGTGACCGGCAGGCCCGCCGCCGAGCTGATCATCGTGCCGGTGTCGAGCGTCGCCAAGCAGGCCTGGCTGGCGACCGGTGACGCCGACGACCTCGCCGACAGCGGGTTCCCCGAGCTGGAGGCGGCGTTGTGGCCCGCGGTCACGCGCCGCCGCGCCCGCCTCATCCTCTCCGCCGCCCTCGCCGACCTCGACGTCGCGGTGCGGGCCCTGATGGAGCCGGTCGACACCGAGATCGCCGCGCTGCGGGCGGAGACACAGGCGAAGGTCGCCGGGATCGCCGCGTCGGCGCGGGAGCGGCAGACCGAGCTCGACACCCTGAAGTCCGAACGCGCCATCTGGCGCGGGGAGCTGCGCGACAACGTCCGGCGGATGGGCGAGGGCCTGCGGGTCGACCTCCTGACGCGCCTCGACGCCGCCTGGCACCGGTTCGACGTCGACTACCTCTTCGACGCCGACCTGCTCGCCGACCCGCCGCGCTACGTGACGAAGCTCGACAGCGAGGCCAACCTCATCGCGGGCACGGTCAGCGAGCTGGCCGCGCGACGCGCCGCCGCGATCCAGCGCGAGTTCGCCCGCACGTACGGCCTGGAGCTGGAGCTGCCCCGGATCGACCGGCTCCCGCCGCCGCCGGTGCCCGCACTGGACGTCACCGGAACGACGTACGCTGACACCAGCCGCGACCGGCGGTGGGACAAGGCACGCGAGGCCACGCAGTCAGCGGGCGTCGGGGGCACCCTCGGGGGCGCGGCGGGCGCGCTGCTGGGCGGCCTCATCGGCGGTCTGTTCACCGGCGGCCTCGGGGCCGTCATCGGCGCGCAGTGGGGTGCCTCGCTCGGTTCGCTGGGCGGCACGGCCGCCGGGATCCGCAAGGGCATGACGAGCGCGAAGGACAAGATCGACAAGGCGGACGTGGCCGCCCGGCGGCGCAGCATCGCCGCCGAGATGGCGCCGCTGCGCAGGAGCCAGCCGCTGCACCTCACGAGCGCCCTGAACGACGTCGTGCACGGGCTGACCGACGCGATCCTCGTCGAGCTCGACAGCCGCATCGACCAGCAACGCGAGAGCGTCCGCGACGCGGTCGCGCGGCTCGGCGATGCGGCCAGGACGACGAAGGAGGACGGCGACAAGCGCGTCGCGCAGCTGCAGGAGGAACGGCGTCCGCTCGAGGCCACGCGCCGCGCGGCCGACGGCCTCGCCGCCGAGGCGGAACGGCTCGGCAGGCGCGACGGCGCCGCCCGGGCCACGCCCGCTGGCCCGGCCGACGACTGGGTCGACGAGTGAGCGTGCGGCCATGACCTTCGATGTGCACCCGCTCGTCGCGACCCTGCTGGACCGGCTCGGCCGCTCGGCGGCGCTGGACAGCGCGCGCGCCGCGTTCACCCGCATCGGCGAGGGCCTGACCGCGCCGATGCGGGTCGCGCTCGTCGGGCGGGTCAGCGCGGGCAAGTCGACGCTGGCCAACGCCCTACTCGGCGGCTACCGGGCGCCGACCGGCGTCAACGAGCTGACGTTCAACGTCAACTGGATCACCCACGGCGACGAGCCGAGCGTCACCGTGCACTTCGCCGACGAGCGCCCGCCGGAGCGCCGCGACGTCGCCGAGCTGGAACAGCTGACCGTCCGGGCGGAAGGCGACGACGAGGACACCGAGCACTGGAAGCGGTACCTGTCGTCGATCGCGTACCTCAAGATCACCGACCCCGCGCCGTACCTGGAGTCGTTCGACCTGGTCGACACGCCCGGCCTGGACTCGGTCTTCGCCGTCGACTCCGCCAACACCCTGCGGTTCCTCGACGGCCCCGTCGACGCGGTCGTCGTGGTGTTCTCCCGCGCCCTGCACGAGGACGAGGTGACCCTCCTGCGCAGGCTGCAGGGCACGGCACTGGCCGCGGGCCCGATCAACACGATCGCGGCGCTGACCCGCGTCGAGAGCTACTGGCGCTGGCCCGACGTCACCGACCCGCACGCCGAGGCCCGCCGGGTGGCGCGGCAGATGGCCGACGTCCCGGCCGTCGCGGAGGTGCTGTACGAGCTCGTGCCCGTTGCGAGCCTCGTCGGGGCTGCGGCCGCCGTGCTCGACGAGCGCGACCGCCACGACCTGGCTGCGCTGGCCACCGTCCCCGTCGAGCAGCTCGGCCGCTCGCTCCGCTCCGCGGACAAGTTCGCCCGCGCTGAGCTGCCGCTCGATCCCGAGCGCCGGCGAGAGCTGCACCGCATGCTGCACGGCTACGGCGTCACCACCGCGTGCGAGATCCTGCGCGACGGCGACGTCGGGCTCGCCGAGGTGCGTGCCGAGCTGGACCGCCGCAGCGGGATGGCGGCGTTCCGGAAACTGCTCGTTGACCACTTCGGAGCCCGCGCCGACCTGCTCAAGCTCAACCGCGCCTACGCACGCGTCCAGGCGCTGCCGCAGGAACACGCCGGCCTCGACCCGCGCGCGCAGCTCGCCCTCACCGACGCGGTCCGCGAGTTCGCGCGGCACGGCCAGGCCCAGAGCGCCCGGTTCCGCGAGCTCCAGGTGCTGCGCGACCACTACGACGGCCGCCTGCGTGGCCTCGGCCCCACCGACGTCGAGGACCTGTTGCGGGTCACCGGCGAGCGCGGCCGCTCGACGGCGGCGCGCCTCGGCCTCGACGAACACGCCGGGCCCGACGCGCTGCGCGCCCGCGCCCAGGACGGCCTCCGCCGCTGGGCCCAGCTCGACCTGATCGGCGGATTCGAAGGCCCGTCCCGCACGGCCGTCGCGGTGGCGCGGCGCGCCCACGAACGGCTCCTCGCCGAGCTCGACGACGTCACCAGAAGGGGCACCCGATGACCACGGCACAGCCCGCCGAACCACTGCTCGTCGTCGGCGTCGGCACCTCGACGTCGTCGGCCGTCCTCGTCGAGGGCGCGACGACGCTGGTGCGGGAGCCCTCGAGCAACCGCTGGTCGTGGCCGTCGGCGGTGTGCGTCGACGACCACACCGTGCTCGTCGGCACCCCGGCCGAGCATCTGCGGCGCGTCGACCCCGCCGCCTACCGCTCGGAGTTCAGGCGCGACCTCGGCGACCCGGCAGCGATCCAGCTCGGCGGGAAGTCGTTCCGGCCCGAGGAGCTGGTCACCGAGCTCCTGGTCGTATGCGGGGTTCTGGCGGCGTTGCTCTGTTGCGCGGTGCCGGCCATCGGGATCCTGGAGGGCATGCGTCCGTCGGTGGCGCGCAGGGCGGTCTGGTTGGTGCTCCCGGTTTCGATGCTGCTGCCCGTCGGGCTCACCGTGCTGCTCGCACCCGTGGTGCGGAAGAAGGCGGGCGCATGAGCGAGCCGGTGCTGGTGGTCGACTTCGGGACCACGACGTCGTCGGCGGTGCTGGTGTCCACCGACGGGACGCAGATCGTGCGGGAGCCGGGCGGGGACCGGGACCTGTGGCCGTCGGCGGTGTGCGTCGACGTCGACGAGGTGGTGGTCGGCACGGCGGCGACGGACCGGCAGCGGTTCGACCCGTCGGCGTTCCGGTCGGAGTTCAAGGCCGACCTCGGCGACCCCTGCCCGATCCCGATAGGGGCGAAGTCGTACCTGCCGGAGGAGCTGGTCACCGAGCTGCTGTCGGCGATCGCGGCGGAGGCAGCTGCCCTGCGCGGCGCGCCGGTGCGCCACGCCGTGCTCACCGTCCCCGCCTCCTACGACCTCGGCGACCCGCGGCGGGACCTGATGATCGCCGCCGGGGAACGGGTCGGGTTCAGCGAGGTCGAGCTGCTCCCCGAGCCGGTCGCGGCGGCGTTCGCGCCGACGCGCGGCGCGCCGTTCACCCCCGGTGAGGTAGTGCTCGTCTACGACTTCGGCGGCGGCACGTTCGACGCCGCGCTCATCGAGATCGCCGCCGACGGGCGGCACCGGGTGCTGGGGCACGCGGCCGAGGCGGCGTGCGGCGGGCGCGACATGGACACCGCGCTGCGGCGCAGGCTGCGCGAGCTCGGCGGGCAGCCCCTCACCGACCTCCTGACCGCCGACCCGGAGGCCGCGGCCGACACGGCCGTCGACCTCGCCGAGATGGTGCGCCGGATCAAGTACCGCCTCTCCGACACCACGGTCTGGAAGGAACGGCTGCCCGCCGCGGGACTGCGGGTCGAGATGACGCGCACCGAGCTCGCGCAGCTGTGCCGCCCGGTGCTTGAGCAGACGGTCCGCTGCTGCGAGACCTTGATCGCGGCGCACCCGCAGCGTCCGGCGGCGGCGCTGCTCGTGGGTGGCACCTGCCGGATGCCGATGGTGGCCGAGGCCGTCGAGGCCGAGCTCGGCCTCGCCCCGCACTTCGCCCGCGACGTCTCGACCGCGGTCGCGCAGGGCGCCGCGGCGTGGGCGGCCCGCGCAGGCGAACGCGCGGGTGGCCCCGCCCCGGCCCGCGCCGACGAGCGGCCGCTGCGCTGGCAGCTCCCCGGCGACACCGGCACCCTCGTCCGGATGCTCGTGGAGCCGGGCTCCACCTACGCCGCGGAGGCGGCACTGGCGGCCGTCCGGCTCGCCGACGGCACCCTCTACCGGCTGCGCGCCGACGCCGCCCCCGGGACCGTGCTGCGCGGGCACGCCGACATCGGCGACCCTGTCACGTCCGGCGACTGGCTCGTCACGGTGCGGTCGAGCGCGCCGGAGACGGCAGCGGAGACGCCCCGGTACGGCTGGGTCATCCCGGCGCCGTCCAACGGCCTGATTTGCGCGGTGCCGGGGGCACGGTCGGTGGCGTACACGGCAGGCGGCACGCTCCTCGTGGCATCGGGAACGGACGGTGTGCACGTCATCGACGCGGAGACCGGCTCGCTCGTGCGGACGGTCGCCACGGGCGACGGCATCCCCGTCGCCGCGGTACGGGATGACGAGCTCGTCCTGATGGGGCAGGGCGACACGCTCACAGCGGTATCCGTGAAAGCTGGCCACGAGCTGTTCCGGCTCGCTCTGGGCAGCCCGGTGGTGGACCTGGCGTGCAGCAGTGCGGGCATGGTGGTCGCGGTGCTCCTGGACGACGGCGAGACGCCCGTCCTGGCCTGGAACGGCGCCACCTATCGCCAGGTGGCCACGCTGCCCCCGTCCGTCTCCGTGGTCGACCACCCGTCCGCGGCGAGGATCGCCGTCGATCCCGAAGGCACCCGGATCGCCAGGTACGCCGCCGGTTCGATCGACGTGTGGGGGGTCTCCGCGCGCTCACGCAGGAGGACCACGTCGGGCGTGGACGTCGAAGTACGAGAGGGGATCGCCGGTGTCGCGGCGCCCGGGGGGATCACCGGCAGGCTCACGTTCCGGCCGAACGGGCCCTACCTGGCGGCCGCCTGCGACGACGGCGTCGTCATCTGGCACACGGACGACCCGGCGGAGCCTGCGCGGCTGATGGCGCAGCCAGGAGTCGTGGACGTCGCCTGGGAGCCGACGACGGGCGAGACGCTCCTGACCGTGGACGCGGGCGGGGTCAGGTTCTGGGACGTCGACTCCCAGATGGTGCTGATCATGCTCGGCACTGCCCGCGGTGTCGCGGTGTCGAGCAGCCCCGACCGCAGGTTCATCGCCACCGCGGATCCCCAGTCGAACACGGTCACCGTCGTCCCGCTGCCCGCCGACGACACCCTCTGACCAGGGTCGCCCTGTTGCTCAGCCGCCACGTTCGGCTGCGGTGAGCAGCAGGGCGCGGCCGCGGTCGCCCACCCGGCCGTCGACCTGCATGCCGATCCGCAATTGCCAGACGCGCGGCTCGGGTTGTTCCACCGGGCTGAAGACGCGCACCTTGTCCCGGGGCGCCGACGGGGGCAGGTCGTCGTTCTCGTCGAGGACGAACAGGCGCACGCCCACGTGCACGTTGAGGCTCTCGACCAGGCGGGCGGCCGCGCGGACACGGAGTGCCCACAGGCTGTCGGGTGCGGGCAGCGGCCACGGGCAGAGCGACCCGATGCCCTCGTAGAGCACGAGAGCGACTTCCAGGAGCTGGCGGTCCCGGCCGATGCGGGCGATGTCGACGACCTTCGTGCCGTACCGCGCCGCGAGGTCGTCGTTGCCCGGCACGGGGTCGGCGACATCGGAGCGGAACAGCGTGCAGAGGCCGGCGCACGAGCCGGCGACGGTGACGAGCTCGTCGAGGGTCATCGCGAGGTCCGCTGCCGGGCCACTGCCCGGGAAGGCGGTGCGGGCGACGTCGGTGGCCCCGCGCCCGGGGTGCCCGAACGACCCGGACGGCGGCACGAGCTGCCCGTTCTCGAGGCCGGGTTCCTCGGTGGCGAGCGCCGCGACGCGCCTCACGACGTCCTCACGGGCGTCGCAGGGCAGCCGCCACGACTGCAGGAACAGCCATTCCCAGAGCTGGGCGGCGGATCCTCCGGGCTCCGCCGAGCCGAGCCAGCGTCGGTGCGTGGCGACGGTCTCGGCGACGAGCGCGCTCAGCTGCGCCGCCGGGTCGGGTCGCGGGACGACGACCGTGTCGGCAGCGGGAAGTGCGACAGGCGCGGCCCGGCGGGAGCAGGGCACGGGCTGCGGTACGCCGCCGGTGAGCAGCGAGCGCAGCGACTCGTGCATGTCGGCCAGCGCGGGCGGCCCTGGCGTCTGCTCAAGGACGATGCCGTAGACGGCCTGCGCGTACGCCACCGTGGCCACGCGGACCTGTGCGGCCAGCGCGTGGTCCGGCCCGGACAGCAGCGCAGACAGCGCGCGGTCGAGGGTCGCGGCCGGCTCGTCGAAGTGGCCGTGCATCAGTGGATCCCGCATCAGTGGATCCCGCTGTACGGATCGCAGGAGGGATCCGAGTCGGGTACGAAGTCGTCCATGTCGACCTCGAAGGCCAGGCCGTAGCGGTGCTCCATCTCCCGGATGTCGCCCGCCGTGCGCCGCAGCGGCGAGTCGAACCGCATGACCCACAGCCTCCCGAGCTGGTCCAGTGCCACCGGCCACCGTGTGACGCGCGGATCGTCGTGGGGCACCTTGATGATGCCGACATCGACCCGTTCGCCGTCCCTGGTGATCATCACCAGGCCAAACGACGCCGTGCCCGGTGCGGCCCCCGTGCCGACCGGCGCGGGCAACGGCCGCGTCGACACCGCACCCCGCACGGGCTTGTGCTTGGCCCCGCCGCCCCGCGCCCATGCGGACGGCTCGGCGTCGATGTCCAGCCAGGTGTCGAAGTCGCCACCGTCGAACAGCACGACCGATCTGCCGTCGCCGTCGACCGGGTAGGCCTCGATCCGCGGCAGGTAGGCGAGTCCGTCGGCGCCCGCCGCGGGGCGCAGGAACCGCGCGAGGTCGAAGTGCCGGCAGGCGGGCACGATCACCCGGTGGTCCTCGGTGCCGCGGCGCAGGATCAGCCGCGGCCGCAGGTGCTGGTCCATCTCGATGCAGTACTGGACGTCCGGTGGCGGGTTGTCGCTGTAGCGGCTGTAGCGGAAGCGGCCCCAGCGGATGTCGCGTCCGCCCTCGATGCGCCGCACGAGCTCGATGGTCGGGGCCACCGGCAGCCACCTGCTGCTCCGGAAGCGCGTGTCGTCCTCGGGCCGGAACCGGTCGAACTCCTCGCCGACCTCGAAGACGGGGATCAGGACGTTCATCCCGCGGACCGCGAAGCTCGACGGCATCTGCAGCAGCAGGTTCTCCACGTCGAAGGCGATCCGGTCGTCGCCGGTCTGCAGGGCCTCCTTGCTGGTTGCCTTGGCGTCGTGCTGGACGCGGCTGTGCGCCCATGCGGCGCCGATCGACGCGGCCTGCTTGGCGTTGTCGTGCTCCACCTGGATCGAGCTCGGGTTCCAGCATACGAGCGGCTTCCCGCTCGCGTCGTCGACGAGGGTGTCGCCGATGACCTTGGCCGCGACCTGCTTCGTCAGCTCCATCTCACAGGTGCGCCCGGCGAGCGCGACGACGTCGACGATCGCATCGTCGGAGTTGCTGAGGCGGCGGCGGGCCAACGCCGCCGCGAGCGTCATGGCGTGGCCGATCACCGGCTCGGCGAGCTGCGCGAACTCCTCGGAGGTGAGGGTGATCCGGTTGCCGAGCCCGGCGACGGCGCCGCCCCAGCCGCACGTCAGATCGTGCTTGAGCTCGGTGAGCCACTCCTCGCTCAACGTCACCTCGGCGTGCGTGAGCTGTCCCTCCGGCCGCGCGAGGCGCAGCTTCACCCGCTCCGCCTCCGCCCAGATCTTGCGGAACGCCGGCGTCTGCGCGTTGGCGCCGTCGCGGTCGCTGTGGGTGGGCAGGAGCGCACGCAGCACCTCCCGCACCGTGATGGGGGCGGGACCTTCGTGGGTGTCGTAGCCGAGGACGAGCGGCGCCAGCGCGTCGGGGGCGGGCCGGCCCGCGATCTCGGCAGGCCAGTGCTCGGCAAGCGCCGGGAGACCTGGCGTCTTGTCGGCGACGAGCGCGTCGACGATCAGCGCCTTGATCCAGTAGAACACCCGCAGGGTGAGCAGGTCGCCCCCGAGCTGCTGGTGCCCGGTGGTTCCGAGGACCTTCGGTGCCAGCTCGTAGTCGCGGCCCTCGAACGGACCCACCGCAGCCTGTACCGGCTTCTCCACGAGGTCCAGCGCGAGCAGCGCGACGTCCGTGGTCCCGCCGCCGATGTCGATCACCAGCATCGTGCGGCGGTGGGAGCCGTCGGGCATGCGGCGGGACCGGGCACGCAACGCGTCGACGCCGCCGCGGCCGTCGCCGCCCAGTTCCCGCTGCACGAAGTACAGCGACGCCGCGACGGCCTCGTCGTAGCTGACGTCGACGTCGTTCGCGTCGGACAGCTCGCCCTTCCAGAGCCCCAGCGCGTCGGCCACCAGCGTCCGCAGTGCCTGACGGGCCTTCGGCGGGGTGATGGTCGGGTAGGTCACCGTGACCTGGTCGATCGCGCGGCCGGCGAACTCGGTCTTCTGGTTCGGCCCCGGCTTCGCGAGGTGGTCGAGATACTCGTAGGTCCGGGCCATGAGGTCGCGGTAGCAGAGAGCGAGCAGCAGCTCGGAGTCCGGCGACCAGCCGGGAGGCAGCGGCTTGCCCCGCAGGTCGGCGATCTCCTTCGGGTCGGCGAGGAAGCGCTTGACGCCGACCCACTCCAGCGCCGCACCGCCGGTCGGGTGCTGCAGCCGGGCCGTCGCGACGGGTGACTGGGGCCCCACGACCAGCCGGCTCGGGATGTCGCGGCCTGCCAGCCCGGACACACCCCCGTCCGTCGGCGGCTCCAGGTCGAGGTGGACGGGAGCCAGCAGGTAGGCCTCCGGCGCGGCGGCCGCCAGCGCCGTGCGGTAGACGCGGTGGAGAGGGCCGGCGAGCCACTCGCGGAGGTTGAGGTCCGCGAGCAGGTCCTCGAAGCGGTGCACCACCTCGAGGAGCCGCTTCTCCCGGTCGCGGCTGTCGGTGATCACCTCGCTCAGGTAGCGGTTCGCGGACACCAGCCGCAACGCCTTGGCGTCGTCGGTGAGCCGTGCGGCCAGCGCGCCGGCGTCGTCGCCGATGAGAGCGGCGGTCTTGTCGCCGAGGTTCTTGCGGTACTGCTCGACGACCCGCTGCTGCGCATCCGCGTCGGGCCAGCCGTCCCGGCCCAGCAGCTCGGCCAGCCCGTCCGCGATGAGCGCCGCCTGGGCGGGCCACAGCACGCGCTCCTGGCTCTCGAGACTGTCGTACATCGTCACGGTCGACGACGACGTGCCGAAGTCCACGGCAATCGGACCGATCCCCTTGCCCCGCCGGACCGGGAGCAGCGGCCCCCGCCGGTCCGGGACGACCGCTTCCTCCTGTGCAGGTCCCGCGCTCATCGCTCCCCCTGTCCGTCCTGTGTGAGCAGCCTGTCGAGCACGTCGTCGGACCGGCCGTCAGGCCGGTCGCCACGCCTGCGCAGTGCCGCGATCTCCCTGTTGCCCGGTGCCTCGGCCACGATCTGCGCGATCGTGTCGCTCAGCCGGCCGACCAGGTCGGTCAGCAGCGCCCCCAACCTGCGGTCGAGGCGCTCGTGCAGCGCCTCGGTCAGCGTGTTGCGGGTGCGCAGCACCACCGCGTGGCTGCGCCGCACCCGGTCGGTGTCGTCGTCGACGCGGGCGCGGGCGAGCGCCTCCGGGTCCCACCAGAAGCTGCGGTCCGGGGTGAGGGGGAACCCGCCGACCGCGTCGGTCGGCGCGACCGCCCGCAACGCCATGCCGGCCATCGCTCGCACGAACTTGAGCGACGCCAGCTCGCCCAGCATCAGCCGGCGGCGCTCGCCGAGCACGGGGTCGCCCGCGGTCAGCTCGGCGACCAGCGTGAGCACCGTCGGGTCCGCCGCCAGCAGGTCGGCGAGCGGCTCGACGGTGGCCAAGGCCCTCCTCTCCCACGCCATGACGGTGGCGCGGAAGAGCTTGACCAGCTCGGCGTCGGCGCGATCCACGGTCGTCTCGTACGGCGTGCAGAACGCCGTGGTCGAGCTCGGGGTGGGCTCGGTGGCGACGGGGTGGGCGATCGGCTGCGGACCGGCGAAGTAGCTGGGGCCCTTCCCGGCCCCGTCGGCGCCCCAGCCGTCGCCCCAGCCGTCGTCCCAGTCGTCACCCGGGTCGCCATCGCCGGGCAGGGGCTCGTAACGGTCGACCGGCGGTTCGGGCACCATGCCGGGCGCACGCGGTCGCTCGACGAGCCCCTTGGAGACCTGGTCGGTCAGCACCGCCCACTCGTCCCACTCGAAGACCGAACGAGCGGCGAGCGCGAGGACGGCGTCGTGCAGCGACCCGGGGCCGCCCGGATCGGCGAGCCGATCGACCCGGCGCAGGTCCACCACGCACGAGCGCAGCCCGGCGGCCGACTCCTTCACCGCGGCCCCGAGGCGCAGCAGCCGGTCCTCGGCGTCGTCGGGCTGCGAGACGGTGCTCGTACGGGGCAGGAGCCGCAGGTGGCCGACGATGCGCTGCCACTGCGCCGTCTGCTCGGCGACCTCCACGGCGACACCGTGGGTGCGCACGTGCTCGGCGACGAGCCGCCGCACGCCGTCGAGCCCGCCGTCGGCGGCGAACGAGCGCAGCGCGGCGCCGTCGGCGCGCATCGGGTCGGCCTGCGCGACCGCGCCCCAGTAGCGGCGGGCTGCGGTCAGCTCGGCCGGGCTCACCAGCTTGATGTCGGGCGGTCCCGGCATGTTGCGCACCGCCATCGCCGCCATGGCCGAGACGTAGGTGACGTTCTCGGGCCGCCCGGCGGAGACGCGCTTGGTCGTGCGCAGCAGCGACTCCATTTCGACCGAGTTCCCGGTGGTGTCCTCCGGCCGCCGCAGGGTGTCGAACCGCTGCGCCACCACGACCTTGGAGTTCACGAGCGCCTCCCGCGAGGCCCGCGCGCTCTCCAGGAACGTGCTGAGCTCGCTCGCGGCGTCGTTCTCCGGCCTGTTGGCGTGCAGCACCATGATCAGGGTCGTGACGCGCCGCAGCTCCCGCTCGGCCAGCCACTTGTCACGCGACCCGCCCGCGCTGTTGAGGCCCGGCATGTCGAGGATCTCGATACCCGGCCGGGTGAGGATGTCACCGAGCCCCCACTCCTCGGGCCGCACGGCGACGTCGAACGTGATGCGGCGGATGAGGGGCCGCAGCCGCACGAGCTCGTCCTTGCCCACGACGGTGTTGGCCGGCAGCGGGAACCCGCCGGGATCCTCGGGGAAGGCGGCCGGCTGGGCACGGGTGTTGCCGATGGTGACGGCGTCGTCGAAGACGGCGCGGCTGATCGGGTGCTCGTAGCCCGGGTCGCTCGCCGGCAGCAACGCCTGCCCGACCCGCCAGGCGTCACGGATGCGCACCAGCTCGAGCAGGATGAGCTGCAGCCGCTCGTTGAGCGCCTGCATGCCCCACACCCGGCGCCCGAACTCGTCGACGCGCCCCCAGTCGCCCGCCACGGCGGTCGGCCGGGCGCCACGCAGGATGTCGACCGGGTACGGCAGCTTGTTCTTGTCCACCATCGTGACGATCTCGTCGAGCAGGTAGCCCACGAGTTCATCGACACCCGGCCGCGACAGGAACCCGACCCGGATCTCGCCCGGCCCGGGCAGTCCGTCGGTGGCCGGGACGAGCCGCAGCGCGGTGACGTTGCCCGTCGTCGGCACCTCCGATGCCGGCAGCAGCCGCGCGTCGCCCATCAGCACCGAGAGCAACAGCGACTTGCCGACGGAGAACTCCCCCACCGTGGCGAGGGTGAGGGGGCGCTTCGCGCGCTGCTTCAGCTCCGCGGCCAGTTCCGCGACCCGGTCGAGCGTCGTGGTCGCGGCGGGGAACCGCGACCGCCACCTCGGTAACGACGCCTCGACGTCGGACGCCAGCTTGTGCATCCTGTCGATCTCGGTGACGTCCGCGGTCATGTCCACGTCCTCTCGTTCCGGTCGCCGTGCGGCGTGCCGATGCGCTCGCGGCGCTGCCAGTCGTCGTGCTGCCGGTAGATGTCGGAGAGCGCCTCGTCGCGATGCCGGCGGGCGGTCGCGTCGCGGTCGATGCGGTCCATCTCCACCTCGTCGTCGACCACGTCGCGATACCGGATCCGGTCGGCCCGGTCGCGCATGCGCTGGCCGTAGACGGTGGTGGAGCTCGCGATCTTGAGCATCAGCGGGAGGAGGTCGATCGCGAGCAGGATGCCGCGAACCAGCCACGGGACCGCCGCGACCGCCGGGCTGGCGGCGTTCTCCCGCAGGTAGTCGTCGAGCGCGGCCTCCTGCTCGACCCACCCCTGGTTGGCGAAGACGTCGTCGTAGGTCTTCTTGAGCTGCGGGATCGCGGTGATGCGGGCGAGGTCGCCCGACTCGATCGCTGCCACGCTCGCGGTGTCCTGCTCGAGCGTGCGGTCGATCTCCGCGTTGCGGTTTCGGAACGGGCGTTGCGCCTCGGGTAGGCCAGCGGCCAGATTGTTGTACTTGGCCTTCTCGATGTCGGTCTGTGGGCCCTCGCCCTTCTGAAACGTGCCGCCCTGTCCGGACACCTCGAGCTCGAGGTCGTGCTTGGCGTTGTCGACGTCGGTCTGCAGCTGCTTGATCATGGCGTCGTTGCGCGCCCGCTCCGCCGTCAGCGCCGCGATCTCGTCCCTGGTCGGCTTCAGGTAGTCGTCGACCGCCGCGGAGAACGCGGCGGTGTGGCGCTTGTTCAGCTGCGTCGTGATCTCCGGGCTGAAGATCGTCAGCATGATCGCCTCGCCGACCAGCCACGCCACCAGCACCGCGACCACCACGCGGAACCCGTAGGCCAGCACCTTCGTCGACCTGGCCGACCCGTGCCGCAGCCCGTCGCCCAGGCGCCTCCCGAAACTGCGCCGCGGCGCCGGGCCGTCGGTCTCCCTCGCGAGCGCGGCCGACCGGCGCCACCGCTGGTGGGCGCGCGTCAGGTCGCCGTACGTCGGTTCGGCGACGATCGACCGGTCGAGGAAGAAGACGAGCACGCCCCACAGCACGGCGGCCGGGAGGAACACGGCGGAGAAGTAGCCGAAGATCGTCGTGAGGTACAGCGTCATGCTCACGCCGGCCAGCACCCCGACCAGGCAGACGAAGACGCCCTGGTTCACGAACCGGAAGTACTCCGCGCGCGTCTCCAGCAACGCCTCGTCGACAGCACCGCACAACAGGAAGAACCTGGTCACCCGGCTGGCGGGGCGCTCGGGAGCGGTCCCGTCCGGGAGGATGACACGGCCGCCGCGGCGCCGTCGCCACCATGCACGCCGGCGCCTGCGCGTCTCGTACGGAGCCTCCAGGGTTGGCGGGAGGTCGAGCCGTTCCACGGGTGTCCGCACCGTCCGCTCGTCGATCGTCACCAGGCCTGGCCCCTCAGCTGGAGATGTCTGTGGCGATGGGACCTCTTCGGCCTCGCTTCCGTTCCCGCGTGGCGCGCACTGTTTTCCTGCACCGGTCAGCTGCCCTCGGCGGGCACGTACGCGATCACCTGTTGGGGGCGCAGCACCTCGTGCCGCCACAGGTATCCCGGCCGGATGCTGGCGGCGATCCGGTCGAAGAGTGCGGCGTCGGTGGTCGGGCGCTCGCCGACCACCTCGTGGCGGGTGAAGTCGACACCACCCGCGTCCTCGATGGCGAGCACGTCGAGTATCGGCAGGAGGCGCGCCACCCGGCCGTGGACGGCCACCAGCCGCGCCGCGTGCGACCCGCCATCGGATCCGGCCAGACGTCCTAGCTCGTCCGTTACCGCGACCAGCTCCCGCACCAGTGCCGACCGCCGGTCGATGCACGCCGTCCGCCACCGCGCAACTCGCCGGCTCACGATCTCGGCTAGACCCAGCACCATCATGGAGAGCTCCTTCTGTTCTCTCCAGCTGAGACCGCCCAGCACCGTCTGCCGTTCCCGCGAGGCGAGAACCCGGCCGACTACAGCCCGCGCCACCCCACGCTGCTGTTTCAAGAACGATGGTTCACGAGGCACTCCTGCAGGCGCTCGTTTCCGCAGCTCAGGGCTGTAACAGGGATCGGGTCCGCAGCAACGTCAGCCGCACCCAAATTCTCGATCCAGACCCGCATGCGCGAATCGGCTCCGGACGGTCTCTGGCCGTGATCAACACCCTGCTGCCCACGCCCGACGCGGTCAGCGCGCACTTCCTCCATACATCGGACAGCCGCGGTGCGGATTCAGTGATCTTCAGCCTACCAGTCCCGCAGGGTCTACACGTCGCTGACCAGCGGCAACTCGCGTGAGCACTTGGTAATTCAACGGCACCTGATTCAGGTGGGCGGGTTTTCTCCTCGTCGGCGGTAGTGGCGGTAGAGCGTCGACATTGCGCTTCGCCCCGCCCGATCGAGCTACCGCAAAGGCCCGTCGTGGCGGCGGCGCCCCCGCGCAGCCTCGTGCTCGCTCTGACCGAACTCACGGAGCCGCGGATCGAGCTCAGACCCTCGACGCTCGCGGCGTGAGCATGAGAGGCAGCCGCCCCGCTCGACACGACCGGTGGCCCGGTCGTCGGCATCCAGCGGCGAAAGCGCCCTTCCTCAACCCCTGATCGTGCAGATCACGTGCCGGTAGGAGCCGGGATCGATCCGGACATCGACGACCAGCGGCCCGTGCGGCGCCGCCTCCAGTGTGCGGCGCAGCTCGTCGACGCTCCTGGCGACAACACCGGACACGCCCATCGCGACGGCAACCGCAGCGAAGTCCGTGACCCCGTAGGTGACGGCTGGGACACCGCCCTGAGCATCGCCTTGCTTCAGCGCGATGAGGCTGAGCACGGCGTCGTTGAACACCACGACCGTGACGTCGAGGGCCAGGCGGGCGAGGGTCTCGATCTCGGCCAAGGCCATGCCGAGCCCGCCGTCGCCGGTCAGGCAGGCGATCCGGCGTCCGGGACGGGCCAGCGCGCCCCCGATCGCCGCAGGCAGAGCGAAGCCCATGGTGGCCAGGCCGTTGGAGATCAGCACGGGGTCAGGGCCGTCCGTACTCCACACCGGCATCGTGATGAGCATGTGCGCGCCGGCGTCGACGGTGAGCAGGGCGTCGCCGAGTGCCGCTCTGCTCGTCCGCACCACGTCCACCGGGGAGAGCGTGCCGGCCGGAGCCGGGGCGTGGTCACCGAGACGGTCGATGACGGCGTCGTTGGCGCGACGGCCGGCTCCCGGCGGCCAGTCCGGTGCGGCATCCCCGAGCAGTGCGGGCAACAGCGTGGCGTAGGGACCGACGAGGAGCATCGGGTCGCCGAAGTAGCCCGTCTCGACCGGGTGGGAGTGCGCGAGGACGACCGGGGCGGCGGTCGACCACAGCCCCGGCATCGCCTCGACCGCGTCCAGCCCGACCCCGAGGACCAGGTCGGCTCCGGCGAGCAGCGGCCGCTCGACGGCAGCACCGGTGAAGAGCCCGGCGAAGGTCGGCCACGACTCCGGCACCACACCCTTCGCCGCGTAGGTGACCAGGACCGGGCAGTCGAGACCCGCGAGGGCCTGCCGGACGGCGGCCCCGTCACCGATCGCGTCGACCCCCACGACGACCACCGGCCGCCGCGCGGCGGCGACCAGCGTGC
This sequence comes from uncultured Pseudonocardia sp., assembly GCA_964247105.1. GTDB lineage: Bacteria > Actinomycetota > Actinomycetes > Mycobacteriales > Pseudonocardiaceae > Pseudonocardia. Next base: position 27,492 of record CAXTTN010000039.1, read on the forward strand.
GTGCTCGCGCCAGGTGCTGCGGATCGATGGCGGTCGGTGCCGTCGGTGCCGGAGGCATGTCACCGGCGCTCGTCGGGTCGAACGCGAGGTGCACGGCGCCGGGCGGGGACCGAAGCGCCAACCTGGCGGCCGCCGCGGTGACGGCTGCCGGATCGGAGTGGCCCAGCGTGCCGCTCCACTTCGTCAGGGGCGATGCGGTGGCCACCTGGTCCAGCCGCTGGTGTGCGGTGCGGTCCGCCGTGGAGGCCGTGACGGTGTCGCTGATCAGGAGCAGCGGGGCACGGTCGACAGTCGCGTGGGCAAGACCGTTCGCCGCGCTGGTCAGGCCGGGGCCACGGGTCACGACCGCGGTGCCGGGCGTCCCGGTCAGCCGGCCGTAGGTGGAGGCGGCGATGCACGCGGCCGTCTCGCTGTGGGTGAGGACGAAGCCGATCCCGCGCTCGGCCGCGGCACCGATCATGTCGAGATTGGGCCCCCCGCCCGGTACCCCGAAGATCCGCTGGACGCCCGCGGCGAGCAGCCCGTCGGCGAGCGCGTCAGCGAGGCCCCGACTCGTGGTCGGATCCACGACCTCACCCCCTGGGTGTCGACACTTGAGCGCTACCTGGGCAGAGAATGCTCTGTTCACAGCCTAGACGCGGGGCGTCTTCTCACCCTAGCTTTCATCCAAGTGTCAGCAGTAGCAGCGCGTCGATCTGAGGGAGCCAACGATGGCGATCACAGTGGCCAAGTTCCGGGACGTCTCCGAGGGCACCCAACCCGGACAGTTCGAGGTCGGCGAGCATGCCACGGTCTCGAGCCTCGGAGACCTCGATCCGATCTACAAGCAGCTGCTCGACGAGCCGGTCACGGCAATCGTGTCCGTCACCGGGAGCACCGGTCGGTCGAACCTGACGCCCGTCTGGTTCGACTACGAGGGCGACACCGTCCTGCTGAACCTGGCCACCCACCGCAAGAAGGTCGACTGGCTGCGCAAGGCACCGGAGGCCACGTTCCTGCTGATGAACCCCGCCAACGCCTATCACTGGATCAGCATCAAGGCCACGGTCAGCCGGGAGGTCTCCGAGGACGACCCGGAGGAGGGCCCGCGCGTCACGGCCCAGCTCGACCGGATCTGGAACAAGTACACCGGCGACCCCGGTGCCTACGCCCTGCGCGACCCGGGCCGCGAGGAGCGCCGCGTGCTGTTCGAGCTCACCGTGGACTCGATCGCCACCTTCGGCCGCCCTTGAGCGCGACGACGGCACCGGCCATGCCCGACGTCGCGGTCGTCGGGGGTTCGCTGGGCGGGCTGACCACCGCGCTCCTGCTGCGCGACATCGGCTGCGACGTGACGGTCTACGAGCGGTCACAGGAGACGCTGCAAGCCCGCGGTGCGGGCATCGCGGTGCTGCCGGAGACCCTTCGCTACCCGGTGGAGCGGCTCGGCGTCCCGGTCGAACAGATCACCTCCAGCACGGAGTGGATCCGCTTCCTGGAACGCGACGGCTCGATCCGGCACGCCCAGCAGCACCGGTACCGCTTCTCCTCCTGGAACACGATCTACGGCACCCTGCTCGACTCGTTCGGCGCCGAGCGGTACCGGCTGGGCCGGGACATGACGTCCTTCACCCCCGATCGTGAGGGCGGGATGGAGGTGCGGTTCGCCGACGGCGACGCCGTGCGGGCCGACCTGCTCGTCTGCGCCGACGGGATCGGCTCGGTCGCGCGCGCGACCCTGCTGCCAGAGGTCCGGCCGCGCTACGCCGGCTACGTCGCGTGGCGGGGCACCGTGCCCGAGCGCGAGCTCGACGGACCGACGTTCGACGCGTTGCACGACGCGTTGACCTACCAGGTCCTGCCCGACAGCCACGTCCTCGTCTACCCGATCCCCGGGCCCGACGGGGCGGTCGGCGTCGGGGACCGCCTGATCAACATGGTCTGGTACCGCAACGTGGCGGAGCCCGACCTGTCCACGTTCCTCACCGACCGCGACGGGCACTCCCGCCCGGTGTCACTGCCGCCGGGCTCGGCGCGCGACGAGCAGGTCGAGCAGCTGCGGAGCTCCGCCGAGGCGCAGCTGGCTCCCATCATCGCGGAGGTCGCCCTGCGCGTCGGGTCGCCGTTCGTCCAGGCCGTGTTCGACATCGACGTGCCCCGCATGGTGTTCGGCCGGGCCTGCCTTCTCGGCGACGCCGCGTTCGCCGTGCGCCCGCACGCCGCGGCCGGTACGGCGAAGGCGGCCGAGGACGGTTGGGTCCTCGCCGCCGCGCTCGAGGCGGCCGGCGGCGAGGTGCCGAAGGCGCTCACCGCATGGGAGGCCGCGCAGCTCGCGCTCGGCTCCCGGCTGCTCGAGCGCAACCGGAAGATTGGCGACAGCTCCCAGTTCACCGGCGGGTTCCGGCCCGGCGACCCGCAGTTGATCTTCGGCCTGTACGGGCCCGGGCGATGACGCCCCCCGCGGCGTCCGGGATCATCTTCCCGGTGCGCGAGGAACCGGTGACCCGCCCGATGGTCGTCCCGGGGGGCCGGGACGCCACCGACGTCGTCCACGCCGACCTGCGCCGGCGCATCCTGTCCGGTGACATCGCGCCGGGGACCGGTCTGTCCCAGGCGCGGATCGCGAAGGACTGCCTGGTCAGCAGGGGGCCCGTGCGCGAGGCCTTCCGGCTGCTGCAGCGCGAGGGCCTGATCGAGGCGGAGGTCAACCAGCGGGCCCGGGTCACCGACCTGTCCGTGGAGGAGGTCGAGCACCTCTACGCGCTGCGGGTTTCCAACGAGACCCTGGCCCTCGGCCTGAGCGTGCCCCGGTTCAGCGCCGCCGAGTTCGACGAGCTCGACCGGCTCGTCGACGCGGTCGCCGCGGCGGAGGCACGGGGCTTCGACCAGTGGGAGGGCCTGCACCACCGCTTCCACATGCGACTGGTGGCCCATGCCGGGCAACGGATGCTGAGCTCGGTGATCCTGTGGGCCGAGCACACCGGTCGCTACCGCAAGGTCTACGTGGGTCGGGACGGCAGCGGCTGGACCGTCGGGGCCCGGGAGCACGCCGAGCTGGCCCGGCTGTGCCGCGAGCGGGACGCGCCCGCGGCTGCCACCCTGCTCGCCCGCCATCTGTCGCGGGCCGGGCTCGCGCTGATCGCCTCGATGGACCCCGCGCACGAGCCGGCCCTGCTCCGCGCCGCGATCCGGCAGGCGCTCGCCGCAGCCGAGGGAGATGCCCCGCCATGACGCCGACCACGACGCCGGACCCCACCGCACCACCGGTCGAGGTGCGCCCGGCGTGACCGTCCCGCCCCATCGCCGGCAGGCGCCGCCCGGGGCCGGGTGCTTGTCGTTCAGCGCGGCGTCCTCGCCGGCGTCGGGCGCGTAGGCGCTGATGTAGGCGAGCGCGCCCACCTCGGGCGCCGTGCTCGCCCGCGTGATCACGACACCGCCGTAGGAGTGCGCGGCCAGCACGGCCGGTCCGTTGCCCCGGGCGAGCGCGCGCCACCGTGGCGACGTCGTCGTCCTGCTCGTGTCCTGAGTCAGTAGTTCGCCTGTAGTAGTTGGCGACGCTGTCGAGGATCTCGTCGGCGGTCCTGTCCCGGATGTAGGGCTGGGGGTTGTCGTTCCAGGTCGTGATCCCGTTCCGGATGTCGGTGGTGAGCGCGCGGACTGTTCGGTGTGTGGAGCGCTGCAGCTTCGTGTCCGCTGCGCTCGTGTCGCTGTGCGCGCGTGGCGAGGGGGGACGCGTGCGCGGGTCGCAGCTGGGCGTGGCTGTGCCGCATTCGCGCTCGCGTTGTGCCTGCTGTGCTCGTGTTGCTGTGCGCGCGTGGCG
>CAXTTN010000040.1:0-5783 GCA_964247105.1 uncultured Pseudonocardia sp.
CGGGTGGGGCCGCGCCGAGCGCAACGACCGGCTCGACGACGTGGCGGGCCGCTCGCCGTCCTCGGCCCACAACAGCACCCCACGGCCGGGGGACCACAGGGCATGGACGGCGAGCATGCGGTCAGGCTACGGAGGGGTACCGACAGTCCGGCTATCCGCGGGCCGCACCGTGCGGGATGTAGGTCGCGGGAACGACGCCGAGCTTGCCCTTCTGGTAGTCCTCGAACGCCGCCATCACCTCGGCCTTGGTGTTCATGACGAACGGCCCGGCCCACGCGATCGGCTCGCGGATGGGCTGCCCGCCCAGGATGACGACGTCCATGCCGTGCAGCCGCGACTCCTGAGTGGCGTCGGCGGCGACGGTGATCGTGTCGCCCGGCCCGAACGCGACGGCCTGGCCGGTACGTACCGGGCGTCGATCGGTCCCCACGGTGCCGGATCCGGACAGGACGTAGACGAGCGCGTTGTGTTCCCGCCGCCACGGCAGCCGGACGGTCGCGCCGGGGGCCAGCGTGGCGTGCGCCATCGTCATCGGCGTGTACGTGGAACCGGGCCCGGTGTGCCCGGCGAGCTCACCCGCGATCAACCGGATAAGCGCGCCGCCGTCGTGCGTGGTGAGCAGCGCCGACCCGCTCCCGCGCAGGTCCTGGTACTTCGGCTCCAACCACTTGTCGGACTTCGGCAGGTTCACCCACAGCTGCAGCCCGTGGAACAGCCCGCCGCTCGCGACCAGCGCTTCCGGGGGCCGTTCGATGTGCAGCAGGCCGCTGCCCGCCGTCATCCACTGGGTGTCGCCGTTGGTGATCGCGCCGCCGCCGCCGTGGCTGTCCTGGTGTTCGAACTCGCCGTCCATGATGTAGGTGACGGTCTCGAAGCCGCGGTGCGGGTGCCAGGACGTGCCCTTGGGCTCGCCGGGCGCGTACTCCACCTCGCCCATCTGGTCCATCATCAGGAACGGGTCGAGGTCGCGCAGGTCGATGCCCGCGAACGCGCGGCGGACCGGGAACCCCTCGCCCTCGAAGCCCGACGGCGCGGTGGTCACGGACTTCACCGGCCGGTCGAGGGCGGCTTCCCCGGGCTCGGGCACGCGGGGCAGGACGGTGACGTCGGAGACAGTGACGGCAGGCACGGACCCTCCAAGAGCTTGAGCAAGCAACTACAAGCACCACAACAACGCTGATGCTCCCCTATTCCCACCGCCCCGCGCCCCAGCCGCGCACACCGCATCGCGCGGGCTCGTTGCGATCTCGAGGGCGTCCAGGGCGCATCGCGCGGGCTTGTTGTGTCGGTCGGCGGGTGAAGGGGCTGGGGACAGTGCGGGGGCGATGGGGACAGGTCGCGATCATGCAGCCGGGATCGTGGCCGTTCATGGGCAGTGTGGGGATATGCGCCGCTCCCGACCGCTCCCGGAGTTCGACGGCCCGTTCCGCGGAACCGCCGCCGTCGCCGAGGGGTTCCTCACTCCAGCCCAGCTTCGCAGCCCCGCTTTCGCCCGTCTCCTCCGAGACGCCTACGCACCGTCGCGGTTGCGACGGACGCACCGGATGCACTGCGACGCCGCCGCGCTCGTCATGCCTCCCGGTGCCGTCCTCACCGGACGCTCCGCGGCGGCCGTCCGCGGGATGGAGCTCGCGCGTGCCCGCGATCCGGTCGAGGTCGTCGTCGACGAGGCGGAGCGATTCGGCCCCGTGCGCGGACTCCTCATCAAGCGCACGGTCCTGGACGAGGCCGACTCCGTGCCCTGGAACGGGATCAGGCTCGCGTCGCGAACCCGGATGGGATTCGACCTCGGGCGACGCCGCGGTCTGCTCGACGCGGTGGCCGACGTCGACGTCGCCCTGCGGGCCGGGCAGCTCTCGGCCGCCGAGCTGGCCGCCTACGTCGAGAGCCGCGCCGAGCACGGAGTGGCACAGGTGCGGCGGGTTGCCGAGCTCGCGGACGGTCGGGCGGCGTCGCGCCCGGAGTCGATGGTCCGCGTGCTCCTGCACCTCGCCGATCTGTACCCCGAGATCCAGTACACGATCACTGATGCCGAGGGGGACGTGGCCAGGGTCGACTTCGCGTTCGTCGATCAGCGCGTCGCGGTGGAGTACGACGGCGAGTGGCACGCGCTGCGGACGCAGCTCACGAAGGACCGCCGCCGGATGAACCGCATCGACGCAGCCGGCTGGCGCATCGTGTTCATCACCGCCGACATGCTGGCCGGGGATGGCCACGAGGCCGTGGAGGCGGTCGTGGCCGCGCTGAGCCGTGTCCGATGACAACCGCAACGAGCCCGCGCGATGCGCTCACAGAGGCAGTGAGATCGCAACGAGCCCGCGCGATGCGGTGGGGTCAGAGGTTGCCGCGCTTCTCCTGCTCGCGCTCGATGGCCTCGAAGAGGGCCTTGAAGTTGCCCTTCCCGAAGCCCAGGCTGCCGTGGCGCTCGATGAGCTCGAAGAACACGGTGGGCCGGTCCTGCACCGGGCGGGTGAAGATCTGCAGGAGGTAGCCGTCCTCGTCGCGGTCGGCGAGGATGCCCAGCTCGCGGAGGGTCTCGACGGGAACGCGGGTGTCACCGACCCAGTCGGCCAGCGTGTCGTAGTAGCTGTCGGGGGTGGCGAGGAACTCGACGCCGGCATCGCGCATGGCCCGCACCGACGCCACGATGTCGCCGGTCGCCAGCGCGATGTGCTGCACGCCGGGGCCGCCGTGGAAGTCGAGGAACTCGTCGATCTGCGAGCGCTTCTTCCCCGCGGCCGGCTCGTTGAGCGGGAACTTGACCTTGTGGTTGCCGCTGGCCACGACCTTGCTCATCAGTGCGGAGTACTCCGTGGCGATGTCCTCGCCGACGAACTCGGCCATGTTCGTGAAGCCCATCACGCGGTTGTAGAACGCGACCCACTCGTCCATGCGGCCCAGCTCGACGTTGCCGACGGCGTGGTCGACCGCCTGGAAGAACCGCTTGCCGGCCGGGAGGAACGGCTCCCGGGCGACGAAGCCCGGCGCGAACGGGCCGGTGTAGCCCGAGCGGTCGACGAGCGTGTGTCGGACATCGCCGTAGGCGGCGATGGCCGCGCGCCGCACCGACCCGTGCTCGTCGGAGTCCGTGTGCGGCTCCTCGATCACCTGCGCACCGGTGGCGCGGGCGTGGGCGACGGCCGCGTCGACGTCGGGCACCGCGATCGCGAGGTCGGCCACGCCGTCCCCGCGGGCGGCGACGCGCGCCCCGACCCAGCTGCCCGCGCGCACCTCGCCGGTGATCACGAACCGGGCGGAGCCGGATTCGAGCACGTACTCCGCCAGCGCCGGGTGCCCGGTCTCGGGGCCGCGGTAGGCCACCACCCGCATCCCGAACGCGGAGGAGTACCAGTGGGCGGCCTGGCGGGCGTTGCCGACCGCGAAGCGGACGTGGTCGAGCCCCTGGACGGGGAACACGTCGGCGGTGTGGCGGTCGTCCCGAAGCGTCTGTGTCATGGCGTCAGTAGAGCGAGGGGTAGGCTCTGTGACAAGCTCCTTCCAACGAGATGTGCCGATTGTATAGTTGAGAGGCCGCGATGCTGGACCAGCTGGACGTCGAGCTCATCGCGCTGCTGCAGGCGCACCCCCGCGCCGGGGCGCTGGAGCTCTCCCGGCTCGCCCACGTCGCCCGCGCCACCGTCACGGCCCGGCTGGAACGGCTCGAACGGGCCGGGGTGATCACCGGCTACGGCCCCGACCTCGACCTGCGCGCGGCCGGGTTCGGGGTGCAGGCCTACGTGTCGCTGGAGATCGCGCAGGGTGCGATCGAGGACGTCCGCGCCCACCTCGACGCCATTCCCGGGGTGATCGCCGCCCACGCCACCACCGGGAGCGCCGACGTCCTGTGCGTCGTCGCCGCGTCGTCGCACGAGGACCTGCACGCCACGCTGCTGGGCATCGACCGCTCGCCCGCGGTGCTGCGCTCGTCGAGCGTGGTGGTGCTGAGCGAGGTGGTGCGTCCGAGAACGCTCCCGTTGCTGCGGGCGGCGGGCGCCCCGGCCGCGGCGCGCGCCCCCGCCTACCGCGGGATCTAGCCGATCGTGTCCAGGAAGCGCTCCACGGCGCTCGCCACCGCCGCCGGCCGCTCCAGGTGGGGGGCGTGGCCGCAGTCGAGCACCAGCAGCTCGACCGGGCCGGTCGCGGCCGCGCGCACGCACTCCACGTGGGCGACGGTGCCGTAGGCGTCGTCCGTGCCCTGGACGCCCAGCACCGGGGCGGTGATCCCGCCGAGCAGCGGGCGCAGGTCGAAGGCGCGGAAGGCCGCGGAGAGCCAGACGTCGTTCCAGTTCCCGAACGCGACGTCGGCGTCGCGGTGCCGCCTCGCCAGCCGCTCCCGCAGGTCACCCTCGGTGAACGCCACCCGGGCCGCGGCCACGCCGCGCAGGCCCACCTCCTCCACGAACACGTGCGGGGCCAGCACCACCACGCCGCGCACCGGGTGCGTGGCGGCGTGGATCAGGGCGATCGAGGCCCCGTCGCTGTGGCCGACGAGCACGGGCTCGTGCAGGTCGAGCGCCGCGCACAGCGCGGGGACGACGTCCGCGGCCTCCTCGTGCATGAACGCGGCTGTGCGCCTCGCGGCGGGTGGGTCGGAGAAGCCGTGCCCCAGCCGCGAGTAGGCGACCGCGCGGCGGCCGGTGGCGGCCGCGATCCGCTCGGGGAACCCGCGCCAGAGCGCCACCGAGCCCAGGCCCTCGTGGAGGAACAACAGCGGGGCGCGCCCCGGATCGCCGGGGACGTCCGCGTACTCGACGCGGCCGCCGGGCACCGCGAGCAGGGGAAGCACCTCGCGACCCTAGGCGTCGAGCAGGGCCACCAGCTTCTTCGGGGCGATCACCCGGTAGGCGTCGAGCACGATCTCCCCGATCTCCGCCCAGTCGGGATCCGCGTCCAGCCACACGCCCAGCCACCCGCGGCCGCCGACGTAGGGCGGCCGGAAGTAGCGGTCGGGCCGGGCCGCCACCAGCGCCTCCTGCGCCCCGGGCGGCGCGGCGCACCAGAACGCGACGCGGTCGTCGTGGTGGTGGTCGGCGTAGGACACGAACACCCGTCGCACGAACCACGTCGGCTCGCCGTGGCTGGTCTTCTCCGTCACCTCGGGAAGCGCGAGACACAGGTCACGGAGGCGCGCGAGCGGGTCCATTCGCCCAGGATGGCAGCTGTCGCCCGGGCCCACCTACGATGCCTCCCGTGGCCCGCCCCGACGACTTCCTCGACGGGGCCGTGGAGGCGCTGCCGGTCGGGATCTTCGCCATCGACGCGGAGGGCCGCGTCCCCCTCTGGAACGCGACGGCCGAGCGGCTCACCGGCTGGGCGGCGGCCGAGGTGATCGGCCACGGGATGTCGGGCACCACGCTCGACCTCCCGACCGCCACCCGGATCCTCGACGAGCTGCGCGCCGGTCGGGCCTTCAGCGGACGGCTGCCCGCCACCACCCGCACCGGCCGCAGCGTCTACTTCCGGGCGGCCCCCGGGCCCGGCGGCACGGTCGTCGGGGTGTTGCAGGACGTGGCCGAGACCGCCGCCGAGGACGAGGCGTTCGCGCTGCTCGACGCGCTGTGGGAGACCGCGCCGGTCGGGCTGGCCTACTTCGACATCGAGGGCCGCTACCGCCGCGTCAACAGCACGGTGATCGACATCGACGGCGGCACGGTCGACGACCGCATCGGGCGCACGCTCGCCGAGGTGCACGGGCCCACGGGCGCCGCGATCGCCGCGGGCCTGATGTCCACGCTGGCCGACGGCGTAACGGAGTTCAGAGGTGGATTCATCCGGTTCAAATA
>CAXTTN010000040.1:5798-11889 GCA_964247105.1 uncultured Pseudonocardia sp.
CCCGCACCGACGTTCCCGTGCACGGCCGGCTGTGGCACGGTCGCGGCCCGGAGCAGGAGTGGCGGGTGAACTACTACGCGGTCCGCTCGCCCGAGGGGGCGGTCGTCGGCGGCGGGGTAGTGATCCTCGACGTGACCGTGGGGGAGCGCAACCGGCGCGAGCTGGCCGCGGTCGCCGCGGAACGCGAGCACGCGCTCAACCGCTACCAGAGCCTCGTCGAGGCCACGAGCGCCGCGGTGTGGATCCGGGCCGCCGACGGCAGCGCCGCCGCCGACGCCCCCGGCCTGCGGGCGATCACCGGGCAGAGCGCGGCGGAGCAGGCCGGGTGGGGATTCCTCGACGCCGTGCACCCGGCCCACCGCGACGGCCTCGCCCGGAGCTGGCGTGCGGCGGCCACGGCCGATCCGGCGCAGGTGTTCACCCGCGCCTACCGCCTGCGCACCGACGGGCGCGGGTACCGCTGGTTCCGGACGCGCGCGGTGCCGGTGCACGCGGGCGGGCGGGTGGTCGAGTGGGTGGGCACCGAGACCGACATCGACGACGCGATGCGCGCGCAGGAGCGGCTCGACGTGCTGGCCAAGGCCACGTTCGCGATGAAGGCGGCGCTCGACCCCGAGGGCGAGCTGGCCGCGCTGGCCGAGGCCGTCGTGCCGGACTTCGCCGACCTGTGCCGGGTCTACGTGTTCGACCCCGCCCCGCTGAACGCCGGGGCCGTGGTCGGTCGGCGCTCGGTGACCCGCGCGCGGCCCGGGATGCCGCCGCCCCCGTCGCGGGGCGAGCGGTTCGTGTTCCGCGCGTCCCACCCGATCGCGATCAGCAAGCGGACCGCGGCGCCGCTGCTGGCCCCGGTCACGACCGACCCGATGCCGGAGTGGGGCACGGCGGGGGAGCACGTCCGGTGGGGTCGGGACGTCCGGGCGAACTCGATGCTCGTGGCGCCGGTGCGGGCGCGCGGCGAGGTGGTGGCCGCCCTGCTGTTCATGGCGTGCGGCGACCGGCCGCCCTACACCGAGGACGACCTCGGGCTGGTGGGCGAGCTGGCCGAGCGCGCCTCGGCGGCCGTCGACACGGCCGTGACGTTCCAGCGCAGCCGCCAGGTGTCGGTGGCCCTGCAGAGCGCGATGCTGGCGGAGCCCGCCGCACACCCGGGTGTCGCGATCGAGGCGCGCTACCTGCCCGCCGCGGCGGAGCTGCAGGTGGGGGGCGACTGGTATGACGCGTTCCGGCTGCCCGGCGGCGACCTCGCCGTGGGGGTGGGCGACGTCGTCGGGCACGACCTGCTCGCAGCGGCGACGATGGGCCAGCTCCGCAGCATGCTGCGGGGGCTGGCCCACGACAGCGGGGCCGTGCCGTCGGAGGTGGTGTCCCGGTTGGACCGGGTGGCGTGCGGGCTGTCGGTCACCCCGTTCACGTCGCTCATCTACGGGCAGCTCTCCCGCGCGGGCGGGTGCACGGTGTTCCGGTGGTCGAACGCCGGGCACCCGGCGCCGGTGCTGGTGGAGCCCGGGGCGGCGCCGCGCGTGCTGTCCGGGGTCGACGTCGTGCTGGGCGTCGAGCCGACGACCCGCCGCACCGACCACGAGGTGGCGCTCCCGCCCGGCTCCACGCTCGTGCTCTACACCGACGGGCTCGTGGAGCGCCGCAACGATCCGGACGACGAGGCCATGACCGACCTGCTCGACCTGGTGCGCGCGGGTGTCGGGCTGCCGCTGCCCGCGTTCTGCGACCACCTGGTGCGCGGCAACACCGCCGACACCGGTGACGACATCGCCCTGCTGGCCCTGCGGGTGGAGCCGTGACGTTCGCCGAGCTGGTGGAGCGCGCGCGGGCGCTGGCCGCGCGGCCGGGACGGGCCGTGCTCGGGATCACCGGCAGCCCCGGCGCGGGCAAGTCCACGCTGGCGGAAGCCCTGCTGCGGGAGCTCCCCGGCGCCGCGCACGTCCCGATGGACGGTTTCCACCTCGCCGACGTCGCGCTCGCCGCGCTGGGCCGGCTCGACGCTAAGGGGGCCCCGGACACGTTCGACGCCGGCGGCTACGTGGCCCTGTTGCGGAGGCTGCGCGCCGACGCCGAGGACGTGGTCTACGCCCCGATGTTCGAGCGCGGCCTGGAGCAGCCGCTGGCCGGCGCGATCGCGGTGCCCCGCTCGGCGCGGCTGGTGCTGACCGAGGGCAACTACCTGCTGCACTGGCCCGATGTCCGTCCCGAGCTCGACGAGGTGTGGTTCTGCGACCCGGACCCGGCCGTGCGGACGGCGCGGCTGGTCGCGCGGCACGTCGCGTTCGGCAAGGATCCCGACCACGCGGCGTCGTGGGTGGGCTCGGTCGACGCGCCCAACGCCGAGCTGGTGGAGGCCACCCGCGACCGGGCCGACCTCATCGTCCCGGCCGCGGTCCTCGACGAGTTCCGCCCCGGCTGAGGCCGCCCGGAGCCTCGTCGCGGCGTCGGCCGCGTGGAGCAGTCGCCCCGGCGCCGGGTGCGCTGGGTGATCGCCGTCCGCCGCACATCACAGCCCTGCGGAGGGCACTACCGCTCGGACCGCGGCGATCGTGTGCGCTGTCGTCCGATCCGCGCCGACCATCAGCGTCACGCTCCGGCTCAGCCGAGGTTGGCCTCGGCGTAGACCGCGATGGCGTCGCGCAGGTAGGGCGCCAGGCCCGGCGCGACGGCGTCGTAGGTGGCGGTGAACCGCGCGTCGTCGACGTACATCCGGCCCAGCCCGACGTAGGCGTCGCGGCCGGGCGTCCAGAAGTGCGACACCCAGGCGTGGTGGCGGGCGACGATCGCCTGGACCGCTGCGTCGTCGGTCGACCGGCCGGCGGCCATGGCGGCGGCGAGGTCGGCGTTCACCGCGTCCCCCTCGTCCTCGATGCGCCGCGCGTCGCTGTCGGTCAGGCCCTCGGTGCGGCGGCGCGCCTCGTCGTACTGCTCGGGCCAGCGCTCGCGGGCCTCCTCGGCGTAGGGGTCGTCGCGGAACCCGTCGAACAGCTTCTCGGCGGCCATCTCGGAACCGTCCTCTCTCTCGCTCAGGGTGGCCGCCACCGTGGCGGCCAGCGTGCGCAGTCGCTCGGCCTCGGCGAGCAACCGCTCGTGGTGCCGGCGCAGGGCCGCCACCTCGTCGGACTCCCCGTCGAGGACCGCGCCGATGTCGTCGAGCCCCAGCCCCAGCTCGCGCAGCACGAGGATGTGCTGCAGGCGCAGGAGCTGCGGGCGCTCGTAGAACCGCAGCCCGCCCGAGCCGGTGGCGGCGGGCGGCAGCAGCCCCAGGTGGTGGTAGTGCCGCAGCGTGCGGGAGCTGACCCGGGACATCCGGGCGACCTCGGCGGTGGACCAGCGCATGCGACCACGGTAGGAGTTGACGTTGCGTCAACCGCAAGTGTCACGGCCGGCGGCGTCACGCCCTCGGGAGGCGGTCGACCGATCCCGGCGCGCGGCCGACCCTGATCTCGCAGCGGATCGAGGCCTCGTCCAGGCCGGTGAGCTCGGCGATCAGGGCGCGGGCGGCGGCCTCGGCCTCCGGCATGCCCGCCACCGTCGTCGCGGCCTCGATCTCCGGGACGTAGAGCACCAGCCGCCGGTCGGCCAGCCACGCCGCAACCTGGAAGGTGCGGTCCTCGGCTGCGGCAGGCACCGCCCAACGGTAACCGCCGGAGCGGCTCAGCCGCAGGGGGCGGAAAGGGTGCACTCCTGCGGCGGCGCGCCGCCAGGGGGCTGCGCGGCGGCGGGCCCCGTCCCGGCGGGTGGCTGCGCCGGCGCAGGAGCCGGGGCGTCCGGGGCCGGGCCACCGAGGCCCGGGCCGCCGGGAGCTGGGCCGCCGGGAGCGGGTCCGCCGGGGGCCGCTCCGCCGGGCGCGGGGACACCGGCACCGGGGCCGCCGGGAACCGGGCCGCCGGGAGCCGGTCCGCCGGGAGCCGGTCCGCCGGGAGCCGGTCCGCCGGGCGCGGGGACACCGGCACCGGGGCCGCCGCCGGGAGCCGGTCCGCCGGGAGCCGGGCCGCTGTCCGGACCTGCGGCGGATCCGTCGGGCGGCGGCGCCGCGGGGTCCGGCGGGGGCGCCGGGGCCGTGCTCGGGGTGGACGTCGGCTCCTCGCCCGGCGCGAGCGTGGAGGGGGCCTGGCCGATCGGCCGGAACGGCGCGAACTCCTCCGCCGGCTCGTCCTGCACCGCGCTCTTCATGAACGTCCGCCACACCTCACCCGGCAGGCTCTTGCCCTCGATCGGCGTGCCCGAGGCCGTGCGGATCGGGGAGTTCATGTCGGTGCCCATCCACACCGACGTCGCGACGGACGGGGTGAACCCGGCCATCCACGCGTCGTTGTTCTGGCCCTCGAAGCGCGACTGGACGGTGCCCGTCTTCGCCGCGACCGGCCGCCCTCCGGGGAGCGCGAGCCCGTCGGCGGGCGCCACGTCGAGCATGGCCTCGGTGACGTTGCGGGCCACCCGTTCGGGGAAGCGCTGCTCGCCGTCGGCCGGGGCCTGGTAGAGCACGCGGCCGTCGGCGGTCGTCACCGACGACACGAGGTGCGGCTGGTGCCACACGCCGCCGGCGGCGATCGTCGCGTAGGCCGACGCGAGGTCGAACGTGGTGATCTCCTTGTTGCCCAGCGCGATGCCGGAGTTCGGGTCGTCCAGCGGGCTGGTGATGCCCGCCTCCCGCGCCGCCCTCGCCACGTTCTCCGGCCCGACCTTCTGCGCGAGCGCGTTGAACACGACGTTGTTGGAGATCGTCATGGCCTGCTTGAGGTCGCACCTGGTGCAGTCGGCGCCGTCGGCGTTACGCAGGCCGGGCACCGGCTCGCCGCTGAACATCTCGCCGAGCCCGATGGGCGGGTCGTGCTGCAGCGCGGCCAGCACCACGAACGGCTTGAACACCGACCCCGCCAGGCGCTCGACGCGCGCGTAGTCCAGCCCCAGGCCGTTGTCGCCGCCGTAGTAGGCGAGTACCCCGCCGGTCTGCGGGTCGACGGCGACGACCGCGCTGCGCAGGTTCACCGGCTGGCCGGTCAGCGCGTCGTGGGTGGCGTCGACGGCCTCGCGCTGCCGGGCCGGGTCGATCGTCGTGGCGATCCGCAGGCCCTGCTGGGCGAGGTCCTGCTCGGTGATGCCCAGGCCCTCGAGCTCGGCGGTCACCGCCGAGACGACGTGGCCGCTGCTGTCGGCGGGCACGCCGCCGGTGGTCGCCCTGCGCGCCACGGTGGCCGGGAACTGCTCGGCCCGGCGCGCGGCCGGGTCCAGCCAGCCCAGTGAGGCCATCCCGTCCAGCACGAAGTTCCAGCGCGCCGCGGCGCGCTCGGGGCTGACCGCGGGGTCCCAGCGGGACGGCGACTGGATCACTCCGGCGAGCACCGCGCCCTCGCTCGTGCTCAGGTCCTGCACGTTCTTGCCGAAGTAGGCCTGGCTCGCGGCCTGGATGCCGTAGGCGCCGCGGCCGAAGTAGATGGCGTTGAGGTAGTCGCCGAGGATCTGGTCCTTCGTGCGCTCCTGGGAGATCTTGACCGAGAAGATGATCTCCTTGTACTTGCGCCACAGCGTCTGCTGGTCGCCGACCAGGGTGTTCTTGACGTACTGCTGCGTGATCGTCGAACCGCCGCCGACGCCGCCGCGCAGCTGGTTCCAGGCCGCGCGCAGGATGCCGGTGAGGTCGAAGCCGGGGTTGGAGTAGAACGTGCGGTCCTCGGCCGCGAGCACGGCCTGGCGCACCGGCATCGGCACCGCCTCGATCGGCACCTTGGTGCGGTTGCCGGCCTCCGGCACGAGCCGCGTCAGCGGGCTGCCGTCGGCGTAGGAGATCAGGGCGACCTGGTTGTTCACCGCGTCGTCGGGGTTCGGCACCGCGAACAGCACGTACCCGACGGCGAAGGCGAGCACCGGGCCGAGCACCACCGCCGCGGCCAGCCCGAGCAGCCCCCGCACCACGAGCCGCCGCCGACCGTGCCGGGCGGGCGGCCGGCGCCGCCGGGGCGGGCCGTCGCCCATGATCCCGATCACCTCGGTCGCGTCGGGGACGCGGTGCCGGGCGGAGTCGTCGGGACGGCGGCTCTTCGGCGGCAGCAACCAGCCCACGCCGTCGGGATGCGCGCCGCGGCGTTGC
>CAXTTN010000040.1:11899-31266 GCA_964247105.1 uncultured Pseudonocardia sp.
GGGGCCGGGACGGGAGGTTCGCGTGGCGCGTGCGGGTGGCGTGTGCCCCGGACATCCGTCCCACCTCCCGCCGTCGACGTCACACGGTCCAACGGGGGCGTTCCGGCGGGCGGTGTGAAGTAGCGGGTGACTTCACTCGATGGGCTGCACCTCCCCGGGGTGACGGCCGTCCACGACATCCGGTTCGGCCACTCTGCGTAGCAGCGCTCCATCGTCCGGCCGTACGGGCGGCCGCGTACTGTCGCGGCCATGCGTGGCACCGCTCTTTTTGTGGGGTTGGCGGGGGTCGTCGCCGCGGCCGCCGCCCGCCGGCCGGTGATCCGGCGCTGGCCGCTGTCGATCGCGCAGGCGGCGCCGAGCATGCCTGCGTCGGAGGCCCCGGGGTGGCTCGTCGCGCTGCACTCGGCCGTGGGCGTGGCGTCGCTGCTGCGCGGCGGCGTCGCCGGCCCGGTGGCCAACGCGGCCGCGGTGGCGATGCTGGCCGGGTTGACCGGTGACGCCGACCGCTCGGCCGCGGTCCTGGAGACCGCGCTCGGCCGCCCGCTCCCCACCGGCGGCCGCCCGCCCGGTGGCCGGGCGGCCCGTGCGCACTACCTGCGCGCCGCCGACGTCGCCTACGGCGACGACCCCGCCCAGCGCCTGGACGTGTGGGCCCGCACCGACGCCGGGCCCCGCGCGCCGGTGCTGGTCGAGGTGCACGGCGGCGGCTGGACCAGCGGCGACAAGGCGCTCGCCGCGTCCCCGATGATGGCCCACCTCGCCGAGCGCGGCTGGGTCTGCGTGACCGTGAACTACCGGCTCGGCCCGGCGCACCGCTGGCCGTCCATGATCGTCGACGTGAAGCGGGCGATCGCCTGGGTGAAGGAGCACATCGCCGAGCACGGCGGCGACCCCGGCTTCGTCACGATCAGCGGCGGCTCCGCGGGCGGGCACCTGGCCTCGCTCGCCGCGCTCACCCCGAACGACCCCGCCTTCCAACCCGGCTTCGCGGGCGCCGACACCGCGGTGGCCGCGGCCGTCCCGCTCTACGGCGTCCACGACTTCGGCGTCGACGAGCACGGCCTGCACCACACCCTGGAGAAGGGCGTGTTCGGCGCCCCCTACGCCGACGACTGGTTGCGGGCCTCCCCGCTGCACCGCGCGGGTCCCGGTGCCCCGCCGTTCCTGGTGCTCCACGGCAGTGCCGACACGATCGTGGCGGTCGGGCAGTCTCGCCGGTTCGTGGCGCGGCTGCGTGAGGTCAGCCGGGCGCCGGTGCTCTACGCCGAGCTGCCGCACGCCCAGCACGGGTTCGACGCGTTCCCCACCGCGCGCACCGGCCACGTCGTCCGCGCGGTGCACCGGTTCCTCGACGACGTCCACGGGCGCCACCGGTCGGGCCGGTGGCGCGACCGGGACGAAGACACCGCAGCGACGGAGAGGGTGGGGACGCCTGAGGGTGGCCCTTCGACGACCGCCGCGCAGAGCACGGCGTGGCCGTCGCAGGAGGACGTCACAGGGGCGTGACGTAGGCGCCGGAGATGCCGCCGTCCACCAGGAACGTCGAGGCGGTGATGAAGCTCGCGTCGTCGCTGGCCAGGAACGCGACGGTGGCGGCGATCTCCTCGGGTTTCGCGAAGCGGCCCATCGGGATGTGCACGAGCCTGCGCTGGGCGCGCTCGGGGTCGGCGGCGAACAGCTCCTGCAGCAGCGGGGTGTCGACCGGCCCGGGGCACAGGGCGTTGACGCGGATGCCCTCGCGCGCGAACTGCACGCCCAGCTCCCGGCTCATCGCCAGCACCCCGCCCTTGGACGCGGTGTAGGAGATCTGCGAGGTCGCCGCGCCCATCACCGCCACGAACGACGCGGTGTTGACGATCGAACCGCGCCCGGCGCGCTGCATGTGCGGGATCGCGGCGCGGCAGCACAGGTACACCGAGGTCAGGTTGACCTCCTGCACCCGGCGCCACGCGTCCGGCCCGGTGGTGAGGATGGAGTCGTCGTCGGGCGGGGAGATGCCGGCGTTGTTGAACGCGACGTCCACGCTCCCGTACGTGTCGGCGGCCGCGGCGAACAGTGCCTCCACATCGGACTCCGACGTGACGTCGGTGCGCACGAACAGCCCGTCCACCTCGGATGCGGCCGCAGCACCGGACTCCGGGTCGATGTCGGCGACGACGACGGACGCGCCCTCCGAGGCCAACCGCCGCGCGGTGGCGAGCCCGATCCCGCTCCCGCCGCCGGTGACCACCGCCGTGCGCCCCGCAAACCGTGCCGTCATGGGCGCCACCCTAGATTGCCGTCCCGGCCTCGTGATCACCGTGCCGACCGGCGCGGACGAGGGCGGCGAAGACGCGGGCGTCGGCGGGCTGCTGTTCGGGGTGCCACTGCACGCCCACCACGAAGGCGTCGCCGGGCCGCTCGACCGCCTCCACCGTGCCGTCGGCGGACCGGCCGGTGACCACCAGGCCGTCGGCGACGCGGTCGAGGGCCTGGTGGTGGTGGCATCGCACCGACACCGCGGGGCCGAGGGCACGGCCGACGCGGCCGTCCGGGTCGAGCGCCACCTCGACCGTGCCGAACACCCCCGGCGACGGGCAGTGGCCGTCGTGGCCGACGGCGTCGGGCACGTGCTGGGTCAGCGTGCCGCCGAGGGCCACGTTGAGCACCTGCATGCCGCGGCACACTCCGAGTACCGGGACGCCGCGGTCCAGCGCGCGACGGAGCACGGCGGTCTCGGCCGCGTCGCGTTCGGGTCGGGGCGCGCCCGTGCGGGGGTGGGGTGCGGCGCCGTAGCCGCTCGGGTCGAGATCGGCGCCGCCGGCGAGGACGACGGCGTCGAGCCGGTCGACGGCGTCGGCGGCCGCGACCAGCGGCGGCAGCAGCACGGGGACGCCGCCCGCGGCGACGACCATGTCGGCGTAGGTGCGGTGCAGCACCACGGCGTCGGCGTCCCAGATGCCCCAGGCGGCCCGTTCCCCGTAGGTCGTGACGCCGACGAGGGGTCGTTCAGAGCCGCTCGAAGCCACGCCGCCGCTCCCAGTCGGTGACGGCAGACTCGAACGCGGCGAGCTCGACGCGCGCGGCGTTGGCGTAGTGCTCCACGACCTCCTGGCCGAACGCGTCGACCGCCGGGGTCGACGCCGCGAACAGCTCGGCCGCCTCCCTCAGCGTCGACGGCACGCGCGGCGCGTCCGAGGTGTAGGCGTTGCCGACCAGCTCCGGGCCCAGCGGCAGCTCGTTCTCGATGCCGTGCAGCCCGGCCGCGATCAACGCGGCGACGCCGAGGTAGGGGTTCATGTCCCCGCCGGGCACGCGGTTCTCCACCCGCAGCGCCGGCCCGTGCCCGACCACCCGCAGCGAGCACGTCCGGTTGTCGGTGCCCCAGGCCACGGCCGTCGGGGCGAACGAGCCCTCCGCGTAGCGCTTGTAGGAGTTGACGTTCGGCGCGAACAGGTAGGTGAACTCGCGCAGCAGCGCCTGCTGCCCGGCCAGGAAGTGCTGGAACAGGGGCGAGAAGCCGGCGAACACCGCCCCCGTCTCCGGCGAGCGCAGCGAGATGTGGATGTGGCAGGAGTTGCCCTCGCGCTCGTCGTACTTCGCCATGAACGTGAGGGCCATCCCGGCCTGGTCGGCGATCTCCTTCGCGCCGGTCTTGTAGATGGTGTGGTTGTCGCAGGTGGTGAGCGCGTCGGCGTAGCGGAAGGCGATCTCGTGCTGGCCGAGGTTGCACTCGCCCTTGGCCGACTCCACCACCATGCCCGCGCCCGCCATCCCGTTGCGGATGCGGCGCAGCAGCGGCTCGACCCGTGCGGTGCCCATCATCGAGTAGTCGACGTTGTAGAGGTTGGCCGGCTCCAGGCCGTGGTAGGCCTTGCGCCACGCCGTGTCGAAGGAGTCGGCGAACAGCATGAACTCCAGCTCGGTGCCGACGTCGGCCACGAGCCCGTGCTCAGCGAGCCGGTCGAGCTGGCCGCGCAGGATCTGGCGCGGGGAGGCGACGACGGGGGAACCGTCCGCCCACTGCGCGTCGCACAGCACCAGCGCGGTGGCCTCGTGCCAGGGAATCAGCCGCAGGGTGGACATGTCCGGCTTCAGCACGAAGTCGCCGTAGCCCGACTCCCAGCTCGACATCGCGTAGCCGCCGACGGTGTTCATCTCGACGTCGACGGCGAGCAGGTAGTTGCAGGCCTCGGTGGCGTGGCCGACGACCTCGTCGAGGAAGTACTGCGCGGCGCAGCGCTTGCCCTGCAGGCGGCCCTGCATGTCGGTGAACGCCACGAGCACGGTGTCGATCGAGCCGTCCTGGACGTGGACGCGGAGCTGTTCGAGCGTGAGCATGCCGGCCTTCACAGGGGAGCCTCTCAGATCGGTTGGAGCGCGAGCCGGACGCCGAGGGCGGTGGCGAGGGACGCGAGGTCGTCGGGGTCGCTGGTGACGACCAGGTCGCCGCGCCGCGCGGCGGAGATCACCACGGCCGCGTCGACGACATCGGAGGAGCCGTTGACGGCGAGCAGCGTCCCGATCTCGCGGGCGGCGTTCTCATCCACAGCCTCGACGACGCAGCCCCTGAGCAGGCGGGAAAGGTTCGGCTGTGGACCGCCGCGCCAGGCCTGCGCCAGGACGACAGAAGGAACGACCGGTAAGACGCGGGCATCGAGCATCCCGTCGTGGAAGAACCACAAGCCCCTGTCCCGGCGCTCGGCCGCGAGCAGCGCGCCCGCGTCGTAGACGACGCCCCGCGTTGATCGTGAGGGGCTCACCGACGCCCGATGCCGTGGCGCTCCATGACATCTGCGGCCCAGCGCTCGGCCTCCTCGGGGAACGGCCCGTTCTCCTCGACGAACTCGCGCACGCCCTGCTTGCCGGCCTCGATCGCCACGGCTTCCGTCGCGGCTCGCGACAGCCAAGCCGACAGGCTCATGCCTTCGGCTTCTGCTGCGGCGCGCGCCGCGACGACCAGGTCCTCGTCGATCGAGATCGAGATCTTCTCCACGGCCATCGGTCTACACTAGCGGAGAGGTATGACCAGCAGTAGCACTTACGGTGCCCCCGCCTCCAGCTGCTGCTCGATGCTCGTCAGCTCCTCCTCGCTCCCGGCCTCCCGCACCGGCCCGGTGAACCAGTTGCGCGCCGAGATCAGGTACCAGCCGCCGAACAGGACCAGCGCGGCGCCGACCGTCAGCGGCGCGTAGTTGACGACGTTCCAGTCGAAGTCCGCGGCGCCCGGCACGCCCTTGGGCGAGACGGGCAGCAGGAACAGCACGCAGATCAGCACGATCCACACGACCGCCAGCGGCGAGATCCACTTGTAGTGGTTCCCCAGCGACCAGGCCCCGGCCTCGAACCGCGCGCCCTCCTTGATCCGCAGGATGATCGGCAGCGCGAAGGCGATGTAGAGCCCGATCACCGCGATCGAGGTGCCGACGAGGTAGCCGATGGCCCCGTTGGCCAGCGTCGGGATCATCAGCGCCCAGGCCAGCACGGCGATCGCGGCGACGGCGTTCACCGGCACCCGGTTGCGCGAGACCTTGCGCCACAGCCGCGACCCGGGCACCGCGCGGTCCCGGGAGAACGCGAACATCATCCGGGACGCGGACGTCACCGATGCCGTTCCGCAGAAGAACTGCGCGACCACGGCGATGAGCAGCAGGAACTCCGCCCAGGCGTTGCCCAGCGACGTGGTCCAGATGTAGATGACCGCGTTCGCGGCGGCGTCGAGGGTGCCCTGCACGTCCGGCACCGCGAACGTGACGGCCACGAGCAGCACGAACCCGAAGACCACCGAGACCACCACCGACATGACCATGCCGGTCGCGGCCGAGCGGGACGCCGCGCGCGTCTCCTCGCTCATGTGGGCCGAGGCGTCGTAACCGGTGATCGTGTACTGCGCCATCAGCAGGCCCAGGCCGAAGACGAAGACGATGGAGGAGTCCGAGAACCCGGAGTTGTTGATCACTTCGCCGAACACGAACCCGACGGACTGGTGCTGCGCCGGTACGACGACCAGCACGACGACGATCACCACCACGCCGATCATGTGCCACCAGGCCGAGACGGTGTTCAGCTTGGCCAGCAGGTTCACGTTGAGGACGTTGAGCGCCAGGTGCAGCGCCACGATCACGGTGTAGACGATGAAGATCGCGACGGTGTCGGTGCCGACCACGTCCGGGAACCACAGGTTGAGCAGCGCCGTCGTGAAGATCGCGGCGCCGTAGTCGATCGCGGCGGTCACCGCGATCTGGCCGACGAGGTTGAACCACCCGGTGAACCACCCCCACGCCGGACCGCCCAGCTTCGACGCCCAGAAGTAGAGCGCGCCCGCGGTGGGCATGGCCGAGGCGATCTCGCCCATCGCCATGGCCACCAGCACGCAGAACACGCCGACGAGCAGCCAGCCCCACGTGATCGCCACCGGGCCGCCGTAGTTGAAGGCCAGGTAGTAGGAGGTCAGGCAGCCGGCCAGGATGGAGATGATCGTGAACGAGATGGCGAAGTTGGAGAACCCGCCCATCTCGCGGTAGAGGACCTGGGCGTAGCCCAACCGGTGCAGCACCGCCTCGTCGCTGGTGTCGGTCTCGCTCATGGCGTCTCCCGTGTCAGTCGGTCTGCCGGGCCGTCTCGAGCAGGCGCCCGAGATCGGGACTGTCGAACTCGCGCACCGCGCGGTCGTACTTCTCCATCCCCCACGACCAGAAGTCGAACGCGATCGGGCTGGAACCGTCCTGGATGGACGCCCACAGCGTCCAGCCGTACTTCGCGACCAGCCCGAACAGCCGCGCCCGCGCCACCTGTGCAGGGCGGCGCCGTCCGAAGTAGGCGGTGACGAGCACGTCGAGCAGCGGCTCCGGGAGCGCGGCCTCGCTCCAGGCGTTGCCCAGCTCGAAGCAGGGGTCGTTGTTGCCCGAGTACTCGTAGTCGATGATCCGGACCCGCTCGCCGTCGTCGATGAGGTTGCCGGCCAGCAGGTCGTTGTTGCACGGGACGGTGTGGTCGCGCGGGCCGAGCGCCTCCCGGATGGCGTCGACGGCCGGGGCGAGCTCGTCGTAGCGGGGCGGCAGGCGGAACCCGTGCTCGGCGACGATCCGCCGGTAGCGGGCCTGGACGGCGAACATGTCGAAGTCGTTCGCGAACCGCGGCCCGGCGTGCAGCGTCCGGCAGGCGGCGGCGACCCGCTCCAGGACGGCGGGATCGTGCAGGTCGTCGTCGGTGAGGGCGGTACCGGGCAGGAAGTCGACGACGAGGCCCTCGCCGGGGCGGTAGTCGCGGACGGGCGCGCCGATCCCTGCCGCGGCGGCGGCCCGGGAGTTGGCGTGCTCCTGGTCGCGGTCGATGCCCAGCAGGCTCGGTCCCGGCGCGGGGATGCGGACCACGACCGTGCCGTCCGGCGTCGTGACCTTGACGTTGCGGTTGGTCAGGCCGCCGGGCAGGTCCAGGGCGGTGCGGGGGAGCCGCGCGGTGCACGGGATCGCGTCCAGCAGCGCGTCGAGCTCCAGGCCAACCGCCATCCGCGGATGGTAGGGCTCGTCCGCGCAACGGTCCAGACCACTGTCTCCACCCGGCCGACACCACGGCGCCGGTCTCATCCGCGCCTCCGGTCGGGGAGCACTCGGTACGCTCGCGGTCGTGTCTGAGCTGCCGGACCGTGCCCGGGTCGTGATCGTCGGCGGTGGGGTGGGCGGCGCGAGCGTGGCCCACCACCTCGCGGCGCGGGGCGAGACCGACGTGCTGCTCGTCGAGCGCGCGGAGCTGACCAGCGGGTCGACGTTCCACTCGGCCGGGCTCGTCGGCCAGTTGCGGGCCGATCCGGCGCTGACCCGCATGAACGTCGCGTCCGTCGAGCTCTACCGGAAGCTGGACGCGGGCTGGGTCGAGTCGGGGTCGCTCAAGCTCGCGTCGACACCGGAGCGGCTGACCGAGATCCGCCGCCAGCACGGCTGGGCGCAGCGGGCCGGGCTGCCGCTGGAGCTGATCTCGGCCGAGGAGGCGCGGGAGCTGTTCCCGCTGATGAGCTGCGACGGCGTGCTCGGCGCGGCCTGGACGCCGACCGACGGCCAGATCGACCCGGCCCGGCTCTGCACGGCGCTGGCCGCGTCCGCGCGCGCGGCGGGGGTGCGCATCGCACAGCAGACGAGGGTGACGGCGATCGACACCGTGCCGGGCCCGCACGGCCGTTCGGTGACCGCGGTGCGGACCGACCGGGGCCGCGTCGAGTGCGAGGTGGTGGTCGACTGCGGCGGCATGTTCGCCGCCGAGATCGCACGGCTGGTGGACGTCCGGATCCCGGTGGTGCCGATGTCGCACCAGTACGTGGTGACGGCGCCGGTGCCCGGCGTCGCGGGGGCCACCCTGCCCTCGCTGCGCGATCCCGACCTGCTCGTCTACTACCGCCAGGAGCTCGACGGGCTGGTGATGGGCGGCTACGAGCGCCGCTCCGCGCCCGCGTGGCCGTCGCACACGCCGCCGCCGGACTTCAACGGCAAGCTGCTCCCGCCCGACTGGGACCGGTTCGAGGAGATCGCGGCCAACTCCCAGGTCCGGGTGCCGGTGCTGGCCGACGTCGGGGTCGCGTCGATGATCAACGGGCCGGAGGCGTTCACACCCGACAACGAGTTCTGCCTCGGCGAGACGGACGTGGCCGGGTTCTTCGTGGCCGCCGGGTTCTGCGCGCACGGCATCGCGGGCGCGGGCGGGATCGGCGAGGTGATGGCCGCCTGGATCCTCGACGGCGACCCCGGCCTGGACCTGTGGCACATGGACGTCCGCCGGTTCGGCGCCCACTACCGCTCGCCGGGCTACACGCTGGCGCGCACCCGGGAGAACTACGAGAGCTACTACGACATCCGCTACCCCGGCGCCGAGCGCGGCGCGGGCCGCCCCCTGCGCGTCTCGCCGGCCTACGCCTGGCACGCCGCTCACGGGGCCGTGTTCGGGGAGAAGGCCGGGTGGGAGCGGGTCAACCACTACGGCGACGCCGGTTCGGAGGAGCTGCGGCCGCGGGGGTGGGCCGGGCGGCACTGGTCGCCGTGCGTCGAGCCCGAGCACGTGGCCGTGCGGACGTCGGCGGGGCTGTTCGACGAGTCCTCGTTCGCGAAGATCGAGATCACCGGCCCGGACGCGGCGGCGTTCTGCGCGCGCGTGTTCGCGGGCGACCTGGACCGCCCGCCCGGCGCCGTCGTCTACACCCAGGCGCTCAACGCCCGGGGCGGCATCGAGATGGACGTGACCGTCACCCGGCTCGCCTCCGACGCGTTCTCGGTGGTCACGGGCACCGCGTTCGGGCCGCACGACCTCGGGTGGCTGCGCCGCGGGGCCGGACCGGGGGTGCGGATCACCGACGTCACGAGCGCCTGGGCGTGCTTCGGGCTGTGGGGTCCCGACGCCCGCGCCCTGCTGGCCCCGTTGACCCCGGCGTCGCTCGCGAACGAGGCGTTCCCGTACCCGTCGATGCGCGAGATCGTCGTCGGGGACGTCCCGGTGCGGGCGCTGCGCGTGACCTACGTGGGGGAGCTGGGCTGGGAGCTGTACTGCCCCACCGAGTACGGCGCCGCGCTCTGGACGGCGCTGGCCGGCACCGGTGCCCGGCCCTGCGGCTACCGCGCGATCGAGAGCCTGCGGCTGGAGAAGGGCTACCGTGCCTGGGGCTCCGACATCGGCCCCGAGACCACCCCCGACGAGGCCGGCCTGGGCTTCGCGGTCCGTCGCGGTGGAGGGTTCGTCGGGCACGAGGCACTGCAGGGGGGCCGGACGCGAGGGGTGGCCCGGAGACTGCGCTGCCTCGTGCTCGACGATCCCCGCGCGGTGGCGCTGGGCGGCGAGCCGGTGCGGGTGGGGGAGCAGGTCGTCGGGCAGGTGACCTCGGGCGGCTACGGCTACACGGTGGCGAGCTCCATCGCCTACGCCTACCTCCCGACCGGCACCACCGGCCCCGTATCGGTGGCGGTGGACGGCGACTGGACCGGTGCCGAGGTCACCGGCACGCCCCTCTACGACCCGAAGGGCACCCGAATCCGCGCGAGTTGACGATCTCGACACGCGGTGTGTGCTGTCCCGGCACGTGCACGATCGGCGATCACGGCGTGTCGGTGTCGTCGACTCGCGCCAGGGTGGACAGCACGCCCTCGCCGTACTTGGCCAGCTTGTTCTCGCCGATGCCGCTGATCGAGCCCAGCTCGGCCGGCGTCGTGGGCATGCGGGTGGCGATCTCGCGCAGCGTGGCGTCGTGGAAGATCACGTAGGCGGGCACGCCCGCCTCCTTCGCCGTGGCGCCGCGCCAGGCGCGCAGGCGCTCGAACACCGGCGCCGCCTCCGGGGGCAGGTCGGCCTGGGGGGCCTTCGCCGTGCGCGTGCGGGTGCGGGCGGTGCGTTCGGGGTCGCGGCGCATCCGCACCTCGCGCTCCCCGCGCAGCACCGGGCGGCTGGCCTCGGTGAGCACGAACGTCTGGTACGTGCCCTCGACGCCGAGCAGGCCCTGCGCCATGAGCTGGCGGATCACACCGCGCCACTCGCCCTCGCCGAGGTCGGTGCCGACGCCGAACACCGACAGGGTGTGGTGGTCGAACTGCTCGACCTTGGCGGTGCGCTTCCCGAGCAGGATGTCGATGATCTGCCCGGCCCCGAACTTCTGACGCCGCTCGCGGTCGAGCCGGAACACCGTGGACAGCACCTTCTGCGCGGGGACGGTGCCGTCCCAGGACTCGGGCGGGGCGAGGCAGGTGTCGCAGTTGCCGCACGGCTCGCCCGCCTGGCCGAAGTAGTTCAGCAGCTGCACGCGGCGGCACTCGACGGTCTCGCAGAGCGCCAGCATCGCGTCGAGGTGCTGGGAGAGGCGCTGGCGGTGCGTCCGGTCGCCCTCCGAGTCGTTGATCATCTTGCGCTGCTGGACCACGTCGGCGAGCCCGTAGGCCAGCCAGGCCGTGGACGGCAGGCCGTCGCGGCCCGCGCGCCCGGTCTCCTGGTAGTAACCCTCCACCGACTTGGGCAGGTCGAGATGGGCCACGAACCGGACGTCGGGCTTGTCGATCCCCATCCCGAACGCGATGGTCGCCACCATCACGATGCCGTCCTCGCGCAGGAACCGCGACTGGTTGCGCGCGCGTACGCCCGCGTCCAGCCCCGCGTGGTAGGGCAGGGCCGGGATGCCCTGGGCCACGAGGAACTCGGCCGTCTGCTCGACGGAGTTGCGGGAGAGGCAGTAGACGATGCCCGCGTCACCGGGGTGCTCGGTGCGCAGCAGCTCCAGCAGCTGCTTGCGCGGCTCGTTCTTGGGCGCGATGCGGTACTGGATGTTGGGGCGGTCGAAGCTGGCCACGAAGTGGCGGGCCTCGGTGAGGTTGAGCCGCTGGGCGATCTCGGTGTGCGTGGCGTGGGTGGCCGTGGCCGTCAGCGCGATGCGCGGGACGTCGGGCCAGCGTTCGTGCAGCTCGGACAGCGCGAGGTAATCGGGCCGGAAGTCGTGGCCCCACTGCGCGACGCAGTGCGCCTCGTCGATCGCGAAGAGGGCGATCGTGCCGCGCTCCAGCAGCCGCAGCGTCGACTCGACCCGCAGCCGCTCGGGCGCCAGGTAGAGCAGGTCCAGCTCGCCCGCGAGGAACAGCGCCTCGACCGTGCGCCGCTCGCCGGGATCCTGCGTGGAGTTGAGGAACCCGGCCCGGACGCCGAGCGCGGTGAGGGCGTCGACCTGGTCCTGCATGAGCGCGATCAGCGGCGACACCACCACCCCGACACCGGGCCTGACCAGCGCGGGGATCTGGTAGCACAGCGACTTCCCGCCGCCGGTGGGCATGAGCACGAGCGCGTCGCCGCCCCCGCACACGTGCTCGACGATCTCGGCCTGGTCGCCCCGGAACGCGTCGTAGCCGAAGATCCGCTTGAGGACGTCGACGGGTGACGGAGCGGTGTCGGGGAGGGCCACCCCCCGATCCTAGGCGGGGCGGTGCCGGGCCCGGGGCGGAACCGGTCAACCCACCGTTGTCGGAACGCGCAGCCGCGTCCGTGGCGAGAACGGTGGCCGGCGCGATCTGGTCGGGCCCGATGTGGTGGCACATGCCCGGCCCGGAGAGCACCAGCAGCCCGATCGCCACCGGCAGCGACGGCCCGAACCCGAACAGAAGCACCGGGACGAAGCCGGCGCCCGTACTCGGACCCGTCGTCGATCGTGAGGGGCGGCGGTGTCACTGAGGAAGTCCTTCCGGGGGTCAGGGGCCTGCGACGGTGCTGATCGCGTCGAGCAGGAGATGGTGGCGTGGGTCGCGCAGGGCGTCCGGGGGCATCGTTCGGGGCAGGAACGCGACGGCGAGCCGGCGGCGGGGGTCGGCGATGCCCAGTGCACCGCCGATGCCGGGGTGTCCGAAGGCTGTTGTCGATCCGAGCTGCCAGGCGCTGCTGGGTAGCGCGAAGCCGCAGGCGAACGCGGACCGCATGCCCAGCACCCGGTCCCGACCCGAGACACGGGGCGCGGTGACGGTGGCGCGGGTGCGGTCGCCGATGAGTGGAGCATCGGCCCCGGGGAGCAGCGCGGCGTAGAGCTGGGCCAGCGACGGGGCGGTGGTGACCGCGTTGACGGCGGGTAGCTGCGCGGTCAGGATGTCCGCGCGCCGGACCCAGGTGTCGGGGGGCTCGACGAGCGCTCCCTGCACGGTCATCGCTCGCCACGTCGGGGTGCCGGGCCGGACGAGCACGGTTTCGAGCCATCGGGTCAGGAGTGGCCGGGGCGTTGCGTGCACGGGTGCGACCTGGCGTTCGGGTCCGGTCCCGATGCTGATTGCCAGGTTCCGCGGCCGGCAGACCAGCTCGTCGAGAACGTCGCCGAGCCGGCCCCCGGTGATCCGCCGCACGAGCTCGGCGGCGAGAACACCCCAGGTGACAGCGTGGTACGCCGGACGTCCGGGGCGCCAGGCCGGCGGCTGCGCGGCGAGGGCGTCGGCAAGCGGTCGGCCGGCGAGGACGTCGTGGAGGGTGGGGCGCTGCGCGGGCGCGACGAGACCCGCCTGGTGGCTCAGGACCTGGGCCACGGTCAGCGCCGCCTTGCCGTGGCGTCCGAACTCGGGCCAGTAGCGCACCATCGGCGCGTCGAGGTCGAGGTCGCCGCGGTCGGTGAGCACGGCCAGGCAGGCGGCCGCGATGCCCTTGGACGCGGAGAAGACCACCTGTCCGGTGTCCGGGCCGTAGGGATGGTGTTCGTGGTCGTCGGCCTGGCCGCCGTAGAGGTCGATCACCGGGCGGCCGCGGTGGATGACGTGGAGCCCGGCTCCTCGTTGCCCCGGCCGGCTCATGATCGTGGCGAAGGCGTGGTGCACCGGCTCCCATCCGGGGGCCACGTCGCCGCGGGGCTCGCTGCCGTCCCTGGTGGCCGGGGCCGTCATCGTGGAGCCGGGGCGGCGCCCGGGAGGGGGTCGAGCCCGTCGCTCGCACAGCGATCGGGGCGGGAACGGAACGTCATGTCCCGGCGGAGGTCGGCGACCGCGAGCCCGACCCGATCGAGCAGGTAGTTCTGCCGGACCGCCCAGGGATCATGGTCCCCCTGCTGGGGGAAGAGATGGGCGGACCTCGCCACGTAACCGGAGGTGAGCCCGAGCAGCGGGCCCCTCGACGCTGCGGCCGGGCGGTTCGGTGTGGCCGAGACGTGGCCGTGCCGGTCCATGAAGGCGAGCAGCCGGCAGACGTAGCGCGCGGACACGTCGACGCGCAGCGTCCACGACGCGTTGGTGTAGCCGATGCAGTAGGCGAAGTTGGGTACTCCGCTCAGCATCAGGCCCCGGTAGGCCACCGTGTCGGCGATGTCCACGGGCCGCCCGTCGACCGAGAGGGCGAGCCCGCCGAGCGGGAGCAGGGACAGCCCGGTTGCGGACACCACGACGTCGGCGTCCAGCCGCGCCCCCGACGCCAGCTCGATGCCGTTCTCGGTGAAACGCTCGATCGTGTCGGTGACCACCGAGGCGTCGCCGCCGGCCAGGCTGCGGAAGAAGTCGCCGTCGGGTACGGCGCACAGGCGCTGGTCCCAGGGCTCGTAGCGGGGTGTGAAGTGCTCCTCCAGGTACCGCGCGTCGGGCAGGTAGCGGAGTGCGGCCCGGCGCAGGAGGCGTTTGGTCCACTCCGGGTACCGGCGGCTGAAGGCGTACGTCAGCTGGCTCGACAGCACGTTCTTCGCGCGGATCAGGCCGTGGGCGACGCGGGCGGGCAGCAGCCGTCTCAGCACGTCGGCCACCCGGTCGGTCGCCGGCAGCGAGGCCAGGTAGGACGGGGACCGCTGCAGCATCGTGACGTGCGCTGCCTCCTTCAGCGCGGGCACGAGGGTGACGGCGGTGGCGCCGCTGCCGATCACCACGACCCGGGTGCCGGTCACGTCGAGGTCGCCGGGCCAGAACTGCGGGTGGACGAACCGGCCGCGGAAGGTCTCCATCCCGGGGAACTCGGGCTGGTGGCCGTGGGAGTAGTCGTAGTAGCCGGCGCAGACGTGGAGGAACGAGCAGGTCCAGGTCTGTGAGATGCGGTTGTCGCCGACCTGCGTCTCGACCGTCCATCGGGCATCCGCCGTGGACCACGCCGCCGACAGCACCCGGGTCCGGAACCGGATGTGGCGGTCGATCCCGTTCTCGGCGGCGGTCTCCTCGATGTAGGCGCGGATGCTGTCGCCGTCGGCCATCGACTTCGCGCCGCGCCACGGCCGGAACGGGTAGCTGAGGGTGAACATGTCCGAGTCCGAGCGCACCCCGGGGTAGCGGAACAGGTCCCACGTCCCGCCGACCCGATCGCGGGCCTCGAGCACCGCGTAGGTCGTGTCCGGCCGCTGTTCCTGCAGCCGCCACGCCGTACCGATGCCGGCCAGGCCGGCCCCGACGATCAGGACGTCCACGTCCGTCTTCGGGCTCGGTGTCGGCCGATCACGCCGTCGCATCCCGCGACCCCCCTCCGCGCTCGAGAGGCCGGGACGGCCGGTCGGCCCGGGGCCGGTCCCGCCCGACGGCCCGCCCGAACGGCCACGTGTCGTGGACCCAGGGGCGGCCCGCGCCGAACACGTGGTCGTCGGGGTCGGGCTGGGCGGTGGGTGCAGGTCCATGGGGCCACAGTGGCGGGCGAGCCCACATCTGTCAAATACGTAACGGTCGGCAAACAAACGAACGATAGAAAATCGTTCACTGCGCGGAGTGTTGACCGTTGCTCGACCGTTCGTGACTGGACGAGCGGTCGGTAGCATGGGGAAATGTCCTCCGAGTCCCTGCTCTCCACCCGGACGCTCGTCCTGGGCATGATCGACGACGCCGGTCGCCTGGACGCGGGGCTGCTCTACGACGTGGCGAGCGGGTGCGGCATGACCAGTCAGCAGGTGAGGCTGTGCCTGCGCCGGCTGGTCGCGGAGGGGCTGCTCGCCCACGACGGCGGCCGGGGCCGGAAGGCCGTGTTCACCGCCGTCGACGGCAACGCCGCGGCAATCCTGCCCGAGATGGAGTACGTACGACTCGCCTATCGGCAGGACGCCGGCCAGGCGCCGTGGGACGGCGTCTGGCACCTGGCCGCGTTCAGCGTGCCGGAGTCGCGGCGGCAGGCGCGCGACGAGCTCCGCCGCCACCTGCGCTTCCTCGGTGGCGTGACCGCCGGAGGCGGTCTCTACGTCTGCGCCAACGACTGGGACCGGTCCGTGTCCGACGAGGCGGACCGGATCGGCGTGGGCGAGGAGCTGACCCTGGCCCGCACCACCGATCTCCGGGTCGGGGGCGTCACCGACCCTCGAGCGCTGGCTACCCGGCTCTGGCCGCTCGACCGGCTCGCCGCCGACTGGACGGCGTTCGGGCGTCGGCACGCCGACCGCCGCGTCTCGGCCGCGGACGACCGCGACCGGCTCGGTGCCGCGTTCGCCACCGCCGTGGAGTTCGCCCAGATCATGGAGCAGGACCCACTGTTGCCGCCGGAGCTTCTGCCGCCCGGCTGGCCCGGCGCCACGGCGCGGGCCGCGCTGCTGGACGTCGAGCCCGAGGTCGGGTCGGCGGAGGGCCCGCTCGCGTCGGCGTTGCGGCGGTTGTCGGTCCGCACGGCGATGGTGGCGTAGTCAGGGCCGGCCGTGAGCCGGCCGGACCGAGATGGCGGCCCGGCGGGCACGCCCCCCTACTCCTTCGAGGGCACCCGGCAGATCGACACGCTGGTGGTGGGCCGTTCGATCACGGGCCTGAGCGCCTTCGGATGACCGGCAGCCCGAACCGCACCGGTACCCCGTCGGAGAACGCGACGTGGTCGGGTGGGCGCCGGGCCAGGTCGCCGAGCCCGACCGAGGCGACGAGCCCGTCGTCGAGCTCCAGGACCTCGGCGGTGCGCAGCGGCCACTCCGGGTGCTCGTTGGGGACGTAGCGGGTGCGGCCCAGGTGGGCGACGTGCAGGCCCCACCGCGCGGTGAGGAACTCCTCCAACGGCCCGGCCGCCGCCGGCCCCCCGACGCGGACCGACACCCGGCTGGTGGCCGCCACCCCGGGCCACCGCAGCTCGGCGGCGTACCGCCGCACGTCGCCGTCGGCGCGGTAGCTCATCCGGGCCCACCGGTAGGGCAGCCCGAACACCGCGCGGGCCCCCGCCACGACCACGGCCCGGTCGGCGTCGAGGCTGAGGAAGACGATCCCGCGGCGGCCGGTGTCGTCCACCGAGTAGAGCCGGACGTTGGTCTCCAGGAACGTGCCCGCCCACGGCACCGCCGGGCCGTGGGCGAACCCGGCCCCGACCATCCGGAACGGGATCAGCCCGACGTACGTGCGCCCGTCGAGCACGTCGGGCCGGACGCCGGCCGGGAAGAACCGCGCGACGGCGTCCTGCTCGACGGCCCAGTGCAGGAACGTGAGGTCGCGCCACTGCTGCCGCATCATGTGCGGCGGCGCCAACGCGGGGGCGACGGTGCTGACGGGCTCGATCACGCGAGGCTCGCACGCCAGGCCGCGTGCAGGTCGGCGAACTCGCCGCCGCGGCCCAGCAGCTCGGCCGGGGTGCCGTCCTGCACGATCGCACCGTCGGCCATGACCAGCACGCGGTCGGCGATGAGCACCGTCGAGAGCCGGTGGGCGATGACCAACGCCGTGCGGCCGGCCAGCACCGTCTCCAGCGCCGCCTGCACCGCCCGCTCGCTCGGCACGTCCAACGAGGACGTGGCCTCGTCGAGCAGCACGACCGCGGGGTCCGCGAGGACGACCCGGGCCAGCGACACGAGCTGCCGCTGGCCCGCCGAGAGCCGCCCGCCGCGCTTGCGCACGTCGGTGTCGAACCCGTCGGGGAGGGCCTCGACGAACTCCCGCGCCCCGACGGCCTCGACCGCGGCGACGATCTCCGCGCGGGAGGCGCCGGGCCGGCCCAACGCCACGTTGTCGGCGACGGAGCCCGAGAACAGGAACGCCTCCTGCGTGATCATCATCAGGGCCGTGCGCAGGTCGGCGTCGCCGACGTCGCGCAGGTCGACGCCGTCGAGCCGCACCGCACCCGACGTCGGGTCGTAGAAGCGCGCCGCGAGCTTGGCCAATGTGGACTTGCCCGCGCCGGTGGCCCCGACCAGCGCGAGCGTCTCCCCGGCCGGCACGTGCAGCGAGAACTCCGGCAGCACCGTCCGCTCGGCGGCGCGCCGGTACGCGAAACGGACGCGGTCGAAGTCCAGTGCGCCCCGCACCGGCGACGGCAGCCCCACCGGGTCCGCGGGCTCGGGCACCCCGGGCGGGGTGTCGAGCACCGACGCGATCTTCTCCAGCGCCGCGGCGGCCGACTGGTAGGCGTTGAAGAACTGCGCGAGGTCGTCGAGCGGGTCGTAGAAGCGGCGCAGGTACAGGAGGAACGCCGTCAGCGCGCCCAGCTCCAGCGCCCCGCCGACCACCCGCAGGCCGCCGACCAGCAGCACCACGGCGAGCGTCACGTTGCCCACCAGCCGCAGCCACCCGACGTACCAGGCGACCGTGCGGAACGCGTCGGCGTTGGCGTCGCGGTAGGCGCCCGAGAGCCCGTCCATGATCTGCTCGCTGCGGCCCTCGCGGCGGTACGCCTGCACCGCGCGCATGCCGTTCATCGACTCCACGAAGTGCACGATCAGCCGCGCGACCGTGGTGCGGGTACGGCGGTAGCTGGCGCGCGAGCTGCGCTGGAACCAGCGTGTCAGCACGATCAGCGGCACGAAGCCGATCAGGACGATCGCCGCCAGCACCGGATCCAGCCAGACCAGCAGCACCGAGATGCCCACCAGCGACAGGACCGCCCCCAGCAGCCCGTCGAGGCCCTTCTCCAGCAGGTCGTTGAGCGAGTCGAGATCGCTGGTGAGGCGGGAGATGAGCCGGCCGGAGGTGTAGGACTCGTGGAAGTCCAGCGACAGCCGCTGCCCGTGGGCGAACACGCGGCGGCGCACCTCCAGGAGCAGGTCCTGGCCGATGCGGCCGGACAGCGCCAGGAACGCCGCGCGCAGCCCGGCCGACGCGAGCCCGGTGGCCGCGTAGCCGCCGATCGCCCAGGCCAGCGGCCCGAGCTCGCCGCGCACGGCGGCGGGGACGCCGGTGTCGATCGCGACGGCCACCAGGAGCGGGCCGGCCAGCATGATCGCGTTCTCGGCGACGAGCAGCGCGACGGCGAGCCACACGGCGGCGCGGTGCGGGCGCACGAGGTCGCCGACGAGCGCGCGGGCCTGCCGCTGCAGGACCAGGCCCGCGCTCGTCGAGACGACGTCGGGCTCCTCGTCCGCGTTGCCGATGCCGCGCCAGTCCACTGTGGAACTCATGCCGTCACCTCCTGGAGGCTCGAGACCAGCGCCCGGTAGGCCGGGTCGGTGGCCAGCAGCGCGCTGTGGTCGCCGACGGCGGTGATCCGGCCGTCCTGCAGCATCGCGACGCGGTCGGCCAGCTGCACCGTGGACGGCCGGTGCGCCACGACCAGCGCCGTGACCCCGCCCAGCACGCGCCGCAGCGCCGCCTCGACCTCGGCCTCGGTGTGCACGTCCAGCGCCGAGAGCGGGTCGTCGAGCACCAGGACCGGCGGGTGCCCGATCACGGCCCTGGCCAGCGCGAGCCGCTGGCGCTGCCCGCCCGAGAGCGACATGCCCTGCTCGCCGATGCGGGTGTCGAGCCCCCACGGCAGGGCTGCGACGAACCCGTCCGCGCTCGCGACGCGCAACGCGTCCCACACGTCCTCGTCGGGCGCGTCCGGCACGCCGAGCGCCACGTTCTCCCGCACGCTCGCCGAGATCAGCACCGGATCCTCGAACGCGGTGGCCACGGCGCGGCGCAGCTCGCCCAGGCGCACGTCCCGGACGTCGACGCCGTCGAGCAGCACGGCGCCGCCCGTCACGTCGTAGAGCCGCGGGACCAGCGCGGTCAGGGTGGTCTTGCCCGAACCGGTGGCCCCGACGAGGGCCATCGTCTCACCGGGCCGGACGGTCAGGTCCA
>CAXTTN010000041.1:0-31109 GCA_964247105.1 uncultured Pseudonocardia sp.
GCGGCGCTGGAGGCCGCGATGCGGACGTTCTGGGACCGCGGCTACGAAGGGGCGTCGCTCAGCGAGCTGACGGGCAACACCGGCGTCGGCCGCCAGTCGCTCTACCTGGCGTTCGGGGACAAGCAGCACCTGTACCTCGCTGCGTTGGACCGCTATCGCGAGCTCTTCTTCGAACCCCTCGTCGACGCGCTGCGCCGGGGCGCGGACGTGCGGATCACCCTGCGGGACGCGTTGATGCCGATGCTGGACGGCACCTGCACCGACCAGCCCGCCGGGTGCCTGCTGGTCTCGGCGGCGACGCAGCGCGCGCAGGACGACCCGCACGTCCGGGCGCGGGTGGCGGCCGCCTTCGCCGGGCTGGAGGCCGCACTCCTGGAGGCGGCACAACGCGCCAGGGCCGCCGGGCTCGTCGCCGACACCGTGGACCTGAGCGGCTGGGCCGCCCTGACCGTCGCCACGCTCCAGGGGCTGCACGTCATCGGCGCCGCCGGAACCCCCCGCGCCACCCTCGTCCACGCTCTCGACACCGCACTGGCCGTCCTGCACCCCTGATCACCACGCCCACCCGGGCGGCGTTCTGCTGCCCGAATAACTGATCGACCGGCCAAAAAAGCCGGAACACATCGCCCATCGGAGGAATCATGTCCACATCCCTGAACTTCGCCGGCAAGGTCGCCGTGGTCACCGGCGGCGGCAAGGGCATCGGCGCAGCCGTGGCCCGTGAGCTGCTCGAGGCCGGTGCCCGGGTCGTGGCGGGGAGCCGCAAGGCCGGCACCGACCTCACCGGTCTCGGTACGGCCGACACCCTCGCGGCGGTCGACGTCGACCTGTCCACGACCGACGGACCCGCCGAGCTCGTCGCCGTCGCCACCGAGCGGTTCGGAGGCCTGGACGTGCTGGTCAACAACGTGGGCGGGCTCGCGGGCGGTGCACCCCGCTTCGGCGGGTTCCTCTCCGTGACCGACCAGGACTGGCTGGCGAGCGTCGAGATCAACCTGCTCTCCATGGTGCGGGCGACCCGGGCGGCGGTGCCCGTCATGCTCGGACGCGGCGGCGGGGTGATCGTGAACGTCAGCTCGGTCAACGCGTTCCTGCCCGACCCCAGCGTGGTCGACTACGCCGCCACCAAGGCCGCCGTGACCAACCTGGGGAAGGCGCTGTCCGCGGAGTTCGCGCCGCAGGGCATCCGGGTCAACACCGTCTCCCCGGGGCCGGTCCGCACCCCGCTCTGGACGGGACCCGGCGGGTTGGGCGAGCAGCTCGGCGCCGCCATGGGCACCGACCCCGACGGCGCGATGCAGGCGATGGCCGACGGCCTGGGCGGCATCAGGCTCGGCCGGTTCGGCACCGCCGAGGAGATCGCCCGCCTCGTGGTGTTCCTCGCCGGTCCGGCTTCCACCTGGATGACCGGCAGCGACGTGGTCATCGACGGCGGCCTGGTCAAGACCCTCTGACCACGGACGGGCGGGGGCACCCGCTGACGGGGCGGGCCCGCACCCGGCTCGTGTCGGCTCAGCGGACGGACCAGGCGATCTCCCGCACCAGCTCCGCGAACTCCTCGGTGCCGGCGCCGGACCAGGTGCACGCGACGGTGACCGCCACGACGGGGCACGCCCTCACCACCGCTCGGACGGCACCGAGCACGTCGGCCCAGCGTGGGCCGCCCGGCGCCGGGAAGCGCAGGCCCGGCAGGTCGAGCGGGTCGACGACGTCGGCGTCGAGGTGCAGGTGCACCGGGCCGTCGGGCAGCCCGTCCGCCACCGCGTCCACGGCGACACGCCGGATCCCCGAGCCGGCCAGGAACTCCGCCTCCGGCGGGTCCAGGTCCCGGGCATCCACGAGGAGCACGTCGGACTCGCGCACCGGCCGCAGGCCCAGCCGCTCCGGCACCGTGCGGTCGGCCCCGCCCACGAGCTGGCGCACCGGGAACCCGCCCAGGTAACCCGAGGCCGACGTCTCGGGAGTCTGCAGGTCGCCGTGCGCGTCGAACCAGACGAGCGTGGGATCGACACCCGAGCGCTGCAGGCCCGCCACGACCGGCAGCGAGGTGGTGCAGTCCCCGGACACCACCACGTGCGGTCCGCCGGCGGCGACCGCGGCGGCCACCTCGGCGTACAGCACCGCCATCCGCTCCCAGGGATCACCGGGCGGCAGCTCGGGCGCGATCACCGCGTCCGGCCGGACCGGCACGGCGAACCCCGGGAGCGGCTCGTCGAGGTGGAACGGGACGGACAGCACGGCCATGCCGGTATCCTGCCCGGTCGAGGACGGCCGCGCGGAGCACGTCGCCCGCTGCGCCTCACCCGGAGTTGGCCAGCGCCCAGCGGTGCACGGCCTCCAGCACGGCACCGAAGGCGGCACCGGACGCGGTGAGCCGGTAGCTGTTGCGCGGCGGCCGCTCCGACAGCACCGTGCGGGTCAGCAGGCCCAGGCCCTCCAGGTGGCTCAGCCGCTCGGCGAGGACGGCGGCGTTGCTGGCGCCCAGGCCCCGTTGCAGCTCGTTGAACCCCGACGGGCCCTCCTCGTGCAGCCACTGGAGCAGCTGCGGGACCCAGCGTTGCTGCACCAGCCGGTAGGTCGCGGCCTCCAGCTCCGCGTGCGGCGGTTCCGCGGCGTCGGCGACCGCCGGCAGGTGCGGCGCGAGGTGCTCGATCGCCCACGCCTCGAACTGGGCCATCACGCCCCTGAGCTGGTAACCCGCCGGGGTCAGGAGATACCGCGCACGCGACGGCGACGCCGCGGAGCCCTCCCGGACGACCAGGCCCGCCTCCTCCAGGCTGCGGATCCGCCGGGCGAGCGTCGTGGACCCGATCGGGGCCAGCGCCCGGCGCAGCTCCTGGTACCCGGCCGGGCCGTCGAGCAGCTGCTGCAGGACCTGCATCGTGTGCCGCTGCTGCAGCAGGTCGAGGACCTGGGCCACCTCCATCCCGGGAGCCTACCGTCGACCCCCCGGTCACAATTGCTCTTCGAACCGTTGCACATCGAAAGTGAGAGTGCTACGAATGTGAGACCGAACTGGATACGACCCCATGGAGACGTCATGCCCGCCGTTGTCGGCCGACCGCTCGACCCGATCACGCTCCAGGCTCCCGACGGGAGCAGCGTGACCCTGCCCACCGAGGCGTCCGGAGCCGTCCTCGTCTACTTCCTCAGGGCCGCCACCTGCGGCGGCTGCCGCCGGCACGTGCAGACCCTGATCGCCGATCACGAGACCTACCGGTCCGCGGGGGTCGAGGTCGTCGCGGTGGTCCCGGAGGGCCCCGCCGAGGCGGCGGGGCTGCAGCGCGACCTGAACGTCCCGTTCCGGGTGCTGGCCGGGGACGGCCGCGCGCACGGCGCGGTCGGGCTCGAGAAGCGCGTCTTCGGCAGCCTGCAGCAGAGCGGCACGGTGCTGGTGGACCGGGCGGGCGTGGTGCGCCACCTCACCACGTCCAACCTGCCGCTCCGCCTGGACCGCGACGGGCTGCTCGCCGCCGCCGCGGCGACGGGCTGACCCGGTGGTCCGTCGGGGAGCGTGAGATCGCAGCCAGCGCTGTCGGGCGAAGATCCAACAGCTCTGGCTGCGTTCTCACGAGGCCTTGCCGCCGATCACCTGCGCAGTTTCGCCCCCCCCGGTGTGCACATGTGCACAGGGTCTCGCCCGTGCCGGAAACCTAGGCTCACCGGCGGCACACGAGAGGGGGTTGGGACCGGTGGGGTCGTCGACCGTGGCACAGTCCGTGGCTTTCCTGGCCGACTTCTATGGCCGCAACGCGTCCCAGATGCTGCAGGAGTACAGGCTGAGGCCGGCTGCGGAGGAGGAGCTACGCGCCCTGGAGAGCCGCATCCCCGGGCCGCTGGCGGCCGACTACCGATCCTTCCTCCTGCTCAACGAAGTCGGGCACAACTTCGCCGGCAACTACACGTGTCTCGACGTAGCACAGGTGAACGACACCTGGGAGCGCATGACCGGCCTCCTGCATGACGCGACGTTCGACGGATGGGTGGAGCAGCACATCCGTGACGGCTTCGACAACTGGGACGACGACCGGTTGCGCCGGGTGTGGTGGAGCCCGGCCTGGGTGCCGATCGCCGAGGACAGCTGCGGCAACCTGGTGTGCCTCGATGGTGATCCGGGGCCTCGCGGGGTGCGTCACCAGGTGATCAAAATGGAGATCCAGGGCAGACAGGGCCCGTTCTGGGCGGATCTCGACTCCTTCGGTGACTACCTGCAGGCCTACTGCGATCAGCTGCGCGCGGGGCACTACCGCCTGGAAGACGGCTGGCTCGTCGAGGTCGACTAGCGCCCCGACCGCGCGCGCATCCCCCTCGGCACGCGCGCACCGCAACAAGAGCGCGACAGGCACAACGCGAGCGCGACTGCGGCACAGCCCCGCCCAGCTCTGCCCCGCGCACGCGTCCCCTCACTACGCGCGCATCGCAACGCGAGCGCGGTGGGCACAGCGCAAGCGCGATGGCAGCACAACCACGCCCAGCTGCGCCCCGCGCACGCGTCCCCTCGGCACGCGCGCATCGCAACCCGAGCGCGGTGGGCACAACGCGAGCGCGAATGCGACAGGGCCACACCCAGCTCCGCCCCGCGCACGCGTCCCCCTCGGCACGCGCGCACCGCAACACGAGCGCGACAGGCACAACGCGAGCGCGAGTGCGACACAGCGGCCCAGCTGCGCCCCGCGCGCGCATCCCCCTCACCACGCGCGCATCGCAACACGAGCACAGCAGGCACAACGCGAGCGCGAGCGCGACACAGCGGCCCAGCTGCGGCCCGCGCACGCGTCTCCCCCACCACGCGCGCACCGCAACGCGAGCGCGGTGGGCACAACGCGAGCGCGGCGGCAGCACAGCTACGCCCGGCTGCCCACGCGCACACTCCCCCACCACCGAACGGTCGGCGTGCTCAACACCGACATCCGGAACGGGATCACGACCTGGAACGACAACCCCAGGCCCTACAGCTACCGCAGGCGAATTGCTGACTCAGGACACCGCCGCCACCTCCTGCCCTCGCGAGCGGGCGATGCGGCGGGCGGCGTACCGCTCGGCGCCGGCCCGGTCGCCGGTGACCGACTCGTAGATGTCGGCGAGCCGGACGATCTGCCCGGCGCCGCCCCAGGTGCCGTCCGGGACCTCGCGGCAGAACACCCAGACCCGGGCGAGGTCCCGCGGCCCCGGCTCGGCGAGGCCCTCCGCCCGGAGCACCGCGGCGGTGACCGCCTCGACCATCGCCGCACGGCGGCCGTCGTCGAACTGACCCTCGGGTACCGACGCCACCACCCGGTAGCGCGGCGCGGCGGCCGGCTCGCCGCCGACGAACACCGCCTCCGGGCGGTGCAGCCACACCCAGGCGATCGCGCGTGCCCTCGCGTTCGCGGGGTCGGCGCCCTCGTGGACGAGCAGGATGTCGGTCAGCTCGGCCAGCAGGGCCTGCTCGGCCTCCGGAGCGAGCGCGCCTGCGGGGATGGTGACGTCCAGCTGTGGCATCTGAGTTCTCCTGATGTGGTGTCCGGTCCTTGCGTGCCACCAGACTGGGCCAGCTGCGTTTATTTTGTCAACTCAGATCGGGGGCTAGCATGGAGCCATGGTGGAGCGATCCCGGTACAGCGCGGAGAACTGCTCGGTCGGGCGGGCCCTCGATGTCGTGGGGCGGAAGTGGACCCTGCTCGTGTTGCGCGAGGCGTTCTACGGGGCGAGGCGGTTCGAGGAGTTCCACGACGCGCTGGGCTGCGCCCGCAACCTGCTCGCCGACCGGCTGTCCACGCTGGTCGACGAGGGCGTGCTGCAGCGCGGCACCTACCAGCAGCCGGGGCAGCGCGGGCGCGAGGAGTACCGCCTCACCGAGAAGGGCCGGCAGCTGTTTCCGGTGGTCGTCGCGCTCATGGAGTGGGGTGATCGCTTCATGGCCGATCCCGACGGGCCGCCCGTGGAGGTGCACCACCGCGAGTGCGGCGCCCGCGTGCACGCGATCCTCGCCTGCGACGACGGCCATCTCCATCTCGGCGCGCGCGACACCGACCCCCGCCCCGGCCCGGGAGCCGTCGTCCGCGCGCCGTGACGGCCGGGGACCATTACCATCGGCCATCGAGATATTCGTTCATCGAGAGGAATGGCCGTGGACTCCGTGCCCGACGCGCGGCGGTGGTGGGGACTGGTCGCGATCAGCCTCGGCGTCGCGCTGATCATCGTCGACTCGACCATCGTCAACGTCGCGATCCCCGCCGTGATCAGCGACCTCGGCATCAGCTCCAGCCAGGCCCAGTGGGTGCAGGAGTCCTACGCCGTCGTC
Source organism: uncultured Pseudonocardia sp. (assembly GCA_964247105.1). Classification (GTDB taxonomy): domain Bacteria; phylum Actinomycetota; class Actinomycetes; order Mycobacteriales; family Pseudonocardiaceae; genus Pseudonocardia. The sequence goes on from CAXTTN010000041.1 coordinate 6,284, forward strand.
TTCGCGGCGCTGCTCCTGCTCGCCGGGCGCCTCGCCGACGCGCTCGGCCGCCGCCAGGTGTTCCTCGCCGGAACGGTGCTGTTCGTGGCCGCGAGCGTGCTCGCGGCGCTGGCGCCCGACGGGAACCTGCTCGTCGCGAGCCGCTTCCTGCAGGGCGTGGGCGGATCGGTGATCCTGCCGACCTCGCTGTCGCTGATCAACTCGACGTTCCGCGGCAAGGAGCGCGGGCAGGCCTTCGCGATCTGGGGTTCGACGATCGGTGGCGCGGCCGCGCTCGGGCCGCTGCTGGGCGGCTGGCTGACCACCGACTTCTCGTGGCGCTGGTCGTTCGGCATCAACGTGCCGCTCGGCGTGCTGATCGTGGCGGGCACGCTGCTGTTCGTGGCCCCCACGCCGCGGTCGGCGGGCCGGCTGGACCTGGACCCGCTCGGCGCGGTCCTGTCCGTGCTGGGTTTCGGTGGCCTCGCGTTCGGGCTGGTCGAGGGCCGCACGTACGGCTGGTGGCGGCCGATCGGCGACGTGACCCTGGCCGGGCTCTCGCCGGTGCCGCTCGCGTTCGCGGTGTCGGCGCTCGCGCTCGGCGGGTTCGTGGCGCTGGCGTTCAGCCGGCGGCGGCGCGGGCTGCGCAGCCTCGTCGACCTCGACCTGTTCCGGATCCCCTCGTTCGCGGCCGGCAACGTGGCCGCGGCGATCATCAGCCTGGGCGAGTTCGGCATCCTCTTCGCCCTGCCGCTGTGGCTGCAGAACGCGCTCGGTTACACAGCGTTCGAAACGGGCCTGCTGCTGCTCGCCCTCGCGCTGGGCAGCTTCGCCGCGAGCGGGGCCGGCGCGGTGCTGACCGAACGGATCGGGCCGCTGATGATGGTCCGGCTGGGCATCGTCCTGGAGGTCGTGGGCGTCGGCGGGCTCGGTCTCACCGTCGCGCCGGACACCTCCGCGTGGACGCTGGCCCCGCTGCTCGCCGTGTACGGCATCGGGGTCGGCCTCGCCACCGCCCAGATCACCAACGTCGTGCTGGCCGACGTGCCCGTGGCGAGCAGCGGCGAGGCGTCGGGCATCCAGAGCACGGCCCGGCAGGTCGGCTCGGCGATGGGCATCGCCGTGCTCGGCACCGTGCTGTTCACGGGCCTCTCCGGCGCCACCCGCACCGGGCTCACCGGGGCCGGGCTCCCCGCCGCGACCGTCGACGGGATCACCGCAGCCGTCAGCAACAGCGCGGGCGCGGCGATCGGCCCGCTCGCCGCCGACCCGGCCACCGCGGCGGCGGCCGAGATCGCCCGTCAGGCGCTCAGCTCGGCCACGGCGACGTCCGCGCTGGTCGCGGCGGGTGCACTCGTGCTCGGCCTGCTGGCCACCCTGCGCATCCGGCCGTCGGTCGCCCCGCCCGAGCGGGCCGAGGCGGCCAGCGTGTGATCCGGTGGGCGCGCCGCCCAGCCGCTCGCTACGGGCGGAGTCGTTCAGGACCGCTCGTAGGTGTGCGTGCCGACGCGCTCCCGGACGTCGATGTGCTCGGCCCGCGCGGGCGGGCCGAAGTAGTAGCCCTGGGCGTGGGTGCCGAACAGCCCGTGCAGCACCTCGGCCTGCGTCCGCCGCTCGATCCCCTCCACGATGACGCGCAGCCCGAGGTCGCTGCCGAGGGTGAGCACCGCCCGCATGAAGCGGCGGCTCGCCTCGTTGACCTCGAGGTCGCGGGCGAAGCCGCGGTCGATCTTGACCGAGTGCAGCGGGATCTGCTGCAGGTGCAGCAGCGAGGAGTACCCGGTGCCGAAGTCGTCCAGCGACAGGGTGACGCCGAGGTCGTGCAGCCGCGTGGCCACGGCCTGCGCCGCGGGCGGGTCGATGAGCAGGGCGTCCTCGGTGATCTCGAGCACGAGCTGGTTCGGGCCGAGGCCGTGACGCCGGATGCAGCTCGCGACCCGGCCGGGGAACGACGGGTCGACGATGAGGCCCGGCGGCACGTTGACGGCCGCCTGGAGCCGCCGGTGCCCGAGGGTGGTGGACCACCGCGCCAGCTGCGCCGCCACGAGGTCCATCATGTGATCGGTCAGTGCGGGCAGCAGGCCCCAGCGGCCGGCCACGGGCACGAAGACGTCCGGCGGCACCGCCGCGCCGTCGTGGGTCCACCGGGCGAGGGCCTCGAAGGCGACGACGCGGCCGGTGTCGAGCTCGACGATCGGCTGGTAGGCCGCCTCGACGGCGCCGGACCGGATCGCGTCCCGGAGCGGTTCGAGCAGCTGCAGGTCCCGGACGCCGGGCAGGGTCATCGTCGGGTCGTGCAGCGCGAACCGGCCGTGGGGGTGCTGCGTGGCCGCGTGCTGGGCGATCTCGGCCCGCGCGAGCGCGGCGTCCACCGCCTGGGCGGTGCCGGACCCGGTGGCGAGCGGCACCAGGGCCGCACCCGCGCTCACCGACACCGGTATGCGCAGGCCCCGGACGACGAAGGGCTCCGCGAACACGCGCTCCACCACCGCCCTGGCCGCGGGGAGGTCCACCACGTCGCGGAGCATGATCGCGAACTCGTCGCCACCCAGGCACGCCACGGCGTCGAACGGCCGCGGTACCGACAACCGGGCGGCGATCTCCACGAGCAGGTCGTCGCCGACCGCGCGCCCGAAGGTGTCGTTGACGGCGGTGAGGCCGTCCACGTCGAGCAGCACGACCGCCGGACGCGATCTGCCGCCGTCCCTCGCGCGGCCCACCGCCCCGGCCACGAGGTCGACGAAGTGCGCGCGGTTGGGCAGCCGGGTCAGGGGGTCGTACCGCGCCATCCAGCTCAGCTCGGCCTCCCGCTCGGCGGCCTCGGCCCGCAGCCGCTCGTCCGTGAGGATCTGCCCGAGCAGGGTGGCCATCAGGTGCAGCAGCGGGGCCTGCTCGAGCAGGGCGGAATCCTGCACCCGCGGATCCAGGCCGCACAGCGTGCCGAACAGCGAGCCGTCGGCCGCCCGGATGGGCGCCCCGGCGTACGCGCCGATGGTCAGCTCCGTGGCCACCCCGGCGGCTGCGTACCGGGGCACGGCCATGGCGTCGGGGGCGATCGGCGGGGTGACCCCGGCGACCATGTACTGGCAGAACGAGCTCGACCACGAGTGCGACTGCCCGGCCGTCTTCCCGTAGGCGTCGTCCTCGACGTAGTGGTAGACCTGCCGCTCGCCGTCGAACCGGCTGACCGACCAGAACGCGAGCGGAACCCACTTCTTCAGATAACCGACGACGTGCGCGCAGGCTTCGTCGAACGACATCAGGGGCAGTAACGCAATATCCACGTCAGCACTCCGTTCGGCGGCCACGGATACCGACTGTTGGGGGCAGACCTTCGCACGTCCGAGCGATCGGCGCGCGGTGTGACGGCTTTCGTCACCCCATCGTGCAACGACATCACCCGTTCGGCGACCGCCGTGCCTCGCGCCGGATCAGCCGCCGAGGAACGGCGCCGAGTCGCCGCGCACCCAGGACCCGCCGTCGAGCCACCGGCGGAACCCCGAGGGGTCGCGCCGCTCGATCTCGTCGAGCTGCCGGCGCCGCAGGCGGCAGACCATGCCCAGCTCCTCGGCCGTGCGGGCGCGCAGCAACCACGAGTGGCTCCGCCGCCACTCGCGGCCCAGCTGGGCGTTGGTCAGGGTGGCGAGGTCGTCATCGGGCTCGGCCGGTTCCACCGGCTCCCCGGCCGGCGCGGCCGGACCTCCCCGCCGCCCGACCCGGCTGCGCCACACCGCGGCCACCGCCGCGACCGCGGCCAGCGGCACGGCGATCGGGCCGACCAGGAACACGACACCGCCCAGGACGGCCACCGCGGCGGCGCCCGTGAGCGCGAACCGTGCCACGACCGGGGCCGCGCGGCGCCCGTTGCGCTGCGCGCTCGCGTACCCGCCGAAACCGGCCAGGAAGGCGACCACGGCGGCGCCCGTCGCGACGGCGGAGGAACCGAACACGACGCCCAGCAGTCCGAGACACACCGCGGCGAACCCGGCCGCCAGGCGGGCGACGCGGGCGACGGGACTCATCGGGCCGCTCCCGGCGTCACGGGGGCGGCGAGCAGACCTGCGACCATGACCGGGAACTACCCGCAGACGAGCGGGTTCAACCGCGCGCCCGCAGGTCAGGGCCCCGTTTCCGCCGACCCGCGCCCCGCGCTGCGGATCGGACCCGTCGAAGATACGTTCGATCCGTGAGCACTCCAGCCAACAGCAACCCCGAGAAGGACCCCGACGACTGGACCACCGGCGACGAGCCGATGACCGGCCCGCAGCGCTCCTACCTGCACACCCTCGCGCAGCAGGCGGGCGAGGAGCCGCCTCCCGACGACCTCTCCAAGGCCGACGCGTCGAAGCGGATCGACGAGCTGCAGGCCCGGGCCGGCCGCGACGGCGGGAGCGGCTGACCCCGCGGCCGACGGCCCGATCGAGGGCGCAGGACGCTCGGCCGGCCACTCTCACCCGGAGTTCGCCGACGACGCCGTGACATCGCCCGGCCCCCGGTGAATCGACCACCCCTGGCGCCCGGAGGACCGACGACCCCGCCGACCACCTGCGGGTCCGCTCTCGCCGTGTTCGCCGGCGCGGACGGCGACCACACGCCCACCCTCCTGGTACCATCCATATGGATGGTGAACGGATGGAGGGACGCACGTGGCCGAGGTCGATCGGACCGAGAAGATCACGATCAACGTCGGGCCGGTCGATCTCGGGCAGATCGACCTGCTCGTGGAGGAGGGCTTCTACTCCAACCGCACCGACTTCATCCGCACGGCGATCCGGCGCCAGCTCGAGAGCCGCGAAGGCGTGGTCAACGACACCGTGCAGCGCCGGACGTTGACGCTGGGCACCCGTCACCTCGGCCGCGGCGAGCTCGAGCGGCTCCGCGACGCCGGGCAGACGATCGAGCTGCGCGTCCTCGGTCTCGCCACCGTCGCCGACGACGTCAGCGTGGAGCTCGCGCTGGCGACCATCGCGTCGGTGGAGGTGCTGGGCGCCTTCCGGGCCCCGAGGGCGGTCAAGGCCGCACTGGCCTCCCGCACGACCTGACCATGCACGGCGAAGGGACAACCCCATGGACGACCCGCGCACCATGTTCGAGGCGGCTCGACTGACCAGGGAGGGCCGGCTCGTGGAGGCGACCGCGCTGCTGCAGCGCACCCTCGGGACCGGGCACGACGGCGGGCTCGGCCCGCTCCGCACCACCGCGGGCCGGCTGCGCGACGCCATCCCCAGCCGGTTCCGGCCGGGAACGGCCGGCGCCACGGCCGGGCCCGCTCCCGGGGGCGAGGTCCGCCACCTGCGCCACACGGCTCCGGAGGGCACCCGCGCCTACGACCTGTACGTCCCCACCGGCTACGACGGCGCTCCGGTGCCGCTCGTCGTCATGCTGCACGGCGGGAAGCAGGACGCCGCGGACTTCGCCGCCGGCACCCGCATGAACGACCTCGCCGAGCAGCACACCTTCCTCGTCGCGTATCCGCAGCAGTCCAGGTCCGCCAACAGCGGCGGCTACTGGAACTGGTTCACCGAGACGGGCGAGCCGGCGATCATCGCCGGCATCACGCGCGCCGTGATGGCCGATCACGCGGTCGACCCCCGCCGCGTGCACGTCGCCGGGATGTCGGCCGGGGGCGCGATGGCGGCGGTGATGGCCGCCACCCGGCCCGATCTCTACGCCGGGGTGGGCGTGCACTCCGGGATCGCCCACGGCGCCGCGCACGACGTCGCGTCCGCGTTCGCCGCGATGCGCACCGGCGGCACGCCGGGGCCCGGTGCGGCCGTGCCGACGATCGTGTTCCACGGCGACCGCGACGCCGTCGTGGCCCCGGTCAACGCCGAGCGGCTCGTCTCGGCCCGGTTGGCCGCCGCGGCCACGTCGGTGTCGGATTCGGCGCGCCACACCCCCCGGTCCGGCCGGCCCTACACCCGGACCGTCCACACCGATCCCGACGGTGGTGTGCTCGTCGAGTCCTGGACCGTCCACGGCGGCGGCCACGCCTGGTCCGGGGGCAGCCCGGCCGGGTCGTACACCGATCCCGACGGCCCCGACGCGTCGGCCGAGATGGTCCGATTCTTCCTGTCGAGCCGACGGGTTTGAACCGCGGCGGAGGGGGTACATAGTGGCGTCCCACCCTTTCCCCTCCCGCGAAGGACCCCGACCAATGATCATTCTCGGCCTCATCCTGCTGGTGATCGGCTACTTTGCCGGTATCAGCCTGCTCTACTACATCGGCGGCCTGCTCCTGATCATCGGAGTGATCCTGCTCGTCCTCGGCCGCACCGGGCGCGCCGTCGGGGGCCGGGCCAACTGGTTCTGACCCAGAACGGGTCCTGACCGGATGCGACATCCGGGGTCTCCCATCGGCGGCCCCGGATTTCTCGCGAATCGTTACGTACTCTTGATGGTGTGCGACCGGCCGAACGCGCGCCGGCGGTCCACCAGCCGGAGCCGGGGCCCGCTGAGCGAACCCGACGGTGGCGCGCGCTCCAGGCGGGCGCCGTCGCCGTCGTCGTGCTGCTCGCGGGCGCCCTCGCCTGGTCGGTGGTGACGGCGCTCACCGCGCCGGCCCCGCTCACCCAGGCCGATGTGGACGCGGCCGTGGCCCGGCAGCTCGACGCGGCCCACCAGCAGGAGCAGGCCGCGCCCGCCGATGCCTCGGTGGCCTACCAGGCGATCGGCCCGTCGCTGGTCACGGTGACCGCCGGGCCGAAGCTGGGCAGCGGCGTGGTCGTCAACGCCGACGGCTCGGTGCTCACCGCGCTGCACGTCGTGGCGGGAGCAGACCCCGTCCAGGTCACCTTCGCCGACGGCACCACCGGCACCGCGCGCGTGGCGCTGGCCCGGCCCGAGCAGGACGTCGCCGTCCTGACCGCCGACCGGCAGCCCGCCGTGATCGTGCCCGCCGTGCTGGGCGGGCCCCCGCCCGTCGGCGATCCGGTGTTCGCCGTGGGCAACCCGCTGGGGCTGCAGCGCAGCCTGTCGGCGGGGGTCGTGTCGGCCACCGACCGGAGGATCACCACACCCGGCGCCACCCCCGGCACGGCCCTGTCCGGGCTCATCCAGTTCGACGCCGCGGTCAACCCCGGCAACAGCGGCGGCCCCCTGCTCAACCGCGCCGGGCAGGTCGTCGGGATCGTCACCGGCCTCGCCAACCCGGGCGCCGGCGACTTCTTCGTCGGCATCGGCTTCGCCGTGCCGATCGGCTCCGCCACCGGCGGTGCGGACGGGCCGCAGCAGTGACCGCCGACGTGATCCCTCCCGCGGACGCGGCGACGTGACCGCACGAGACCGGGGGGTTCCCATCGACGCCGCCGCACCGCTCGAGCAGACGCTCTACGAGGTCAAGAAGACGATCGTCGGCCAGGACGGGCTCCTGGAACGGATGCTCGTCGCCCTGCTGGCCCGCGGCCACCTGCTGGTGGAGGGCGTGCCGGGCCTGGCCAAGACGATGGCGGTGCGAACGCTGGCGCGGGCGATCGGCGGTGAGTTCCAGCGCATCCAGTTCACCTCCGACCTGGTGCCTGCCGACGTCGTCGGCACGCGGATCTTCAACCAGCGCGACGGCGAGTTCCAGGTGTCGTTCGGGCCGGTGTTCACCAACCTGCTGCTCGCCGACGAGATCAACCGGGCGCCCGCGAAGGTGCAGAGCGCGCTGCTGGAGGTGATGCAGGAACGGCAGGTGACGATCGGCCGGGAGACCTACCCCGCGCCCGACCCGTTCCTGGTGATGGCGACGCAGAACCCGATCGAGTCCGACGGCACCTACCCGCTGCCCGAGGCGCAGCTCGACCGGTTCATGTTCAAGGTCCTCGTCGGCTACCCGAGCGCCACCGAGGAGTACGTCGTCGTCGAGCGGATGATCGGCGCGGCGGAGCAGGTGACGCGCGTGCTCGATCCCGGGACGCTGCGCGGGTTCCAGCGGGCCGCCGACGCGGTGTACGTGGATCCGCAGGTCATCTCCTACGCCGTGCAGCTGAGCACCACCACGCGCGACGTCACCGCGGCGGGCCTGCCCGATCTCGCCCGCTACGTGACGTTCGGGGCGAGCCCCCGCGCGTCGATCAACATGGTGCTCGGGGCGAAGGCGCTGGCCTTCCTGCGCGGGCGCGACTACGCGCTGCCCGCCGACGTCCGCGAGCTGGCGCGCGACGTGCTGCGCCACCGCGTCGTCCTGTCCTACGAGGCCCTCGCCGACGACGTCACACCCGACGACCTGCTCGGCCCGCTGCTGGACTCGGTCGCGACACCCGAGATCGCGCACCGGCCGTGACGGGCCCGCTCACGCCCGAGCGGGTGCTGCGCCGGCTGGAGTGGCGCGTGCTGCGCCGGCTCGACGGGCGGCTCCAGGGCGATCACCGGACGCTGTTCCGCGGGGCCGGGGTCGACGTGGCCGACCTGCGCGAGTACCAGCTCGGCGACGACCTCCGCCACGTCGACTGGAACGTCACCGCGCGCACCGGCACGACGCACGTCCGTGAGTACGTGGAGGACCGGGACGTCACCGCGTGGTTGGTGCTCGACGGATCGGCGTCGATGGGGTTCGGGCCGGTGCAGCGGCGCAAGCACGTGGTGCTCACCGAGGTCGCCGCAACCATGGCGCAGCTGCTGTCGCGCGGCGGCAACCGCGTGGGCGCCCTGCTGTTCGACACCGCGGTCCGCGAGACGATCCGGCCCGGTCAGGGCCGCAACCAGGTGCTGCGCATCCTCCACCGGCTGCTCGGTGCGGCTCCGGCCGACGACGTGGCGGCCCCGGGTCCCACCGACCTCGCCGGTGCGCTGCGGGCCACGCTGGGCGTCGCGCGACGACGATCGGTGATCGTGATCGTCACCGACTTCCTCGGTCCGGCGGGCTGGCAGCAGCCGCTCGGGCTCCTCGCCCGGCGTCACGACGTCGTGGCCGTGCAGGTGGTGGACCGGCGCGAGTTCGAGCTCCCGGCAGCCGGGATGATCTACGTCGAGGACGCCGAGACCGGCGAAGTGATCTTCGTGGACACCGACGACCCCGGCTTCCGGCGCCGGTTGCGCGAGGGCGCCGACGCGCGGCAGGCCGCGCTCGTCGCCGACCTGCGCTCGGCCGGGCTGGAGCTGTTCACCGTCGCCACCGACGACGACCTGGTACGGGTGCTGTTCGCCATGGCCGGGCGACGTGGGCGGCGACGATGAACCGCCCCTGGCGGCGTGGGCGATGACCCTGCAGTGGCCCTGGGCGCTCCTCGCCCTGCTCGCCGTGCCCGGCGCCGTGATCTGGTACCGGCGCCGGGCCAGGGCCCAGGCCGCGCGGCGCGCCGAACTGGCCGCGCTGGGGCTGGTGGCGCCGTCGGGCCGGCGCGCCACGCTGCCCCTCGCCCTCCTCCTCGCCGCGTTCGCGCTGCTGCTCGCCGGGCTGAGCCGACCCGACGCGTCGATCCCGGAGCCACGCCGGGAGGGCACCCTGATCCTCGCGTTCGACACCTCGGCCAGCATGGCCGCGGGCGACGCCGCGCCGAACCGCATGGCGGCCGCGCAGGCCGCAGCCCGCACGCTGGTCGACCAGCAGCCGCCGGACGTGCTGGTCGGGGTGGTCGCGTTCAGCGGGAGCGGGCTGGTCACCCAGGAGCCGACGGCCGACCGGGCCGCCGTCGTCGCCGCGATCGACCGCCTCGCCCCGACCGGCGGAAGCGGCCTGGCCCGCGGCCTGCAGACCGCGCTGAGCGCCGCCATCGGGATGCCGGTCCAGCTGGAACCGCGGGCCCCGGGCGTCGAGCAGCAGGGCCCGGACCTCGGCTACCACGGCTCCGCGGCCGTCGTCCTGCTGACCGACGGGGAGAACACCGGCGACGTCGACCCGCGCGACGTCGCCGACATCGCCTCCGGCGCGGGCGTGCGGATCTACCCGATCGGCCTGGGCTCACCCCGGGGCACGGTGCTCACCGTCGACGGGTTCCAGGTGGCGACGGCGCTCGACGAGCCGCTGCTGCGCGACATCGCCCAGCGCACGGGCGGCAGCTACACCGCGGTGTCCGGCCGGGGGGCGCCCACGCTCGACGTCGACCTCGCGTGGACGGTCCGGACGCACCAGATCGAGCTCACGGCGCCCGTCGCGGCGGCGGCCGGGCTCCTGGTGCTGCTGTCGGTCGGGCTGTCGCTGCGGGCGACGGGGCGGGCGGTCTAGGTGGGTGCCGAATGGCCGCTGGCCCTCCTGTCGCTGCTGGTCGTCCCGGCGGCCGTCGCGGGTTACGTCTGGCAGCTGCGACGACGGCGGCGGAACGCCGTGCGCTACTCCGACATCGCGCTCGTGCGCGCGGCGGCACCGCGCAGGCCGCCGTGGCGCCGGCACGCCCCGTTCGCCCTGCTGCTGGCGGCCGTCGCCGTCCTCGGTCTCGCGGCGGCCCGTCCCCGGGTGCGCGTGGACGTCCCCGTGGCGCAGACGGCCGTGATCCTCGCGCTGGACGTCTCCGGCTCGATGTGCGCCACCGACGTCCAGCCCAACCGGCTCACCGCGGCGCAGGACGCCGTGCGCGCGTTCGTGCAGAACCAGGACCCCGTCACCCGCGTCGGCCTCGTCGTGTTCTCCGGCTTCGCCGAGCTGGCGGTGCCGCCCACCACCGACCGCGACGTCGTCCTGCGGGCCGTCGACGGCCTGACCACGGGCCGGGGCACCACCATCGGCGCCGCGATCCTGAAATCCGTCGACGCGATCGCCGAGATCGACCCCGACGTGGCCCCCTCGGACCCCCGGCCCGGCGCTCCCCCGGTGCCGCCCCGCGTCCCCGGGACGTTCGCGCCCGAGATCGTGGTGCTGCTCACCGACGGCGCCAACACCCGCGGCGTCGAACCCGAGGACGCCGCGAAGGTCGCCGCCGATCGCGGCGTGCGCATCTACCCGATCGGGTTCGGCACGCGGAACCCGACGGCGATGGTGTGCACGGCGGCGCAGCTGGGCGGCCGCACCTTCGAGACCAGCCCGGGCGGCAGTGTCGGCGGGAGCAACCAGTACCTCGTCACGGACGAGGGGACGCTGCGGCAGGTGGCGACGACGACCGGCGGGGAGTACTTCGCCGCCGCCGACGCCGACGGGCTGCAGGGCGTGCTGTCCGACCTCCCCCGGACCGTCGCGACCCAGCAGCGCGACGTCGAGCTGAGCGTGTGGCTGGTGGGGCTGGCCGCGCTGCTGATGGCGACGGGCGTGTGGGCCGCGGCGCGCTGGACCACCTTCCCCGGCTGACGAGATCGCAACGAGCCCGCGCGATGCGCCCACAGCAGCCCCGTCACCGCAACGAGCCCGCGCGATGCGCTCAGGGCGGCCGTCACACCCCTCGTGCGACGCGATACCTCGAGCCGTCTCCGTAGGGTCTGGCCATGTTCTCCGAGGCGGAATTTCCGTATCACCGTGTCGCCGCAGATCTTCGTGACGCCATCCTGGACGGCCGCCGCCCGTCGGGGAGCAGGCTCGGTTCGGAGTGGACGCTCGCCGAGCAGTACAGGACGAGCCGCCCCACCGTGCGCCGAGCTATCGCGTTGTTGAAGGCGGAGGGGCTGGTCGTCACCGAGCAGGGACGGGGGACATTCGTCCGCCCCGACCCGCCCCTGCGACTGACGGTGACCGCAACCAACTACAGGCGGCACCGGGCTGCCGGGCTCCCCGGGTTCGACGCGCAGGTTGCGGAGCAGGGGCGCCGGGCGCGCCAGGAGTTGCTGGAGGTCGCCGAAATCCCGGCGCCCGCGGAGGTCGCCGAGCGGCTGGGCATCGGCCCTCTGGCCCCAGTAGTGGTGAGGCGACGCTACCCAAGGAGGCTGGTACATGACCCTCGGCGTGACCGCCGACCTGTTCCCGCCCACCGTCACCAGCGGCGTCGACGCGTTCGCTGTGTGCCTGCACTACCGACCCGACCAGCTCGACTCGGGCATCGCCCTGCTCCCCGGCGAGTTGTTCGGGTTCGGCCTCACCCCGATCCTCGCCTTCATCCCCAACGGCCCCACCGACGACCCCGACATCACCCGCGCCGCGTCCATCACCGACTACATTTTCCGCCGCCTCGCGATCGACTTTCTCCGCCCCGGAACGACCTGAGCAGGCCGTCGAACAGGGCAGCACAGCGCCGCCGTCGACCTGTCCACCGCGCTGTTACCGTGCCGACATGCGGATCGGCGTGATCTCCTCGATCGCGCACCGCACCCCGCCGCGCGACTACGGGCCGTGGGAGCAGGTGGCGTCCACCCTCACCGAAGGGCTGGTCGCGCTCGGCCACGACGTCACGCTGTTCGCCACGGCCGATTCGCTGACCTCCGCGCGCCTGCACGCCGTGGCCCCGCGCGGGTACGAGGAGGATCCGGGCGTCGACGCCAAGGTCCACGAGGGCCTGCACATCGCGGCCGCGTTCGAGCGGGCGGCGCAGTTCGACGTGCTGTCCAACCAGTTCGACTTCCTGCCGTTGACGTTCAGCCGGCTGGTGTCGACGCCGGTGGTGACGACGATCCACGGGTTCTCGTCCGAGGCGATCGTGCCGGTGTACCGGGCCTATGACGACATCGCGCACTACGTGGCGATCAGCGACGCCGACCGGCACCCGGCGCTGGGCTACGAGGCGACGATCCACCACGGCATCGACCTCGCGCCGTTCACGTTCCGGCCCGAGCCGGGCTCCTACCTGCTGTTCCTCGGCCGCATCCACCCCGACAAGGGCACCCACCGGGCGATCGACGTGGCCCGCCGCACCGGGCTGCCGCTGATCATCGCCGGGATCGTGCAGGACCGCGGCTACTTCCGCGACCGCGTCGAGCCACACCTCGGCCCGGCGGTCACGTACGTCGGCTCGGCCGGTCCGGCGCAGCGCGACGCGCTGCTCGGCGGGGCGCTCGCGCTGCTGCACCTGGTCGGGTTCGCCGAACCGTTCGGGTTGTCGGTGGTGGAGGCCCTCGCCACCGGCACCCCGGTGGTCGCGCACCCCCTCGGCTCGATGCCGGAGATCATCCGGCACGGGCGCACCGGGTTCCTCGTCGACGACGTGCCGGCCGCGGCCGAGGCGGTGGGCCACGTCGCGGGGCTGCGCCGCCACGACTGCCGCGCCGACGTCGAGGAGCGCTTCACCGCGGCCCGGATGGTGGCCGACTACGCGGCCCTGTTCGCGCGCGTCGTGGCCGGTCAGCCGGTCATGCGGGCCAGCAGCGCCGGCAGGTCGACCACCGCGAACCGCACCGACGCGTCGCTCGCGCCGTAGGGCAGCAGCAGCCGGTCGCCGTGGCGCAGCGCGCCGCACGAGTACACGACGTTCGGGACGTACCCCTCGCGCTCGTCCTCGGCGGGCCGCAGCAGGGGCTCGCGGAGGTCGCCGACCACGCGCGTGGGGTCGTCGAGGTCGAGCAGCAGCGCGCCGATCGCGTACTCCCGCATCGGGCCGACGCCGTGGGTCAGCACGAGCCAGCCGGCGTCGGTCTCGATCGGCGAGCCGCAGTTGCCGGTCTGGGTCAGCTCCCACGGGCGGCTCGGGGAGTGTAGTGTCCGCGGATCGCCCCAGGTCCGGCCGTCGTCGGAGAACGCGATGGCGCTGTTCTCACGGTCCCAGCGCGACAGCGCGACGTGGCGCCCGCCGACCGTGCGCGGGAACAGGGCCATCCCCTTGTTCCGCGCCGAGGGCCCCGCAAGCTGGGAGATCCGGAACGTGCGGAAGTCGGACGTCTCGATCACCTGCGGTTCGATCCGCGCGCCGTCGAAGGCGGTGTAGGTGGCGCGGTAGCCTGCGGTGCCGTCGTCGGCGGTGACGTGCACGAACCGGGCGTCCTCGATGCCCTGGCACTCCGACGGCCCGTGCGGCCACAGCACCCGCTCGGCGAGCGCCGACGCGGGCGCGAACTCCACCTCGTAGCTGCACGCGGCGATCCGCCGGGCCAGCTCGGCGGTGTGCGCGGCGCCGTGGCGGGTCACCCGCTGCTCCCTGAGCGCGTCGAGCGCCCCGTCGAGGTCACCGGCGCGGAACACCGGCGGCAGGCAGCGCAGCAGGAACGACGTGCTCTCCGCGTCGGCGCCGGCCTCCACGAGCTGCAGGGCGAACAGCGCCCGGTGATACGACGTGGGACCGGTGCGGCCGCCCTCGACGTACGGCCCGGGATCGTCGACGCGCACCGCGTCGCCCGGGCCGAACACGCCCGTGCGGAACTCCAGGCACGAGATGTGCCCCTCCCCCACCGCGCGCAGGCTCAGCACGAACCGCAGCGCCCCGGGGGCGAGCCCGGACTGGTCGGGATGGGCCACGGCCGACGGGTTGAACAGCGCCGCGCCCTCGATCGAGTACTCGTGGGTGAACAGCGCCCCGATCAGCTCGCGGCGCGCGTCGGAGATCTCGCCGTCGGGCACGCGGTGCGCGATGCGGCGGTAGTTGGCCGCCAGCGCGGCCGGGAGGTCGCGGTGCCGGCCGGCGTACCGATCCCGGACGCGGGCGGCCTCCGCGACGACCGCGTCCTCGGGGAGCTCCAGGATCCGGGCCAGCACCCCCGACGCGCGGGACTCGGTGTCGACCACCAGCTCCTGCCCGGGCACGAACAGCCGGGCCAGCACGCGCGACGCGTCGGCGTACAGCGCGACACCGGACCGCGTGACCAGCTCGGTCACAACGCTCCCCGGACCGCATCGCGCGGGCCCGTTGCGGTCATACGGCGCCCCCCGACCGCATCGCGCGGGCTCGTTGCGGTCATACCGCGCCCCCTGACCGCATCGCGCGGGCTCGTTGCGGTCACGTGGCGTGCTGCAGCGTCGAGATCAGGGCGATGGTCGACTCGGCGCCCTGGTTCTCGTTGCGCCCGTCGGCGTGCAGCCCGTCGCAGCCCCCGCCGCTCTCCGCGTCGAGCAGCGGCGAGCCGGCGTCGTTGGCACCGCGGAACCACGACGCGGCCAGCTCCAGGCCGGCCGTCCAGCGCGGGTTGCCGGCCACGGTGAACGCCCGGGCGCAGGCGTCGGCCAGCGCCGCGACCTCGATCGGTTGCTGGTCGTACCCCGGCCCGTTGCCGATGTCGGCCGGCCCCCACCCGCCGACCGGCACGACCGAGAGGTGCCCGTCGCGGGTCTGGACGTCGAGCAGCCAGCTCAGCAGGCGCCGCCCGTCGGCGACGAGCGACGGATCCCGCAACGCCTTCCCGGCCGCGAACAGCGCCTCGGGGATCGCCGCGTTGGCATAGGTGAGGCGCTCCTCGGGCCACGGCCAGGCGCGGTCGGTCGCCGGGCGGCCGATCACTGTGGCCGCCGCCCGGAGGAGATCGAGGGACGGGCCGTGGTCGGGGAGGACCGCCAGCACGTCGGCCGCCCCGAACGCGGCGAACGCCATCGCGCGCGGGTGCGGCGTGCGCCACCGCGCCCCGCGCTCGAACGCGGCGAGCGCCGGCTGCGAGCCGCGCGCGACCGCCGCGCCGAGCCCCCACAGCGCGCGGCCCCAGCAGTCCTCGACGTCGACGGTGTCGGGCGGCGCGTCCTGCCAGGCGAGGTCGGCGCCGCGGCGGTTGCGGAACCGGCCGTCGGGCAGCTGGGCGGCGAGCACGAACGCCAGGTACCGCTCGCGCAGGTCGTCCACATCGGATCCGGACTCCCGGCAGGTCACCACCAGCGCCCGCGCGACGTCGTCGACGCAGTACCCGTGCTCGGGCCGCGGCGCGGTGCCGCAGGCGTGCTCGTACAGGCCGCCGGCGTCGGTGAGGCGGCGGAGATGGGCGAAAGAGGTCACGCGACCGCGACCTCGGACGCCGCCACCAGGTCCGCGGCGAGCCTGCGGTAGCGCCCCGCGACGGCGCCCCACAGCAGGTCGGGGGCCTTGCGCGCGGCCCGATCCGCCATGTCGGCGGCGAGCCTCGGCTCGGCCAGGACCCGGCGCAGCGCCGCCTCCAGCGCCACCGGGTCCCGCTGCGGGACCACGAGACCGGTGCCGTCGCCGAGCAGCTCGACGGCGTGCGGGAACGCGGTCGAGACCACCGGCCGCCCGGCGGCGACCGCCTCGATGAGCACCCCGGACGTCACCTGCTCGCGCGAGTCGTAGGGCAGCAGCACCACGTCGGCCTGGTGCACGATCGCGGCGAGGTCGGCGCCGCCGAGGTAGCGGTCGTCCAGCTCGACGAGGTCGTCCGCCCCCCGCGCCGAGATCCGGGAGAGCAGGCCGTCGCGGTAGGCCTCGCCGTCGCGCTCGACCACCTTCGGGTGCGTCCGGCCCATGACCCGGTACCGGGGCCGCAGGTCGCGCAGGCCGGGCATCGCGTCGATCGCCCACTCGATGCCCTTGCCCGGCCCGATCAGGCCCCAGGTGAGCACGACCGGCCGGCCGCCCCGCCGTGGCGTGGCGTCCGAGGCCAGGTGGTCGGCGGCGCCGTGCGGGATGACGGTGACGCGGGACGGGCTCGCGCCGTAGCTGGCGAGCAGCCGCCGACGGGCGGTCTCGGTCATCGTGACGACCGTCTCGGCGCGGTCGAGGATCCGCGTCAGGATGTGGCGCTGCCGCGGCGTCGGATCCTGCAGCACGGTGTGCAGCACCACGATCGCGGGCACCGTGAGGGCGTCGAGGACGTCCAGCACGTCGGCGCCGTCGGGGCCGCCGTAGATGCCGTACTCGTGCTGCACGAGCACGACGTCGAACCCGTTGAGCCGCCGGACCGCGCGGGCCGCGCTCTCGGCGGACCCGTTCACCAGGTGCGCCACCACGTCCGGGTCGGGGTGCGACTCGGCCCGGTCGACGACCCGCACGATGCCCACGGCCCCGGGCGAGGTGCCCAGCGCCTCGACGAGGGCGGCCCCGAACGTGGCCAGCCCGCACTGCGTCGGCGGGTAGGTGCCCAGCATGCCGATCGCCACGGGGCGGGCGGGCCGGTGCACCGCGGGCGCGCGGCGGGGCGGGGAGGGACGGGTGACGGGCGGACGGGACGTCGGGCTGGCGGTGGCAGGCATGTGCCCTCTCTGGACGGCGACGGGGAGCGGGAGGAGGGGCGGACCGCTGGGAGCTGAACGGCCGGACCCGGCGACGGCGCTGTCGACGATCCTCGATGAGTCCGACGACCGGGCTCCCACCGGACGGCGGTGATGAGCAACCTCGGAGGTCGGCGGTGAACGCGCCCGATGGCGCGGGTCTCCGGCGCGACGCCGGTACGCCCGCGAGTGTAACCCGGACCCCGACTTCCGCAGGCCGGGCGGAAGTCACCGGACTGCGGGCCGAAAGACCCAGTGGCACCCGCCGGCCACGGCGATACGGTTTCGTACGGCCTCACCCCGGATCCCGCGGCGGTGGTCACTGCCCGGCACCCCGCCCGCCGTCCAGGAGTCGTCGTGACGCATCAGCCGTCCACCCGCACCCGCCCCGACCTGTCCCTGATCGACGCGTACTGGCGCGCGGCCAACTACCTGTCGGTGGGCCAGATCTACCTGCTCGGCAACCCGCTGCTGCGGGAACCGCTGCAGGCCGAGCACGTCAAGCCCCGGTTGCTCGGTCACTGGGGCACCACGCCCGGTCTCAACCTGCTCTACGCCCACATGAACCGCGTGATCGTCGAGCGCGACCTGGACGCGCTGTTCGTGACGGGCCCCGGCCACGGCGGGCCGGGCCTGGTGGCCAACGCGTACCTGGAGGGCACCTACAGCGAGGTGTACTCGACCATCGGCCGCGACGAGGACGGGCTGCGCGCGCTGTTCCGGCAGTTCTCCTTCCCCGGCGGCATCCCCAGCCACGTCGCGCCCGAGACCCCCGGCTCGATCCACGAGGGCGGCGAGCTCGGCTACGCGCTGCTGCACGCCTACGGCGCCGTTCTCGACAACCCCGGCCTCGTGGCGCTGTGCGTCGTCGGGGACGGGGAGGCCGAGACGGGACCGCTGGCCGCGAGCTGGCACTCGAACAAGTTCCTCAACCCGGTGTCCGACGGGGTCGTCCTCCCGGTGCTGCACCTCAACGGCTGGAAGATCGCCAACCCGACGCTGCTGGCCCGCATCCCCGCCGACGAGCTCGCCGAGCTGATGCGCGGCTACGGGTACACCCCGCACTTCGTGGCCGGCAGCGATCCCGCGGACGTGCACGAGCAGCTCGCCGCGACGCTGGACACCGTCTTCGACGACATCGCCGAGATCCAGGACGCCGCGCGCAGCGGCCGCGCCGCGCGCCGTCGCCCGGCCTGGCCGATGGTCGTGCTCCGGACCCCCAAGGGCTGGACCGGCCCGAAGACCGTGGACGGGCTCCCGGTCGAGGGCACCTGGCGCTCCCACCAGGTGCCGCTCGCCGAGACCCGGACCAACCCGGAACACCGCGCGCAGCTCGAGGAGTGGATGCGCGGCTACCGGCCCGAGGAGCTGTTCGACACCACCGGCCGCCTCGTGCCCGAGCTGGCCGCGCTCGCGCCGCACGGCGCCCGGCGGATGAGCGCCAACCCGCACACCAACGGCGGGCTCCTGCTGCGCGACCTCGCGATGCCCGATTTCCGCCACCACGCCGTCACGGTCGAGCGGCCGGGAGCGGCGTTCAGCAGTGCCACCGCGGTGCTGGGCGGGCTGCTGCGCGACGTCATCACCGCCAACCCCGACCGGTTCCGCCTCATGGGGCCCGACGAGACGGCGTCCAACCGGCTGCAGGCCGTGTTCGAGACCACCGACCGCGCCTGGGACGCCGAGACGCATCCCGGCGACGACCACCTGGCCCCCGACGGGCGCGTGATGGAGGTGCTGTCGGAGCACCTGTGCCAGGGCTGGCTGGAGGGCTACCTGCTCACCGGCCGCCACGGCCTGTTCACCAGCTACGAGGCGTTCATCCACATCGTCGACTCGATGGTCAACCAGCACGCCAAGTGGCTCAAGACCACCAACCACATCCCCTGGCGGGCACCGATCGCCTCGCTCAACTACCTGCTGTCGAGCCACGTCTGGCGCCAGGACCACAACGGCCTGTCCCACCAGGACCCCGGGTTCATCGACCACGTCGTGAACAAGAAGGCCGCGGTCGTGCGCGTGTACCTGCCGCCGGACACCAACACCCTGCTGTCGGTGGCCGACCACTGCCTGCGCAGCCGCCAGTACATCAACGTGATCGTCGCCGGGAAGCAGCCGGCCCTGACCTACCTGACGATGGACGAGGCGATCGCCCACTGCACCCGCGGCCTGGGGATCTGGCCGTGGGCCGGAACGACCGAGGGCGAACCCGACGTCGTGCTCGCCTGCGCGGGCGACGTCCCCACGCTGGAGACGCTCGCCGCCGCGAGCCTGCTGCGCACCCACCTGCCCGACCTGAAGGTGCGCGTGGTCAACGTCGTGGACCTCATGCGGCTCGAACCCGAGACCGAGCACCCGCACGGGCTGTCGGACCGCGACTTCGACGCCCTGTTCACGCCCGACAAGCCGGTGGTGTTCGCCTACCACGGCTACCCGTCGCTGATCCACCGCCTGACCTACCGCCGCACCAACCACCGCAACATCCACGTCCGCGGCTTCAACGAGGAGGGCACCACCACCACGCCGTTCGACATGGTGATGATGAACGACCTCGACCGGTTCCACCTGGTCATGGACGTGATCGACCGGGTCCCGGCGCTGGGGAGCAGCGCCGCCGTGCTGCGCCAGGAGATGGCCGACGCCCGCCTGGCGGCCCGCGCCCACACCCGCGAGCACGGCGAGGACGACCCGGCGATCGCGGGCTGGACCTGGCCCGGCTGATGGGGTGGC
This sequence comes from uncultured Pseudonocardia sp., assembly GCA_964247105.1. Taxonomy (GTDB): domain Bacteria; phylum Actinomycetota; class Actinomycetes; order Mycobacteriales; family Pseudonocardiaceae; genus Pseudonocardia. Next base: position 25,902 of record CAXTTN010000041.1, read on the forward strand.
GGGGTGTACGGTTAGTACGTTGCTCCTGACCCTCGGCGACGTCTCGCGGTGAACCATCACCGTGCCGTCCGCCGAAAGGTCACCGGGATGTCGTACTCCCTCCTGCTCCGGGCTCTGGGCCAGGCCGCCGCCGCCGGGCTGGCCGTGATCGGGTTGATCGCACAGCCCGCGGCGGCCCTGGGCGGGGTCATGGTTGCCGCGTTCGTGGGCGGCGGGATGGCCCTCACGCTGTACGAGCGGCCGGGCCTCGACGCGGCCACCCGGCGGCGCGAGGTGGTCGCGGCCGGCGGCACGGCGCTGGCGATGTGGCTCGTCGGCACCGGTGTGCTGGTCCTGCTCGGCCCGTCGCTCCAGTCGGTGCTGATCGCGCTGCTGTTCGTCGGCGGGGCCGGTGCCCACGTCCTGCGGGAGCGGTTCCGGCGGCGGCCCGATGCCGCGGCGCCGGTCGTCGTCACGCTGCCGGCCGTCGTGTCCTCGCCGGTGCTCGACACGCTGTCCACGCCCGAGCTGTGCCTGGCCTGGAGGCGCAGCTACCTGACCCTGGTCCAGCTCCCGACCGGGCCGGCCCGCGTCGCGCTCGTGGCCGTGCGGCAGTCGATGCTGGACGAGCTCGAACGGCGCGACAACGCGGGTTTCCACCGCTGGTTGGACGCCGGCGCCCGTGCGGGCGGCGACCCCGGCCGCTACCTGGCCACCGGTGGCTGAGCCCGGTGCCGTGACGCGCGCGCTGCTCGCGATGGACCACGACGTGCGGGACGAGCACGTCATGGCCGAGCGGATCTGCCGGGCCTGCATCGCCGAGCTCGACATCGACGGTGCGGCCATCTCGCTGCACACGACGAGCCCCCTGCGCCAGACCCTCTACGCCAGCGACGCCACCTCCGACCTGCTCGAGGAGCTGCAGTTCACCCTCGGCGAGGGAGCCTGCATGGAAGCCGCCCGCACCGGCCGGCCCGTTCTCGTGCCCGACATGGACGACGTCGCGGACTCGGCCCGGTGGCCCGTCTACGCGGCGGCGGTGGTCGAGCGCGCCGGGGTCGGGGCCGTCTTCGCGCTGCCGCTCCTGTGGGCGACGATGAACCTGGGCGTGCTCGACCTGCACCGCAAGGCCCCCGGCTCGCTGCCCCCCGCCCAGCTGCGCGACGCCGTCAGCGCCGCGGACATCGCGGCGCTCATGCTGCTCGGGCTGCGCACCGACCCGGGCGAGGCACGGCTGTGGGACCGGTCGTGGGGCAACCGGCTGGAGATCCACCAGGCCACCGGCATGGTGGTCGCCCAGCTCGACATCAGCGCGACCGACGCTTTCGCCCGGTTGCGCGCCTACGCTTTCGCCGAGCAGCGGCTCCTGGCCGACGTCGCTCACGACGTGGTGGCCCGGCGGCTGCGCTTCACCCAGGAGGCCTGACGGCATGGACAGGGCCGACCCCAGCCGCGAGAAGCTGCTGAGCAGGGCGTTCGTCGAGCTCGCGGACACGCTCGTGGACAGCTACGACATCATCGACCTGCTCGACCGGCTCGCCGGGCACTGCGTGGAGCTGCTCGCCGTCGACGCCGCCGGCATCCTGCTCGCCGACGCACAGGGCGAGCTGCGGGTCGTCGCCTCCACCAACGAGCAGACCGCGTGGATGGAGCTGCTGCAGCTGCAGGCCGACGAGGGGCCGTGCGTGGAGTGCTTCCGCACCGTCACGCCCGTCAGCGTCGTCGACCTGGACGAGGCGGTCGAACGGTGGCCGCGGTTCGCGAGCGCCCTGGTCGACCGCGAGGCCTACCGCTCCGTGCACGCGCTGCCGCTGCGGCTGCGCGGCGAGCCGGTCGGGGCGCTCAACCTGTTCCGGCACGCACCCGGACCGCTGCTCCCGGCCGACCTCGCGCTCGGACAGGCCCTCGCCGACGTGGCCACCATCGGCATCCTGTCCGAACGCGCCGTGAACCGCGGCGAGGTCCTCAACGAGCAGCTGCAGAACGCCCTGAACAGCCGCGTCATCATCGAGCAGGCCAAGGGGGTGCTCGCCGAGCGCGGCGGCATCGGCATGGACGCGGCGTTCGACCGGCTGCGCAGCTACTCCCGCAACCACAACCTCAAGCTCAGCGACGTCGGCCGGCAGGTCGTCACGGCCGGCCTCGCCACGGCCGTCCTCACCGAGACCACCGACCGCAGGGCCGCGTCCAGGCGCGTTCCTCCGTCGCCCCGGCCCGCGCGAACGCGCTGATCACCCGGCGTCGGCGGTGGCCCGCCGACGCGGCACGGTGCAGAGTGCGGAGATGATCCCACCACGGGCCGCCCTGCACACCGACGCGCCCGCCCTCTCCCTCGACGGCGAGTGGCGGTTCCGGCTCGTCCCCGGCCTCGCGCACACCACGGTGGGTTTCGAGCGGCCCGACTTCGACGACGCGGCCTGGGACCTGCTGCCCGTCCCCGCGCACTGGCAGCTGCACGGCCACGGCTCCCCCGCCTACACGAACGTCCGCTACCCGTTCCCGGTCGACCCGCCGCACGTCCCGGACGAGAACCCGACCGGTGAGTACCGGCGCACGGTCGAGCTACCGGAGGGCTGGCTGGGCGAGCGGGTGCTGCTGCGCTTCGCCGGCGTCGACTCGCTGTTCACGGTCTGGCTCAACGGGATCGAGCTCGGCTCCGCTTCCGGGAGCAGGCTGACCCACGAGTTCGAGGCCGGGCCGCACCTGCGGGCCGGCACGAACACGGTGGCGGTGCGGGTGCGGCAGTGGTCCGCGGCGAGCTACCTCGAGGACCAGGACATGTGGTGGCTCTCGGGCATCTTCCGCTCGGTCGACCTGCTGCTGCGCCCCGCCGGCGGCATCGACGACGTCTTCGTCCACGCGGACTACGTCGGCGGGCGTGGCCGGCTGCGCGTCGACGTGCCGCTTGCGGGCACGAGCATCGATACCGACACGCCGGCTCGCGCGACGCTGTACGTGCGTGAGCTGGGCCTGCACGGGGTCGCGGTCGGGGTGGAGCACGAGGTCGACGTCGAGCCGTGGTCGGCGGAGGTGCCGCGGCTCTACGACGCGGTGCTCGACAGCGACACCGAGCGCGTGCGCCTGAAGATCGGGTTCCGCACCGTCACCACCGACGGCGGGGTGCTGCGCGCCAACGGCCGGCCGCTGCTGCTGCGCGGCGTCAACCGGCACGAGTGGCATCCCGCCACCGGACGCGCCGTCGACCGCGCGACCATGCTCGCCGACGTGCTGCTCATGAAGCGCCACAACATCAACGCGGTGCGCACCAGCCACTACCCGCCGCACCCCGACTTCCTCGACCTCTGCGACGAGCACGGCCTCTGGGTGGTGCTGGAGACCGACCTGGAGACCCACGGCTTCGAGCCGGTCGGCTGGCGCCGCAACCCCAGCGACGACCCGGCGTGGGCCGAGGCGTTCCTCGACCGCGTCCGGCGCACCGTCGAGCGCGACAAGAACCACCCCGGCGTGATCATGTGGTCGCTCGGCAACGAGTCCGGCACCGGCGCGAACCTGGCCGCGATGGCCGCGTGGGTCCACGAGCGCGACCCGGACCGGCCGGTGCACTACGAGGGCGACGGGGACAGCCCCTACGTCGACGTGTACTCGCGGATGTACCCGAGCCACGCCGAGGTCGACGCCATCGGGCGCCGCGCGGAGCCGTCCACGGTGGATCCGGACCACGACGCCCACCGCCGCGGCCTGCCGTTCGTCCTCTGCGAGTACGCCCACGCGATGGGCAACGGGCCGGGCGGGCTCAGCGAGTACCAGGAGCTGTTCGAGCGCCACGAGCGGCTCTGCGGCGGTTTCGTGTGGGAGTGGATCGACCACGGTGTCGCGCGGCCCGACGGCGGCTACGCGTACGGCGGCGAGTTCGGTGAGCCCGTCCACGACGGGTCGTTCGTCATCGACGGGCTGGTGTTCCCCGACCGCACGCCGTCGCCCGGGCTGGTCGAGTACGCGGCGGTCGTCGCGCCGGTGCGGATCACCGGTGACGGGACGTCCCTGGTGATCACCAACCTGCACCACACGCTGGGGCTGGACCACCTGACGTTCCTCTGGTCGGCCGGGGCTTCGGAGGGCACGCTGCCCGTCCCGCCCGTCGCCGCCGGGGAGTCGGTCACCGTGCCGCAGCCGGCGGTCCCGCCCACCGGCGGCGAGACCTGGCTGACCGTCCGGGCCATGCTGGCCGAGGCCGCCGCGTGGGCGCCCGCCGGGCACGAGGTGGCGTTCGGGCAGGTGCTCGTCCATCCCGCGGCTCCTGCCGTCGCGCCCGCCGGTGCCGTCCCGCGCCGCGAACCGTCGGGGATCCGGCTCGGTCCCGGCACCTTCGACGCGGCCACCGGCGTCCTGAGCCGGCTCGGCGACCTGGCGCTCACCGGCCCGCGCCTGGACGTCTGGCGCGCGCCGACCGACAACGACGTGGCCGTGCACGGCCCGTCGGTCGCGGCCGGGTGGCGGCGTGCGGGCCTGGACCGGATGACCCACCGGACCGTCGGGATCACCCTCGACGACGCGCTCGTCGTGCGCACCCGCGTCGCGCCCGCGACCACCGACATCGCCCTGCTCGCGACGTACCGCTGGACGGGTGACGACGCGGCGCTGCGGCTGGAGGTGACCGTCGAGCCGGAGAGGGACTGGTCCGACCTCACGCTGCCCCGCCTGGGCCTGCGGCTCGCGCTCCCGGCTGCGACCGGTGGTGTCACGTGGTTCGGCCACGGCCCCGGCGAGGCCTACCGCGACAGCAGGCGCGCGGCCCGGATCGGCCGCTTCACCAGCACCGTCGACGCGCTGCAGACGCCCTACGTCGTGCCTCAGGAGAACGGCAACCGCATCGACGTGCGGTGGGCCGAGATCGGCGGGCTGCGCCTCGACGGCGACCCCCGTTTCGACTTCACCGCGCGGCGCTGGACCCCCGAGCAGCTCGACGCGGCCCGCCACCACGAGGACCTCGTGGCCGGCGACCGCGTGATCGTGACGGTCGACCACGCCCACCAGGGCCTCGGCACGGGCTCGTGCGGGCCCGGCGCGCTGCCGCAGCACGTGCTGCGTGCCGACACGACCACGTTCGCGGTGGTGTTCTCCCCGGCAGGGTGACGTCCTCGCAGGGGTTGTGCGGTCCTCGCAGGAACCGGAACACCTGCGAACACCGCACAAGGTCTGCGCAGATCCAGCCGGCTCAGAGGGTGTTGTGAAACCCGGGTGGTCAGTCCTTGAGGTCCTCTGCTAGAC
>CAXTTN010000042.1:0-14717 GCA_964247105.1 uncultured Pseudonocardia sp.
CGAGCGACCACGGCCCCAGCTCCGGCGACCGCGGCAACCGGACACCGCGCAGGTAATACTCCTCGGTGCCGTCGGCCCACACCAGCGCCGGGCCGTCGACCCGGTGCAGCCCCTCCGGCCCCGCGTGCAGCTCGCGCGGCGGCTCGACCGCCACGGCCAGGCCGGGCTGGGCCCGCCACAGCACGCGCGTGGCCGGCCGCACCGCGGCGAGCCGCCGACGCCACCGCGCGCGCTGCAGCGCGTGCCACGGGCCGGCACCGGGCGGACCGGCCCGGTGGACGGCCTGCGGCGGGAACGGGCGCCAGCCGGGGGCCGCGCGGCCCAGGGGGTCCGGGACGTCCGCGACGGGCGGCTCCAGCCGGCCGATCCCGCGCCACGGCATCCGCGCCAACGCGCTCGCGAACTCGATGGGCACGTGCGGCCGGGCACCCGCGGGCCGGAGCCGTTCGCGGGCGTTGTGGGCGGCGATCACCGCCACGGCCAGGGCGCACAGCCCGATGACAACCGGCAGGAGCCCGTCCGACAGCACGAACGTGTCCTCCGGGAACCCCGCCAGCCAGAGGAGCAGGGCGAGCGAGCTCGCGGCCCAGCCGAGGGCGAGCACCGCCCGCACCCGGGGCGGGACCGGCCGTCCGGCCCGCCGGACCAGCACCGCGGCCGCACCCGTCACCACCGTGGGCGTCCCGAACCCGAGCAACCAGTACGGGATGCCGGTCCCGACCACCCACAGGCCCGACCCGCCCCAAGCGCCGAGCACGAGCCCGAGCACCGCCGCGCGGGGCACCACCAGCGCGCGCCGCATCCGCCCCAGCGGCCCCGGCCCCAGCAGCCGCAGCGGGGCGGGGCCGCGGGCCGGGTCACCGTCGGCCACCGCCGCGGCGTGCAGCTCCGCGGCGGGGACCGACCCGAGCCACGCGATGCGCTCCGGCGGCGGGAGGCGCGCGAGGACGTGGCAGCGCACGATCGCGCGGGTGGCCGCCACCCGCTCGGCGTCCGTGAGGGGCCCGGGCGGCGGCTCGGGGGACACGACGGCCCTCAGTCCTCCACGTACCGGGCCGCGGAGTCGCCGGCCTCCCGCTTGCGCCGCACGGCGAAGCGGCCGGGCCCGATCCCGTTGGCACCGTGCTCGTCGGTGTGGATCAGCAACGCCGAGCCGCCGTTCGGGACCGCCAGGTAGCCGAGCACCAGCGGGTCGGACCCGTCCGGCGACGCCCACCGGACGCCGGCCGAGCCGAAGCCGCGGTGCAGCCAGTGCGTGTTGCCGGTGGCCTCGCCGTGCACCACCTGAACGCCCCGCTCCGGCAGCGGCCGCCACGCCAGGCCGCCGGGCGGCTCGGCCGGGACGACCAGCAGGTCGCCCTGCGCCTGCGGGCCGGTCAGGACCGGGACCTCGGCGTCCGCGGCGAGATGCGCCGGCACGGTGACACCGACCATGGCGAGCGCGCGGCCGTAGGTGTCCGACATGCGCCCGATGCTCCCACAGCCACCCACCGCGATCCGCCGGGGTGCGCGACGCTGAGAGCCCGCTGAGGATCACGGCGATCCTCAGGGTCTGCACAGGCGGGGTGCGAATACTTGCCCCGTGCTCACGATCTCGCGCACCGTCACGGAGCCCGCCGTCCTCGGCCGCGACCGCCTGGGCCGCGCCGCGCTGGTCGTCGTCGGTGTCGTGACCGCGATCTCGGTGGTGCGGGCGTTCGGGCCGCTGACCTACCCCGGCGACATCTGGCGCCAGTCCGACACCGCCACCATCGCCCGCAACTTCGCCGAGAACGGCATGCAGCTGTTCTTCCCGCAGATCAACTGGGGTGGCGCGGGCCCCGGATTCGTCGAGACCGAGCTGCCGCTGATGCCGTGGCTCTCCGCGGCGCTCTACCTGGTGTTCGGCGAGCACGCGTTCCTCGGCCGGCTGGTGTCGCTCGCGTTCATGCTGGTGGCGACGGCGGCGTTCTGGGGGCTGGTGCGGCGGCTGCTGCCCCGCGACGCGGCCCGCTGGGCGCTGATCGCGTTCGCCGTCTCCCCCGCGTTCATGCGCTGGGGCACGGCGTTCATGCCCGAGGCCACGACGATGGCGTTCTACCTGGTGGCGCTGCTCGCGTTCTGCCGCTGGCTGCAGGAGGACCGCCGGGTCTTCCTCGTCGGGGCGGCCGCGGCCACCTCGATGGCCGGGCTGGTCAAACCCACGGCGCTGCACGTCGGGCTCGTCATGGGCATCTGGTTGCTGATCTCGGCCCGGGAGCGGCTGCGGCGGCCGTCGGTGTACGTCGCCGGGCTCGCCGCGCTGGTCGCACCGGCGGTCTGGATGTGGCACGCCGCGGGGCTGCACGCGCGGTACGGCAACACCTTCGGCGTGATCTCCGGCGGCGACAGCAAGTGGGGCAGCCTCGCGCTCTGGCTCTCGCCGGCGTTCTACGGCGGCAACCTCAAGTCCGAGGTGTTGTTCGTCTACGGCGTGGTGGGCGTGCCGCTGGCGGTGCTGGGGGCGGTGTGGGCGTGGAGGCGCAAGCCCACCATCCCCGCCCTGCCGCTCCTGGTCGCCGGCGCGGTGTCGCTGGCCGTCTACTACTTCGCCACCGGCCGCTACAGCGGCTCCGACCTGGGCATCCAGTACCACGTCTACTCGCTGCCCTACGCCGCGGCCGCCACCGGCCTGGGCCTGGCCGTCGCGGCCCGGTGGCTGCGGCCGCGCGTGTCGGGGGTCGTGTTCGGCGGGCTGGCCGCGGTGACGGTGCTGGCGCTGTTCGCGGAGTCGGTGAACGTGTTCGCCGAGTCGATGAGCGACGAGTCCGGCTCGCTGGGCACGTGCGCCGGCGAGCTGGCGGAGGTGTCGCAGCCGGGCGATCTCGTGGTGGTGGGCACCACCAGCACCACGACGATGAACGGGGTCGCCAACAACTACCAGGAGCCGGTGGTGTTCTACCTCGCCGACCGCAGGGGCTGGAGTCTCGCGGCCGACCAGCAGACGCCCAAGCGCGTCGTGTCCGACGAGCGCCAGGGGGCGAAGTTCCTCGTGGAACCCGATCCCGACCTGGCCCCGCCCGACAGCATGCTGGGCCGCTGGCTCGCCGCGAACGCGACGCAGGTGCGCTCGGCCGAGATGGACGGATGCGGCGTGTGGGCGCTTCCCACCCCCGCGCCCTGATCCGCGACCGGCCCGGCGGCGGCGCGGCGCCCGCCGGACCACCCGATCAGTGGCTGTATGGTTGCTCGGTGCGAGTCGACGACAGGGCGGACGTCGACGCCCGTCCCGCCGACCCGGGGCCCCGGCACCGGCGCGCCGGAGGCCGCAAGCTCCTCGGCGCCGGCCTGGAGCTCAACGCGATCGCCCTGATGGCCACGTCGGGCATGACCGCCCTGTTCGGGCTGGTGTTCTGGGGTGTCGCCGCGCGCTTCCCCGCGTCCGAGGTCGGCCGGTCGTCGGCGCTGATCTCCACCGCGATGATGATGAGCACGGTCGCCGGGCTCGCGGTGGGCCTGGTGTTCGTCCGCTTCCTGGGGTCGGCCGGCGCGCGGGCCCGGTCGATGGTGCTGATCGGCTACGGCGTCACCGCCGCGGCGGCCGCCCTGCTCGGCGGCGTGTTCGTGCTGTTCTTCGCCGACGACGCGCTGTTCGCGTCGTGGACCGAGCGCGCGGCGTTCCCGGTGCTCGTCATCGTGCTCGCGCTGTTCGCGCTGCAGGACTGGGTGCTGATCGGCATGCAGGAGTCGCGCTGGGTGCCCTTCGAGCAGCTGCTGTTCTCGGGCATCAAGCTGGGGCTGGTGGCGCTGTTCGCCGTCTTCGCGCTGCGCAACGGCATCGTCTTCGCGTGGGTGGCGCCCGCCGCGCTGGCCGTGCTGTTGATCAGCCCGCTGCTGCTGGTGCGGATCCTCCCCCGCCGCACGGCGAAGGACGGCGCGGCGAAGCTCCCCGGGCGGCGCGATCTCGCGGTGCTGTTCGTCGGCGAGTACGCCACCGGTGCCACCGGCGTGATCGTGCCCCTGTTCATGCCGCTGATCGTGGTGGCGCAGCTGGGCACGCAGGCCAACGCCTACTACGCGCTGCCGTGGCTGGTGGCCGAGGCCATCCAGGTCCTGCTGTGGAACGTGTCGTCGTCCTACATCACCGAGGCCTCCAACGACGTCTCGAACGGGCCCGCGCTGATGCGCCGCGCCTGGCGGCTGTCCTGGCTGATCGGGCTGCTCGGCACGCCGTTCCTGATCTTCGGGGCACCGGTCCTGCTCTCCCTGCTCGGCGGCGCGTACGCGTCGGAGGGCACCACGCTGCTGCGGCTGATGGGGGCCGCGCTGCCGTTCACGGTCGTGCACGCCACCTACACCGCGGTGGCCCGGGTGCAGCAGCAGATAGGCCGGGTCGTGCTGCTGCAGAGCGTCAGCGCCGCCGTCGTCGTCACGCTCGCGCTGGTCCTGGTGCGGCCGCTCGGGATCAACGGGATCGGTGTCGCCTACCTCTGTGCCGAGGCGGTCGGCTGTGCGATCGTGGCGATCCCCCTCATCCGTTTCTTCCAGGCCTCCCGCGAGCCTCTCGACCCCCCCACCGAGAAGTTCGAGATCGTCCCGGCAACCGAGCGCCTGGCCACCGTCCGCGTGGAAGGAGAGCGCTCGTGAGCCCATCCGGCCGCCGGCTGCGCCTGCTCGTCGCCGTCCATCAGCTCGATCTCGGCGGCAGCCAGATGAACGCCGTCGACCTGGCCTGCGGAGCCGCGGACCGCGGCCACGACGTGATGGTCGCGGGGCCCGACGGACCGCTGGCCGCGATCCTGCGCGAGCGGGGCGTGCCCCACGAGCGCGTCGATCTGGAGAGCATGGACACCGCCACGCCGGCCTACCGGCGGCTCGCCGAGATCACGCGGAAGTTCCGGCCCACCCTGATCCACTCCTACGAGCTGACGCCGTCGCTGCTGACCTACTTCGGCCCGCACCGCACGGAGCGGATCCCGATGATCATGACGATCAACAGCATGGCCATCCCGGACTTCATGCCGGGCTCGGTCCCGCTGCTGGTCTGCAACCCGGTGATCGGCGCGGCCGTGCGCCCGCGCTCCGGCGCGCTCGGCGTCCTGGAGATCCCCACCGACTGCGTGGGCCAGCACCCCGATTTCCCCGGCGCCGGCTTCCGCGCCGAGATCGGCGTGGCCGAGGACGACCTGCTGGTCGTGGCCGTCAGCCGGTTCGCCCGGGTGCTCAAGCAGCGCGGACTGGAGATCGCGATCGGCGCGGCCGGGCGGCTCGCGACGTCGGGCAGCGCGGTGGGCCGCCGGTTGCGGCTCGTGCTGGTCGGCGACGGCCCCGCCATGCCCGACCTGCGGAAGCTGGCCGAGGCCACCAACGCGAGGGCCGGCCGGGAGGTCGTGATCCTCACCGGCATGCGACCCGACCCGCGGTCGGCCTACGCCGCCGCCGACGTGGTGCTGGGCATGGGCGGGTCACTGCTGCGCGCGATGGCGTTCGGCAAGCCGTGCATCGTGCAGGGCGAGAGCGGCTTCTTCAAGCTCCTGGACCCCACCACGGCCCGCGAGTTCCGCTGGCGCGGCTTCTACGGCATCGGAACGGCCGCCGACGACCGCGTCGGCGAGACGACGCTGGGCGACCTCATGGAGCGGCTCCTCGGTGACGAGACGCTGCGCAAGGAGAACGCCGAGTTCGCGCTGTCGCTGGTGCGCCAGTTCTACAGCCTGGAGTACGCCATCCAGCTGCAGCTCGACTGGTACGACCGCACGCTGGCCGATTTCCGCCCGCCCTCGCTGCGTGAGGTCGCGCGCACGGCCGCGGCGGTGAGCACCTGGATCGCCGACCGCGCGGTCAAGCGGCGCCGCGGCACGGCGCAGGAGGACTACTTCAACAGCGCCGACCGCATCCGGGCGGGCTTCACGAACCCGGTACCGGATTCGTTCCGGCCCGACCCGGTGCGCTGACCCCGGCGGTCAGAAAGCGTTGGTGTGCTTCATCGTCAGCGTGCCGCTGATGATCGGCTTCGCCGGGATGGTGCCCGGCGGGAGCCCGTCTTGTGCCAGGCGCTCCAGCGCCGCGTCGTTGCCGGTGTCGCCGAAGATCTTCAGCAGGTTGACGGTCTCGTAGATCGACCAGGAGCCTGTCACCGGACCCACTGTCCTGGCGTTGGCCTCCATGACCAGGGAGTAGTTCTTGGTCCCGCTGAAGTTCAGCACGATCTGCAGGAACCCCCGGTGCGGGAAGTACTTGTAGACACCGGACCGGAACCCGGCCACCTCGGGCTCCCCGCGACCCGTTCGGCTCACCGGGAAGATGTTCTTGAACAGCAGCGAACCGCCCTGGGCCGGGATCGTGTAGCCGACGATGCCGCCCGAGGACGTCTCGATGGCCTGCGAATCAAGGCCGAGGGTCATCGAGAACCTGCGCTGGTCATGGATCCCGAGGTTCGGCCCGAGGCCGTTGATCTCCCACAGCCCGCCCACCGACGGGGGAGCCTCGGCGATGAGGGTGTCGACCTCCGAGGGCGGCTGCGGCACCGGTGCGTCGGCGGTGCCGACGATGCCGGTGTCGACCTCCGCGGGCGGCTTCGACACGGATGTGGCATGGGCGGTGCCGACAGCGACACCGATGCAGGCGACGGCGATGGCGACCGAGACGAGTTGACCGAACCGGCGGGACGGCATGGCGAAGGCTCCTTTGCTCGACGTCTGACGTGTCGATCATGGAGCGCGCGGAGGAGGCCGCGGCGTCACCGCCCGGGAACGATCGCGCAGGTCCTGCCCGTCTCGGCACGAGACGCCGGATCACGCCGTCGCGCGGAGGCCCTCGCCGGAGCGCTCGTGGCTCGTGCCGCACCCGGGGCAGGCCAGGGTCTCGTCCAGGCGCTCGCCGCAGGCGCACACCCACCCCTTGGCCCGGGCCGGGTTGCCCGCCACGAACGCGTGGGCGGGCACGTCCCTCGTGACGACGGCACCGGCCGCGGCGAACGCGTGCTCGCCGATCTCGGTGCCGCACACCACCACGGTGCCGGCGCCGAGCGTGGCCCCGCGGCGCACGGTGGTGGACAGCAGCACCTCCGGCCCGCGCTTGATCGCCGCGCGGGGGCGCAGGTCGTTGGTGAACAGCACGTTGGGGCCGAGGAACACGTCGTCCTCGCAGGTCACGCCCGTGAAGACGAGCGTGCCGTTCTTGACGGTGACGTTGTCGCCCAGCACCGCCCCGGTCTCGACGAACGCGCCGTCGCAGATGTTGCAGTCGCGGCCGATGCGGGCGCCGGGCAGCACGTGGGCGAACGCCCAGACCCGCGTGCCGGGCCCGACGTCGTCGCTCTCGCAGAGGCCCTGGGGATGGACCCTCACGTCGTTCACCGGACCGCGTCCGCCAGCACCGACACCACCCGCTCCTGCTGGGCCGGGGTGATGTTCGGGAACATCGGCAGCGAGATGATCTCGTCGGCGAGCAGCTCCGCGTTGGGGAACGTGCCCGCGCCCAGCCCCAGGCCCGCGAACGCCCCGGTGCGGTGCACGGCCGTCGGGTAGTGGATGCCCGCGCCGATCTTCGCCGCGTGCAGCTCCTTCAACACGCGGTCGCGCTCGGCGACGCGCACGACGTAGAGGTGCCACACCGGCTCGTTGCCCTCGGCCACCACCGGGCCCGTGACGCCGGGCACGCCGGCGAGCAGCGCGTCGTACCGTGCGGCGGCCTCGCGCCGGGCGGCGTTCCAGCCGTCGAGGCGGCGCAGCTTGGCCGAGAGGACGACGGCCTGCAGCGTGTCGAGGCGGCTGTTGAAGCCCAGCACCGCGTGCTCGTACTTGCGCGGCGAGCCGTGCTCGCGCAGCAGCGCGACGGTGGCGGCGAGCTCGTCGGAATCGGTGAGCACGGCGCCCGCGTCGCCGTAGGCACCGAGGTTCTTGCCCGGGTAGAAGCTGGTGGCGGCGATGTCGCCGAGCTTGCCCGCCGACACCCCGTGACGCGTGGCGCCCTGGCTCTGCGCGGCGTCCTCCAGGATCGCGACCCGCTCGGGCAGCAGCGGCCGCAGCTGCTCGACCTGGGCGGTCTGCCCGTACAGGTGCACGGGCAGCACGGCACGCGTTCGGTCGGTGACGGCGGCCGCGGCGGCCTCGACGTCGATCAGCGCCGTGTCGAGGTGGCAGTCCACCAGCACCGGCGTGGCGCCGGACCGGGCGACCGCCTCGGCGGTGGCGATGAACGTGTTGGCCGGCAGGATGGCCTCGTCGCCGTGGCCGATCCCCAGGGCGCGCAGGGCCAGCTCGATGGCGTCCGTGCCGTTGCCCAGCCCGATGCAGTGCCGGATGCCCGACCACGCCGCGTACTCGCTCTCGAACGCCGCGATCTGCGGCCCGCCGACGAAGGCGGTGCGGGCCAGTACCTCGGCCCAGCCGGCCTCGACCTCGGCGGCCACCTCCGCGTGGGCGGTGGCGAGGTCGAGGAACGGGACGGATTCGACGATGGTGCTGGTCAAGTCGGGGCTCCTAGCGGGTGGCAGCCGCGACACCGATCGCGGCGGTGAAGGCGGCGACGACGGTGTCCTGCTCGTCCGCGGTCAGGTCGTGGTGCAGCGGGAGGATCACCGACCGGGTGGTGAGGTGGTCGGTGACGGGCAGCGGGCCGTGCGGGTGCCCGGCGTAGGCCGGCTCGCGGTGCGCGGCCATGATCCCGCGCCGCCCCGACACCCCGGCCTCGGCCAGCGCCGCGAGGACGTCGGCCACCGGCGGTGCCGCGTCGGGCAGCACCACCCAGAAGGACTGGAAGTTGGACGTGGCGTTCGCCGGGTCCCGGACGGTCTGCAGCCCGAGCGGGGCCAGCAGCTCCTGGTAGCGGGCGGCCAGCTCGCGGCGGCGCGCGACGATCCCGGGCAGGCGGCGCAGCTGCACCAGCCCCATCGCGGCCTGGATGTCGGTGAGCCGGTAGTTGAAGGCCGTCTCGCCGTACTCCTCGATCACGGCCGTGCCCGCGGCGTGGCGGTCGGCGGCCGAGACGCTCATCCCGTGCTCGCGCAGCCGGCGCATGCGCGCGGCCAGCTCCGCGTCGTCGGTGGTGATCATGCCGCCCTCGCCGGTGGTGAGCAGCTTGCGGGGATGGAACGACCAGGCGGCCATGAGCGCGCCCTTCCCGGTCGGCGCGCCGTTCAGGGTGGAGCCCGCGGCGCACGCCGCGTCCTCGACGAGCGGGAGATCGCCGAGCGCGGCCTTCAGCGCCGGGATGTCGGCGGGCACACCGGCCTGGTGGACGACGAGCACGGCCTTCGTGGCCCCGGTGCGCACCGCCGCGACCGTCTCCGGGGTGAGGTTGCCGGTGGCCGGGTCGACGTCGGCGAACACCGGCACCGCGCCGCAGTAGCGCACCGCGTTGGCCGTCGCGATGAACGAGAACGACGGCACGACCACCTCGTCGCCCGGGCCGACGCCCAGCACGTACAGGGTGAGGTGCAGCGCCGTGGTGCAGTTCGACGTCGCGACGCCGTGGGCGGCGCCGACGGAGGCGGCGAACGCCTTCTCGAACTCCGCCACGCGCGGGCCCTGCGCCACCCAGCCCGATCGCACGGCCTCGGCGACGGCCTGCGCCTCCTCCTCGCCCAGGAGGGGTCGCATGACGGGGATCATGCGGACACCCCGGCGTCGGCCCTCCACCACTCGACCAGCCCGCGCAGGCCCTCGTCGAGGGTGATCTCCGGGGTCCAGCCCAGATCGGTCCTCGCCCGGGAGATGTCCGCCAGGCGGCGGGTGACGCCGTTGACCGCGCGATCCGGGCCGTGCTCGGGAACCAGGTCGGAGTCCATCGCGGCGAGCAGCGCGTTGGCGAGGTCGAGCAGGCTGGTCTCGGTGGCCGTCGCGATGTTGTAGACGGTGTCGGTGACGTCGGCTCGCGCGGCCAGGATGTTGGCCCGGGCGATGTCCTGCACGTGCACGAAGTCCATGGTCTGCGCGCCGTCGCCGAAGATCAGCGGGGCGTCGCCGCGGGCGATGCGCTCCATCCAGCGGATGAGGACCTCGGTGTAGAGCCCGTGCACGTCCATCCGGGGGCCGTAGACGTTGAAGTAGCGCAGCGCGACGTAGTCCAACCCGTTCATGGCGTGGAAGCTGCGCAGCATGCCCTCGTTGAACGCCTTCGCCGCGCCGTAGAACGTGTCGTTGTTGTAGGGGTGGTGGCGCTCGGTGGTGGGGAAGCTCTCCGCCAGCCCGTACACCGACGCCGACGACGACGCCACGACCTTCTTCACCCCGGCCGCGACGGCCGCCTCGATGATCGTGAACGTGCCGTCGACGAGCGACTCCAGCGCCACGCGCGGCTGCTCGGCGCACTGGGTGATGCGCAGCGCCGCGAGGTGGAACACCACGTCGATGCCGGCGGTGAGCTCGCCGACCAGCTCCGGGTCGTTGATGTCGCCGGTGACGACCGTCAGCCGGTCGCCGCCCGCGGCCTGCGCGGCGGCGAGGTTCTCCATGCGGCCGCGGGCGAAGTTGTCGAGGACGACGACCTCGGTCGCCCCGGC
Source organism: uncultured Pseudonocardia sp. (assembly GCA_964247105.1). Lineage (GTDB taxonomy): Bacteria > Actinomycetota > Actinomycetes > Mycobacteriales > Pseudonocardiaceae > Pseudonocardia. Next base: position 10,463 of record CAXTTN010000042.1, read on the forward strand.
CGCCAGCGCCTGGTCGACGACGTGCGAACCGATCGTGCCGGCGCCGCCGGTCACGAGGCAACGCTGACCCGAGATGGGCTGGGCGGTACTCACAGGCTGAACTCCTGACGCGAACGGGTGAACCGGGCCGCTTCCGCCCTCACCCGGTGCATTCGGACCGGCGGGCTCTCTATCCACCGGGCGGGGGCGCTGCGCTTACGGCCGACGATGTCATCCGCGCCGGTCCCGTCCGACACGGGGGTCACGATCACGGGACCGGCCCACGGCCCGGACGAGCGGGACAAAAAGTGCAGAATGGGATGAAACGTGTGCCGGACGAGCGGAGGGAGCCTCGAATGCGCAGCAGGCGAACGCGCGGCGGGAAGCCCGCCGCAGCTGCTCCGACCAGCCCTTTCCCTCCCTCTCGGGTACCGCTCGACCCACCCGCCTGCACAGCCGCCCGGGCGGCGCGTCATGATTCCGGTACGACCTGTGGGTGACGAGGACGTCCGGTGCGCCGGCGCCTGGGATCCCGGGGCACGTACGCCGATCCTCCCCGAGCAGATCGGCCACCGAGAAAGACGGCAGATGAGCACCGCACACGAATCCGCCGCGGCTCCCGCAGGGGGCGAGCGGCCGAGGGCGTCCGGCTCCACCCCGGGCGGCCGGACCATGTCCGTCGTTCCCGGCACGGTGGCGCGGCCGCCCGCCGTCGACGCCGGTTTCGCCCCGATCCAGATCGTCACCGTCGAGCTGGCGGAGCCGCTGCCCGCCGTGCGCCGCGGGGTCTCCACCAGCGGCGTGCCCTACGGCTGCGCGCGCGTGCTCGTGCTGCTGCACGACGTGCCGCTCGGGGTCGTGTGGCTCGACCTCGACGAGGGCGAGGTCCCGGCACCGGCGCTGGCGGAGGCCGTCCGCGCGGAGCTGGGCGAGCGCGTGCTGCGCCACCTGCAGGCCGACGGCACGGACGTCGGTCCCGCCGACCTGGCGGCCGCCCTCGCCGCGGGCGTCGGCTCCCGGTGCGAGAGCGCCCGACCCGGCGCGGTCCCCCGCGCGGGCGTGGTGCTCGCCACCCGCGGCCGGCCGGCGTCGCTGCCGATCACGATCGATTCGCTCCTGCGCAGCGACCACCCCGATTTCGAGGTCGTCGTCGTCGACAACTCGCCGTCGGACCCCCGCACCGCCGAGCTGATCGCCGAGCGCTACGCCGACGACCCGCGCGTCCGGCTCGTCGCCGAGCCGCGCCCCGGCCTGTCCTACGCCCGCAACCGCGGGCTGCGCACCGTGGAGGCCGACGTCGTCGCGTTCACCGACGACGACGTCACGGTCGCGCCGTCCTGGCTGCGGCAGATCAGCGCGGAGTTCGCCGACGCCGGCGTCACGTGCGTCACGGGCCTGGTCGAGCCGGTGGAGCTCGAGTCGCTGTGGCAGTGGTGGTTCGAGTGCGCGGCCGGGTTCGGGCGCGGCTTCGACCGCCGCGTGTACCACCTGACCGCGTCGCCGGACGAGTCCCCGCTGTTCCCCTACCAGATGGGGATCTACGGCACCGGCGCGAGCATGGCGCTGCGGCGCAGCTCGCTGCCCCGCGGCTGGGCCTTCGACGAGGCGCTCGGCGCGGGCAGCCCGGCGGCGGGTGGCGAGGACCTCGACCTGTTCCTCGACGTCCTCACGCTCGGCGGCACGCTCGTCTACCAGCCCGCGGCGCTGGTGCGCCACCGGCACCGGTCCGACGGCACGGGCCTGCACGCCCAGATGCGCGGCTACGGCCGCGGCCTCACCGCGCTGATCGCGAAGCGGATGCTGCTGCGCCCGCAGGAGCGGTCGCTGCTGCTCCGCCGCGCCGCGGCCGGGGTGCGGCACGCGCTGAGCCCCGAGTTCCGGGCGGGCGCCAAGGACGACGTCCCGGCCGCGCCCTACCCGCGCGCGCTGCGGATCCAGGAGACGTTCGGGATGCTTCAGGGCCCCGCCATGTACATCACGGGCGCCCGCCGGGCCCGCAAGCGGCGCAAGGACCGCTGACGGCTCAGGCCGCCAGGCGGCGCCGCTCGTCGAGGAGGGGGGCCTGAAGCCGGGCCCAGGGCGAGATCTCGCTGGTCTCGTCGGCCGCTGCCGCCAGGAAACGCTCCCACGGCCACCACTCGACGGCGTCGACCTCGTCGGGGCGCGGGCGCGGGGTGCCGACCAGCGTCGCCTCGTAGACGGGGCACAGCTCGTTCTCCTCGATCCCGCCCGCCGTGGCGCGGTAGCCGAACTCGGGCAGCACGAGCTGCAGGTCCACCGCGGTCAGGCCCAGCTCGTGGTGCAGGCGCCTGCGCACGGCGTCCGGCGTGGGCTCGCCGGGCGCCGGGTGCCCGCAGCAGGTGTTGGTGACGACGCCGGGGAAGGTGCGCTTGTGCCGGGCCCGGCGGGTGACCAGCAGCTGCCCGTCGTCACGGAAGCCGTACAGGGAGAAGGCCAGGTGCCGAGGGGTGCTGGCGCCGTGGACGGTGGCCTTGTCGGCCACCCCGACCGGCCGCCCGTCGGCGTCGACCAGCACCACCTGCTCGCATGCGGAGATCGTCACGATTCGACCGGAGTGGTCATCCGCCCGAGCAGCGCGCCGCCCGCGGCCGAGATCGCGATCGTCACCAGGACGGCGCTGACGACGGCGGCCCCCTCCCCCGCGTCCAGCACGCCCTGCGCCAGCCCGATCGACACGACCGCCGACGGGACGCCGAGCGCCGCCGCGCCCAGCAGGCCCACCGCGAACGGGCGGCGCATCACCAGCACCACCACCACGTGCACGACCGCCGAGGCGACCGCGAGGCCCGCGAACAGCAGCAGGGCCCGCCCGGAGGCGACCATCGCGCCGAACTGCAGCCGGGCGCCGAGCACCACGAAGAACAGCGGGGCCAGGAACCCCTCGGCCACCCCGACGAGCTGCTGCGCGAGCCGGTGCGGCTCACCGGTGGCCGCGAGCACGACGCCCGCGGTGAACCCGGCGATGAGGATGCTGGTGCCGAACGCCGTGGCCAGCGCGGCGGACGCGAACAGCACCGCCAGCCCGACGCGCAGGTCCAGCGCCCAGCCCCGGGCCTTGGACAGCTTGCGCACCGACTTCATGCCGTCGGTGCGGCGCAGGTGGCCCCACACCAGGAACGCCACCGCTCCCCCGAGCAGCACCAGCCCCGCGCCGAGCAGGACCCGGCCCAGCGCGCCGGTGGCGAGCACGAGCGGCACCGCGAGCACCGTGGTGACGTCGGTCAGCGTGATCCACGCCGTGGCGAACGCCACCGCGGCCACCCCCGGCCCCAGGCCCTGCAGGATCGGCAGCGCCACGGCCGCCGAGGAGGTCGCGACGAGCACGGCGAGCACCAGCGGCCGGTCCGGCCCCACCGCCGTGAGCAGGAAGCCGGCCGGGACGGCCAGCGCCAGCGTCAGGGCGGTGGCCAGCGCCGCGGTCCCCAGGGAGCGGCGCATCGCGGCGTCGCGCAGCGGCAGGTGGGTGCCGACCACGAACATCAGCATCGCGAAGCCGACCTCGGACAGGAACGCGACCGTCGGCTGGTCGGGGTCGACGAGCCCCAGGCCGGTGCGCCCGATCAGCACGCCCGCGGCGATCTCGCCCACCACGAGCGGCGCCCGCAGGTGCGGGACGGCCGCGAGCAGCGGCCCGGCGAGCCCGGCCACGACGAGCAGCGCGAGCACGCCGAACGTCATCGCGGGCGCCCGGCCGCGAACGTCGCGAAGTCGGCCCGTACCACGTGCACCATGCCGCGCGCGGCGGCGAGCAGCCAGCCGTCCGGGCGCGTTCCCAGGTCCGCGAGCAGGGCGGTCCCGTCGACGGACCCGACGTGGACGTTGCCGATCTCCCGGCCCATGGCGGTGAGCAGCCGCTTCTCCTTCCGCGCCGCGGGCAGGTCGGCCAGGTCGATCCGCCGGCAGTCCGGCGCCAGCCGGCGCAGCACCCAGCCCCGGGTGAAGCGCAGCGTCGGGTCGGGGGCGTGGCGGATGCGGCCGGCCAGGCGCGCGCTGCCGACCCCGGCGGCGTCCGCGTCCGGGGGGTCGCCGCGCAGCCACGCGGTGGCGGGCGGGGAGAGCGCCTTGGCCTCGCGCGCGACGGGGCCCCCGTTCCAGGTGCCGACCGCGACGACCCGCAGGTGGTCGCGGCTGCCCATCCCGGCCCGGCGGGACACCAGCCGGACGTCGCGGGTGCGGTCGGGCAGGGCCGCGCGCAGCGCCCCGGCGATGCCGGGCGGCACCTCGGCGGCGGGCGGCAGCGCGCCGGCGGCCTTCC
>CAXTTN010000042.1:14727-31101 GCA_964247105.1 uncultured Pseudonocardia sp.
AGTTCGGCGACGAGGCCGTACTGGGCCTCGGCGGCTTCGCGGATGAGTTCGCGGGTGACGCGCGCCTGATGAATCTGGACCAGCGGCAGCGCGCCGGCGGCCTTCCAGAACGCGCGCCCGTCGGCCGGGGAGCGGCCGAGCGCGAGGTCGTGGCGGCCGCTTCCGAGCAGGATCGGCTCGCCGCCGGCGCGCAGCGCGCCGGAGTAGCCGTCCAGGACCGCGGCCGCGGCCGCGTCGGGTGCGATCGCGAGCCGCGCGGTGCGCACCGCGAGCAGCGCGCTCGCCAGCAGGCGCACCAGGTCGGACGGCCACGGCAGCACGTCGACCTCGTCCAGGTCGTTGACGCCCCACGCGAGCCGTCCCTCGGCGTCGCGCCAGGTGCCGAAGTTCTCGACGTGCGCGTCGCCCACCGCGAGCACCGGGACCGCGTCGGCGAGCGGACCGGCCGCCCGCGCCCAGCACTGCACCCACCGGTAGTAGGAGCCGCGCAGGAACGCGAACGGGTCCCTCGCCATCAGGCGGTGCCGCTCGGCGCGGCCCGCCGAGGTGATCGGCGTGCACGCGGCGGCCCACTTCTCGTACGAGCGCGTGGCGGCGAGCACGTCGGGGAGCGGCACGCTGTGATCATCGCGCGCGGGGCGCACCACAACAACGTCCATCCGGACCGCATCGAGCCCGCGCGATGCCATGACCGGCATGCCCCTGGCCGCATCGCGCCCGCGCGATGCGCCCACGACGGATTCCTGGCCGCATCGAGCCCGCGCGATGCGCTGACCGGCATGATGGGGGCGTGTTCCGCGATCTCGGTTCGCTGCGGCCCGGCGTCGTCACGCGGTCGATCAGCCCGGAGAACCCAACGGGGGCGCCGGGGCAGGGCGGTCGGGCCGTCGTCGGCACCGGTGCGGGGCCCGGCCGCGAGCTGGGGCCGGGCTGGAAGATCTCGCCGAGCATCGAGATCCCCGCGCGCACCACCGTCACGCTCGCCGACATCGACGGCCCGGGCCGCGTCACCCACATCTGGATGACCACCCCCACCGACCACTGGCGCTCGCTGCTGCTGCGCGCCCACTGGGACGGCGCGGCCACCCCGGCGGTCGAGGTGCCCGCCGGCGACTTCTTCGGGCAGGGCTGGGGCCGGTTCGCGCAGCTCTCGTCGGCGATGATCGCGGTGAACCCGCACGGCGGCCTCAACAGCTACTGGCCGATGCCGTTCCGCACCGGCGCCCGGGTGACGCTGGAGAACCTGGCGGACCGGCCGGTCGTCGTCTACTTCCAGATCACGTTCGACGCGGGCGGCGACGAGTCGGGAAGCGGGTACCTGCACGCGCACTGGCGCCGCTCCAACCCCGTCGAGGGCGGCCTGCACGCGCTCGTCGAGGGGGTGGACGGGTGCGGGCAGTACGTCGGCACCTACCTGGCCTGGGGCGTCAACTCGCGGGGCTGGTGGGGCGAGGGCGAGGTCAAGTTCTACCTCGACGGCGACGAGGAGCACCCCACCGTCTGCGGCACCGGCACCGAGGACTACTTCGGCGGCGCCTGGAACTTCGACGTCCCCGGCCAGGGTTACACCGCCTACACCACGCCCTACCTGGGCCTGCACCAGATCATCCGCCCCGACGGGCTCTACGAGAGCCAGCAGCGCTTCGGCATGTACCGCTGGCACGTGCCCGACCCGGTCCGGTTCGGCGCGGCGCTGCGCGTCGACGTCCAGGCGCTGGGGTGGCGCGCGGGCGGGCGCTACCTGCCACTGCACGACGACATCGCCTCGACGGCGCTGTTCTACCTGGACGCGCCGACCGCGGCCCGGCCCCCGACCCCGGCCCTGGACGAGCTGGAGACGCTCTGAGCCCCCTCAGGGGTACGACCACGACAGCGCGGCGCCGCAGCGGTGGTCCGCCAACACCGCGCCCAGCGCCTGGACGGACTCCGTGCCCTCGGGGCTGCCGCCCTCGGCGATCCAGCACGCCACCTGCGCGATCCGCTCCCAACACCGCCCCGGCGCCACGGTGTGCACGGTGACGCCGGTCGCCACGGCGGGCAGCGGGCCGTCGGTCACCAGCGCGGTGGTCGGGCCCTCACCCGCGCGCCGCACGAACGCGCCGACGTCGTCGGAGGCGGGGCGGGTCGCGCCCAGCAGCTCGCCCAGCTCGGACGTGGCGGCCGTCCGGTCGCGCGGGGCCCCCTCCGCGGTCCGCAGCGCGAGCACCCGGACCGTGGGCCCGAGATGGATGCCGGTGATCGCGGCGACCGTCCCGTCGAGGACGGGAGCGGTGGCCAGACCGACCCGGCCGGGCCCCGTGGACGTCACACCCCAGTTCCGCCAGACGTGCCCGACCGACGCGTTGCTGACGCCGAGATCGGCGCCCAGCGTGCGGGTGGTCCAGCGGCGCGCGCCGTCCGGCGGGACGTCGAGCGTGCGGCGGACCACGACCTCCGCGCACACCGTCGACGGCCGCCCGGGACGCGGGGCGTCGCGCAGGCCCGCGACCCCCGCCACCCGGTAGCGCTCCCGCCAGGTGATCACGGTCTGCTTGGAGCACCGCAGCTCGTCGGAGATCGCGGTGGGGCCCAGGCCCGCCCCGGACATCAGCACGATGCGGGCGCGGCGCGCGGCCGTCACCCCGTGGGTCGCGCCGTCGATCCACGTCCGCAGGACGTCGGTGTCCCGGTCCGGCACCGTCAGCGGCGGGGGGTATCGCATACCGGTCATTCGTGCGCGGGCCGGTCCCGGTTCACGGCGGATCGAGGGCCGGCAGCAGCAGCGTGAACGTCGGCGGGGACGGGCGGGTCAACCGCAGCCGGCCGCCCTCGGCCTCGGCGAGGCTCCGGGCCAGCGCCAGCCCGATGCCGTGCCCGCCGGCGCGCGGCGAGCGGCGGACGAACAGCTCGGACTCGGGTGCCGTGATCGCCGGGCCCTCGTCGGCCACGTCGAGCGCCAGCGCGCCCCCGGCGTCGCGCACGGCCAGGGTCACCGTGCCGCGGCCGTGGGCGGCGGCGTTGTCCAGCAGCACCGTGATCACCTCGCGCGCCGCCGCGCTCGACGCCGCGGTGGGCGGGGCGTCGGGGTCACGCCGGATCACCAGCTCGCGGCCGGTGGCCCGCCAGTGCGCCCGGGCGTCGGCGAGGAGCGCGTCGAGGTCGAGCACGGCCGTGGCGCGGGGCGTGTCGCGGGCGAGGGCGAGCAGGTCCTCGATGGTGTCCTGCAGGCGGTCGGCGGCCGCGATCCCGGCGACGACGGCGTCGCGGGGATCCCGCGCCGGGTCCTCCAGCGCGCGCTCCAGCTCCAGGCGCAGCCCCGCGAGCGGGGTGCGGAGCTGGTGCGAGGCGTCGGCCGAGAAGGCCCGCTCCCGGTCCAGCAGCGACCCGAGGCGGGCGGCGGTGCTGTCGAGCGCGGCGCCGACGGCGTCGATCTCACCGACGCCGCTGCGCGGGCCGCGGACGCTGAAGTCGCCGTCGCCCAGCCGCCGGGCCGCGTCCGCGAGCTCCTCCAGCGGCCGGGCGAGCCGCGCCGCGAACCGGCGCGCGAGCGCCCAGACCGTGCCCAACGCCAGCACCGCGAGCCCGGCCATCGCCAGCCAGACCAGCCCGGCCCGCAGGTAGACCTCGGAGCGCGGGCTGCTGGCCCGCACCACCATGCGCGCCCGCCCGTCCGCGGTCACCGGCACGGCGACGACGAGCCGGTCGCCCGCGTCGCCGGCCACCGGGTCGTCGAGGGCGGCCACCACCGGCCCGTCGGCCGCGGCCGGGCCGTCGCCGGTCACCCGCGCGCCGGACGCGTCGTAGACGGCGAGCGTCATGGTCTCCGCGGGCCGGGGCAGGTCGGCGACGGGCCGGCCGGACGCGAGGTCGGCCGCCACCGAGATGGCCGCGACGTCGGCGGACCGCTCCAGCTCCGCCCGCTCGTCGCCGATCAGGTAGGCGACCACACCGGCGGCGAGCGGCACCCCGAACAGCACGATCGCGAGCACCGCGGCCGCCACCGCCAGCCCGACGATCCGTCCGCGCATGCGCCCAGCACAGCACGGGCCGCGGCCGTGGTGAGCAGCGCCTCACCGGTTTTGCCGTCCGCTTGCCCGCAGCGGGCCGTCGGTGAACGCCGGGTTGCCTACCGTCGACGGCATGGGAACGACACGGTGAGCCCCGCGGACATCGGGCAGGTCGCCGCCGCGGTGCTCGGCGCGGCCTGGGTGGTGGTCCTGCTCTGCGGGGCCGCCCCGCGGCGGGTCCTGGTCGGGACCGGGGTCGCGGCGGCGCTGTTCGCCCTGCCCGCGGGCCTGTCCGACGAGATCGTGGACGCCGGACGCGGTCCCACCGCGCTGGACTCGGCGGTCGAGGCGGTGGTGGTCACCCACCGGACGCCCGCCCTCACCGCCGCCGCGTCGCTGCTCGACCTCGCGGCCGGCACCGTCTCGCTCGGCCTGCTGGCCCTGGCCGTCGCGGCGGTGCTGGCGTGGCGCGGGCACCGGTTCGAGGCCGCGCTGGTGCTCGCCGCGGCCGCGCTGGCCGGGGCCCTGATCTACCTGCTCAAGATCGTCTACACGCGCCCGCGCCCGCCGCTGGCGCTGCGGCTGATCCCGGAGGGCGGGTTCTCGCTGCCGTCCGGGCACGCGCTGGGATCCACGGTGGTGCTCGGGGTGCTGGCGGTCGTCGCGTGGTCGCTGCTGCGCCCGGGCCCGGTCCGGACGCTCGTCGTGGCGGTGGCGGGCGTGCTCGTCGTCGCGGCCGGGGCCAGCCGCGTGTACCTCGGGGTCCACTGGACCACGGACGTCGTCGACGGCTGGCTCGTGGGCGGCGCCTGCGTGGCCCTCGCCGCCGCCGCGCTCGCCCTCCGCAACGCCCCGGTCCGCCCGCCGGTGGCCGCCTGACATCCTCGACCGATGGTGATCATCGGGCCGGGGCTGGCCGCCGGGCTGGTGGTGCTGACCGCGATCGCGGTGGCCGGCGCCCTCGCGGCGCGCCTGGGCACCGCGCGGGCCACGCTCGTCGCCGTGGCGCGGGCGATCGTGCAGCTCGCGGCGGTGTCCGCGGTGATCGTCGCCGCCGTGACCCGGCTGTGGGCGGCCGTGCTGTTCGTCGTGCTGATGCTCGCGGTCGCCTCGTTCACGGCGGCCCGCCGGGTCACGCCGGACCGCTGCGGCTACCTCGCCGCGGCCGCGATCCTGGCCGGGACGGCGCCGGTGCTCGCCGTGATCGTCGCGGTGGGGGCGGTGCCGCTGACCGGGATCTCGCTCGTGCCGGTCGCCGGGATCGTGATCGGCGGGGCGATGACGGCGACGTCGCTGGCCGGGCGCCGCGCGCTCGACCAGCTCGCCGCGCGCCGCGGCGAGTACGAGGCCGCGCTGTCGCTGGGCCTGCTCGACCGCGACGCCGCGCTGGAGCTGGTGCGGCCGTCGGCGTCCGACGCGCTGGTGCCGGCCCTGGACCAGACGCGGACCGTCGGGCTCGTGACGCTGCCCGGCGCGTTCGTCGGCGTGCTGCTGGGCAGCGGCGACCCGGTGCAGGCCGGGGCCGCGCAGGTGCTCGTGCTGGTGGGGCTGCTGGCGGCGGAGACCCTCGCGGTGCTCGTCACCGTGGAGCTGGTGGCGCGTGGCCGGTTGCGCCGGGCTGCTTAGGAGGGCCCTGAACAGGACCCTCCTAAGGTGACACCCGTGGCCCGGTTGCTGGTGGTGGAGGACGACCCGACGATCGGCGGCGGGCTCGAGGCCAGCCTGGGCGCCCACGGACACCGCGTGGTGTGGGAGCGTTCGGGCGCGGCCGCGCTGCGGGCCGCCGCCGACCGGCCGTTCGACCTCGTCCTGCTCGACCTCGGGCTGCCCGACCTCGACGGCGTCGAGGTGTGCCGTCGGCTGCGCGGGACGCAGCCCGGGGCCGTGCTGGTGATCCTCACCGCCCGCACCGAGGAGATGGACGTCGTGGTCGGGCTGGAGGCGGGCGCCGACGACTACCTGACCAAGCCCGTCCGGCTGGCGGAGCTGCACGCCCGGATCCGCGCCCACCTGCGCCGCGGCGCCTCCGACGCCGGCCCGGAGCCCGCGCGGCCCGTCGGCGACCTCGTCGTGGACCGCGCGGCGCGCCGCGTCACCGTCAACGGCACGGAGATCCCGTTGCGCGCCAAGGAGTTCGACCTGCTCGCCCGGCTCGCCGCCGAGCCCGAGAAGGCGGTCAGCCGCGAGACGCTGATGGCCGACGTCTGGGACGAGAACTGGTTCGGCTCCACCAAGACCCTCGACGTGCACGTCGCCGCGCTGCGCAGGCGGCTCGCCGAGTTCGACGGCGCGGGCACGCTGCCGGTGATCGTCACGCTGCGCGGCCACGGCTACCGGCTGGAGGAGCCCGGGCCCTGACAACCACCTCCCCGGCGGGGTGGTGGCCACACCCCCGAGAGGCCAGGAAGCCCGGTCGAGACGGCCGGCCGTCGGCGGCAACCTCTCCTTCGAGCGCGCAGACGCCGCGCAGCCGAACAGGAGACCTGCCATGACCACGATGCTCACCGCCACCGGGACCGCCCACGAGCTCGCCGCCACCGTCACCGGGCCGGTGCTGCAGCCGGGCGACGCCGGGTTCACGGAGGAGATCGCCGGCTTCAACACCGCCCACACCCCGACGCCCGCCGTCGTCGTCGGCGCCACCGGCTCGGCCGACGTCGCCGCCGCGGTCCGGTACGCGGCGCGGACCGGGCGGCGGGTCGCGGTGCAGGCCACCGGGCACGGCCTGCTCTCCGACCTCGACGACGCGGTGCTGGTCACCACCCGGCGCATGGCGGGCGTGACGATCGACCCGCAGGCCCGCACGGCCCGGGTCGGGGCCGGGGTGGCATGGCGGGAGGTGATCGACGCCGCGGCGCCGCACGGGCTGGCGCCGCTCAACGGCTCGTCGTCGCACGTCGGGGTCGTCGGCTACACCGTGGGCGGCGGGCTGGGCCCGATGGCGCGGCGCTACGGCTTCGCCGCCGACCACGTCCGGTGCCTGACCCTCGTGACCGCCGACGGCGAGGTCCGCGTCGTCGACGCCGAGCGTGACCCCGACCTGTTCTGGGCCGTCCGCGGCGGCAAGGGCAACTTCGGGATCGTCACCGGGATCGAGTTCGCGCTGATGCCGGTGACCCGCTTCTACGGCGGCGCGATCCTGTTCGACGGCGCGAGCGCGTCCGCCGTGCTGCACGCCTGGCGGGAGTGGGCGCCGACGCTGCCCGAGGACGCCACGACGTCGGTCGCCCTGCTGCGCCTGCCCCCGAGCCCGGACCTCCCCGAACCGGTGCGGGGCCGGTTCGTCACCGCGCTGCGCTTCACCCACCTCGGCTCCGACGCCGAGGGCGCCGCCCTGCTGGCCCCGATGCGGGAGGTGGCGCCCGCCGTCATGGACCTCGTCGGCGAGATGCCGTACGCCGCCATCGACGCGGTGCACATGGACCCGACCGACCCGATGCCCTACTGGGACCGCGGCGCGGCGCTGGGCTCGCTGCCCGCCGGCGCGGTCGACGCCCTGCTCGCCGCGGCCGGCCCGGGCGTCGAGACGCCGCTGACCATGGTCGAGCTCCGGCTGCTGGGCGGGGCGATCGCGCGGCAGCCGGCGGTCCCCAACGCCGTGACCGGCCGTGATGCGGCGTTCTCGGTGTTCGCCCTCGGCGTGATCGCGGACCGGCCGGTGGAGCACGTGGCCGCCGCGACGGCCGCTGTCGTCGAGGCGGTGCGGCCCTGGTCCTGCCGCGGGCTGGTCAACCTCCTCGGCCCGGCCGGCCCGGCCAGGGTCGGGCAGCTCTGGGCGGACGCCGACCGCGCCCGCCTGCTGCGGATCCGCGACCGGTACGACCCGACCGGCGTGTTCGCGACCAACGTCGTCATCGGCTGAACGGGCGCCTGCCGAGCAGGACGAGGCCGGAGAGCGCCGAGACGGTGATGGCCCCGGTCGCGCCGAAGATCGTGTACTGCACCTCGACGTCGACGCCGGCGAGCGTCGTGACGGTCCAGCCGAGCGCCCACAGCAGCGGCGTCGTCAGCGCCCAGACCCAGCGCGGCCGCGGGAGGGCGAGCGCCTGGGCGACGCCGAGCGGCAGACCGGTCAGGAGGCCCATCAGCGCCAGGTCGGCGAGCGAGGTGCGGTAGCCGACCGTGGACGCGCCGAGTGCCAGGCCCAGCGCCATGCCGACCGTCGTGGCCGGGATCCAGCGGCGGGCCGGGACGGCGCCGCGGCCGGCCAGGCTCTGCCCGGCCCCGACGACCAGCCCCGTCACCGCTCCCCCGAGGAGCGCGGCGGTCAGGTCGTCGACCGGGCCGGCCAGCGCCCCGCCCGCGATCCCGGCGAGCGGGAAGGAGAGGAAGCCCGCGGTCCACCGGGCCCACGGCCGCAGGAGGCGGGTGCGCACGGCGTTCATCGGACCACCGCCGGGAGGCGGCGGAACGCGAGCAGGGCCGCGAACGCGACGAGCCAGCCGCTCCACAGGACGTACCCGGCGAAGTTGGCCAGGTCGACCAGCGGGAGGCCGAGCGGGGACAGCACGCCCGCCAGGATCAGCACCGCCGACACCGCCCCGGCCGCGACGAACAGCCGGCCCGCGAACGCCGTGCCGAGCGCGGCGAGCACGAGGCCCGTCCAGGCCGCGGTGAGCAGGTAGCCGCCGGTCTCGCCGATGAGGGTGCCGAGCACCCGGCCGGCCGTGGTGAACGCGGCCTCGTCACCGCTCGCGGCCCAGCCGGGCACGAGCAGCGGCCACCGCAGCAGGCCGACGACCTGGACCGCGGCCGCGGCGATGCCCACCGGGACCGCGATCCGCATCGCGCGGGACGCCGACAGCCGGCCGACGCCGACCGCGACCGGGGCCAGCATCGCGGCGCCGAGCGCGAGCACCAGGAACCACGAGGTCACGGCGAACTGCGAGGCGCGGAAGGAGGCGAGCACCTCCCCGGCCGGGTGCTTGAGGACGTCGGGGTAGTCGAAGACGGCGCCGAGCCCGGTGAACGCGACGTTGAGGAGGACGGCGGCCGTGATCATGACGGCGGCGGTGCGGCGGGGGGTCACGAGAGTTCCTTTCCGTGGAGGGTGAGGGCGGCGATGCGGGCCACGAGCACGCTGTCGGGGTGGTCGGCCAGGTGGTCGCGGGCGAGCAGCAGGACCCGGTCGGTGTCACCGCGCAGGTAGGCGTCGGCGACGGCCACGACCTGGCGGTCGCGGACGCACCCGGCGGCCGCCTCGGCCCGCCGGAGCAGCTCCGGACGGGACGGGGCGGCGAGCACCTGCTCGACGAGCTCACTGACCGTTGCCATGCGGAGAGCGTCGCGAGCCGCGCTGACGATCCGCTGACGGCGGCCTTATGCTCGCCGCGTGCTCACCGTGGCGGTGCTCGGGCTCGTCGAGGTCCGCCGCGACGGGGTCCCCGCGGCCGTCCCCGCCGGCCTCACCACGGAGCTGCTGGTGCGCCTCGCCCTCGACGCCGGGCGCCCGGTGCGCGCGCAGCGGATCGTCGAGGAGCTGTGGCCGGCGGGCACCCGGCTCAACACGCTGCAGGCCAAGGTGTCGCAGCTGCGCCGCGCCCTGGGCGACCCGGCCGCACTCGCCGGCGGAGCGGCCGGCTACACGCTCGCCGTCGATCCCGACCACGTCGACGCGCTGCGCGCGCTCCGCCTCGCCGACGAGGGTGCGGCGCGGCTCGCGGCAGGCGACCTCCGCGCGGCCGCGGCGACGTGCCAAGAGGGCCGCGCGCTGTTCGGGGCCGAGGTCCTCCCCGCCGCGGGCGCCGCGGACTGGGTGCTGCCGCACCGCGTCCGGCTGGAGGAGGCACGCCTGCGGCTCGTCGAGGACGGGCTCGCCGCGCGGCTCGGCCTCGGGGGCGCGGGCGAGGTCACCGGCGAGCTGGAGGCGCTGGTGGCGGCCCATCCGTTGCGGGAACGGCTGTGGGCGCTGCTGGTCACGGCGCTCTACCGGGGCGGACGGCAGTCCGACGCGCTGGCCGCGCACCGGCGGGTGACCCGCCTGCTGGCCGAGGAGCTCGGCGTCGACCCCGGCCCGGAGCTGCAGGCCCTGGAGCGGAAGGTCCTGACCCATGCGCTGGGGACCCCCCGGCCGGGCAACCTCCCGGCCCTGTCCACCCCGCTCGTCGGCCGCGGCGACGACCTCGCCGCCCTGGGCGCGGCCGTGGCCGAGCACCGGCTCGTCACGCTGGTCGGGCCGGCCGGGGTGGGAAAGACCCGCCTCGCGATCGAGGCCGCCCGCGACGACGCGGCGCCGGACGGGGCCTGGCTGGTGCGGCTGGAGGGCGCGACCGCGACCACCGACCTGGCCGCCGCGCTCCCCGGCCAGGACGGCGTCGACGGCCTCCGGGGCGCGGACCTGCTGCTCGTGCTGGACAACTGCGAGCACCTCGTCGAGCAGGTCGGCGCGCTGGTCACCGCGGTGCTCGACACGGCACCGCACGTACGGGTGCTCGCCACCAGCCAGCGACCCCTGGGGCTGGACGGCGAGACGGTCCGCGCCCTCGCGCCGCTGCCCGAGGCCGACGCGGTCGCGCTGTTCGCGCGGCGGGCCGCCGAGCGCGGGCGGGCGGTCGACCCCGGGGCGGCGGTCGCGGCGCTGTGCCGCGCACTGGACGGCCTGCCGCTCGCCATCGAGCTGGCCGCCGCCCGTACCCGGATCCTCACCGTCGCGGAGATCACCCGACGGCTCGACGACCGCTTCGCACTGCTCGCCGACCCCACCGCCGCCCGGCCGGAGCGGCGGCGGACCCTGGCCGCGGCGCTGTCGTGGAGCTACGACCTGCTCTTCCCCGACGACCAGCGCGGCCTGTGGGCACTCGCGCCCTTCCCCGGCGGCGCTACACCGGCGGCGGTCGAGCACGTGCTGGCCGCACTCGACGTCCCGGCCGGGGCGGCGCTGGACGTGGTGGAACGGCTGGTGGACCGGTCGCTCGTCACCGTCGACGACACCGGCGGGGGCACGCGCTACCGGCTGCTCGACAGCGTCCGGGCCTACGCGGCCGAGCGGGCCGTCGAGGCCGGCGCGGCCGACACCGCCGCGGACGCGATGGTCGACTGGCTCGCGGCGCTCGCGGGCACCGTCGCAGCCGGGGTCCGCGGCCACGGCCAGGCCGAGCTGGTGGCCGCGACCGGGGCCGAGCGCGCGACGATCGACGCGGCGCTGGACCGGGTCCGCGACCCGGTCGCCGGCCTGCGGATCGCCGTCGGGTTCGGGTGGGCCTGGGTGCTGCTCGACGACCCGGGCGCGGCCGCCCGGCTGCGCGCCGCACGGCTCGCGGCACCGCACGCCCCGCCGGGTGACCGCGCGGCCGCGCTCCGGCTGGAGGGCTGGCTGGAGGCCATGTCCGGCGACCTGCACCGGGGCCGCGCGGCGATGGACACCGCCCGCGCGCTGGCCGACGACGACGTCACCCGCTGGTACGACGCGTTCGTGCTGGTGCAGGAGGGCCGGGCGGCCGAGGCGCTCGCCGCGCTGGAGCGCTGCCGGGCCGCGTTCGCGGGCACCGGGTGGGCCGAGGGTGCCACCGCGCTGCTCACGGCGTTCGCCCACATCGGGCTCGGCGACCCCGCGGCCGGGCGCGCGGCGTGCGAGGAGGCGATCGGCATCCTCGCCCCGCTCGGCGACGCCTGGGGCCTGATCCACGCCGAGGGCGCGCTCGGCGTGCTGGCCGAGGCCGCGGGCCAGTTCGCCGACGCGGCCCACCACCACGCCCGGGCCGCCGCGGCGGCGGAGGACCTCGGGTTCCTCGGGCAGGCCGCGCTGCACCGGGGCAACCTCGGCCGGGCCCAGCACGCGGCCGGCGACCCGGCCGCCGCCGCGTCGCTGCGCCACGCCATCGCCGGCGCGGAGCAGGCCGGTGACCTGCGCAGGCTGGCGAGCACCCGGGTGACGCTGGCCGAGGTGCTGCACGAGGACGGTGACCGGGACGGGGCCCGCGAGCTCCTGATCGCGGCGTCCCGCTGGTTCGGCGCGTCCGGTGCGGGCGAGAGCGCGTTGCTGGCCCGCTGCCTGCTGGCCGTCCTCCGCGTCGAGGACGGCGACCTGTCCGCCGTTCCCGAACTGCGCGCGGTCCATGCCGCCGCGAAGGACGCCGGCGACCGCCGCACCGAGTCCCTGGCTCAGGAGGCGCTGCGCCCCTCTCCAGCGCAACGAGCCCGCTGAATGTCGGCTACGGGGGCCCTGTCGCGACATCGAGCCCGCGCGATGCGGTCCGGCTGATCACGTCGGCGGGCGCACGTGCGGGTGGCGCTGCAGCGCGCTGCGCGCCACGGACAGCTCGTGCGCCACCTCCGCCGCGATCAGCTCGGCGTGCAGCTCGACGTACTCGCCGTGCAGCGCGAGGGCGCGGTGACGGCGGACGAGGGCGTCGAGCGCGGTGAGCAGGCGATCGACGGTCTCGGCCCGGCGCTGGTCACGGGCGGCGACGGGCAACGGGGTGGACAGGGACACGGACATGGTGGCTCCGGGACGACGAGGGGAGGGACGAGAACGGCGAACCGTGCGGTTCAGCGACAGAACTCGTCGTAGGCGTGACCCCGGCGCGACGGCCAGAAGCGCTCGAGCAACGAGCGGACGGCGGCCATGTGTCCATGGTGGGCGTTCGGACCGGGCCACCGCAAGTCCGATCCCGCTGAATCAGATCGTCCTCTCGTGTCCTCATGGGATAAACGACCAGCACCTCCGGCCGCGACCGGAGGTGGCTCACGACACCGACCTGGGAGATCGGGTCCCCGGCGTAGACGTAGGTGGGGATGCGCTCGCCCATGAGGGTCCTCCAGCGGGAGTCGGGGCCGGTGCCGCCAGTGTCGCGACGGGCGTTCACAACCGGTCAACACCCGCTCAACGGGCCGGGTTAGCGTGCCGCACGTGCTCCCCACCACCGCCCGCACCCTGCTCGCCCGCACCGCCCGCGCCCAGCGTGACGGGCGCGTCCCCTCGCTCGTCGCCGGCGTCGTCCGCGACGGCGGGCTCGCCTGGTCGGCCGGGCGCGGCGACCTCGCCGGTCCGGCCGACGACGTCCAGTACCGGCTGGGGTCGATCTCCAAGACGATCACCGCGGTCACCGTGCTGCGGCTGCGCGACGAGGGGCTGCTCGACCTGGACGACCCGCTGGAGCGTCACCTGCCCGGCACCCCGCTCGGCGACCGGACGGTCGGCCAGCTGCTGTCGCACCTGGCCGGCGCCGGGTCGGAGAGCCCGGGCGGCTGGTGGGAGCGCACGCCGGGCACGACGCTCGCGGGCCTGGGGCTCACCGGCGCCGACGTCGTGCTGCCCGCCGCACGCCGCTTCCACTACTCCAACCTCGGGTTCGGGCTGCTCGGCGAGCTGGTGGCCCGGGCCCGCGGGCGCGCGTGGGCCGAGGTCGCCCGCGACGAGGTGCTGTTGCCGCTGGGCATGACCCGCACGACGCCCCGGCCCGACGGCGCCGCGGCCCCGGGCCTGGCCGTGCACCCGTGGGCCGACGTGGTGCTGCCCGAGCCCGAGCACGACGCCGTCGCCATGGCCCCGGCGGGCCAGCTGTGGGCCACCGCCACCGACCTCGGCCGGCTCGGCGCGTTCCTGCTCGGCGACACCGGCGAGGTCCTGTCCCCCGCCACCGTCGAGGAGATGACGATCCCCGCCGGCATCGACTCCGCGAACCCCGGCTGGTCGTCCTACGGGCTCGGCGTGCAGGTCCAGCGGGTGGACGGCGTGACGCTCGTCGGGCACGGCGGCTCGATGCCCGGCTTCCTCGCCGGGCTCTGGGCCGACCGCGAGGAGGCCACTGCGGCGCTCGTGCTGGCCAACACCACGTCCGGGCTGGACCACGCCCTGCCCGCGGGCCTGCTGGCCGACCTGCGGGCCGCGGAGCCCCGCATCGTCGACGCCTGGACGCCGAGCGCGGCGCCGGTGCCGCTGGAGCTGCTCGGGCCGTGGTTCTGGGGGCCGTCGCCGTACGTGCTGCGGGCGGTTGCCGGCGGGTTGCTGCACCTGGGCGGGCTGGGGCGGCCCGGGCGCGCGTCCCGGTTCGCGCCGCGACCGGACGGCACCTGGGTGGGGCTCGACGGCTACTTCGCGGGCGAGACGCTGCGCCTGGACCCGCTGGCGCTCAACCTCGCGACGTTCGTGTTCACCCGCACCCCCTACGACCCGGCCGCGCCGGTGCCCGGCGGCGTCGACCCCGCGGGTTGGCGCGCGTGAGTGCCTCATCCCCGGGTACGAACGGCGCTCCCGTCGCCCGAGTTCGTCCGGGAGTTCCGGCCGTGCGGTGGGGTGGCCAGCGCTGTCGCCGCCGCCGCCCGCAGCGCGGGTCCCGGGTTCGGCACCAGCGACCGGGAGCGCCATGCCACGTGGCCGTCCGGGCGGACGAGCACCGCCCCGGCCGAGCCGACGCCGTACCGGGCCGGCCACGCGGGCTCGGTGATGCAGCGGGCCACGACGCCGTCCAGCGCCGCGGCCCGCCACTCCGCGCCGCCGGGGGCGGTGAGCAGCACGAGGTCGCGGCCGAACAGGTCGAGCGTCGAGCGCGTGCCGCCGTCGATCCACAGGTGCGGTGCACGGCAGCCGGGATCGCCGACGGGGGCGTAGTCGCCCGGGCCGCTGCGGTCGGGGCTGCCGTCGGGCACGACCGCGGGCGAGGCGTAGCGGTAGCCCATGTCGAGCTGGCGCAGCGTCCGGCCGCTGAACGGCCGACCCGACGGGTCGAGCGAGGCCTTCCACCCCTCCCTGGCCTCGGCCACCGCGACGGCGACGACGGGCTCGCGCTCGGCCGCGTAGGTGTCCAGCAGCTCCTCACCGGCCCGACCGCCGAGCACGGCGGCGAGCTTCCAGGCGAGGTTGTGCACGTCGGCCATCGCCGAGCTGATGCCCGTCGCGCCCGCGGGCGGCACCTGGTGGGCCGCGTCGCCGACGAGGAACACCGGCCCGGCGGCCATGCGCTCGGCCGACCGGGCCACCGCGGTCCAGGCACCCTCGGTGATCACGTCGAGATCCAGGTCGGGGATCCCGAGCAGGCTCCGAACCAGGTCGGCGGCCGCGCCGGGACGCTCCGGGCCGTTCGCCACCCACCGGCCGTCCGGGTGCGTGGGCAGCAGCACGCCGCCCACCCCGGTGAGGAAGTAGAGGCCGCGCGGCACCGGGCCGGTCCACGGGGTCAGGTCGGCGCGGAAGGCCACCGCGCGCATCCGGCCGAGGTCGTCGTCACCGTGCAACGCGACGCCGAGCGCCTCGCGCACACCGCTGCGGACGCCGTCGGCCGCGATCATGTAGCGCGCCCGCACCGCCACGCCGCCGGCCAGCTCGGCCCGCACCCCGTCGGGGCTGGTGGTGAACGCCAGGAGCTCGGTGCCGAACCGGAGGACCGCGCCCGGCCGGGCAGCCGCCTCCGCGCGCAGCACCTCCTCGAACACGTCCTGGGAGATCGCCGCGCCCTCGCAGGGGCTCACCTTGGCCAGCTCGGGCCCACCCGTGCGGTGCTCGCGCAGCGCCGCGGCCGGAAGGGTCTCGCGCCACTCCGCACCGGGATCGATCTCCAGCTGCCGCGCCCGGACGGCCTGCTCGGCCCCGCACGTGCGCAGGATCTCCATGGCCCGCGCGTGCACACCGCGGGCGCGGGGCAGCGGTGACGCCGTGGTGCGGCGCTCCACCAGCAGGGACGGTACGCCGTGCGCCGACAGCAGCAGGGACGCGGTGAGCCCCGCGGGGCCACCGCCCACGATCAGTACGGGAACGTTCACCGTGGCCTCGCTCCATTCGTCATAGTCACGCTATGACGAGAAGAGTGATACTTTCGCGACGTGGTTGTCAAGGAGCAGCGCGGGCACCGGCAGCGACAGGCCCAGGCCACCCGCGACCAGATCGCGGCGGCCGCCCGCACGCTGTTCGCCGAGCGCGGCTACGTGGCCACCACGATCGCCGCCATCGCCGAGACCGCCGACATCCCGGCGCCGACGATCTACTCGGCGTTCGGGTCCAAGAAGCGGATCCTCGCCGCGATCCGGGAGCGCTGGATCGCCGAGTCCGGGGCGCAGCGCGATCACGAGGCCGCGCTGCAACGGCCCGATCCGGCCGAGCGGCTGCGGATGGCCGCGCGCTGGAACACCCGCCAGTTCGCCCTGGGTCTCGACGTGATCCAGACCTACGAGGACGCGGCCCGCGCCGATCCCGGCATGCACGAGACGTGGCAGGCCGTGCTCGCCGGGCGGGAGGGCGCCATCCGCGGCCTGCTCGCGTCGATCGAGCCGCACCTGGCCCCCGGCCTGGACGGAGCAGTGGACCTGTTCGTCGCTCTGACGCAGCCCGGCACATACCGGACCCTCGTCGTGGAACGCGGCTGGCCCGACGATCGCTACGAGGTCTGGCTGGGCGACCTGTTCGTGAGCCAGTTGCTCGGTTCCTAGTAGTACTTTGTTAGGTCGAGTCGGTTGG
>CAXTTN010000043.1:0-30626 GCA_964247105.1 uncultured Pseudonocardia sp.
CACCTGGTCGACGACGAGATGACCCACTACTACCAGGACGTGTACGACCACGTGCTGCGCGCCACCGAGTGGACCGAGAGCCTCCGCGACCTCGTCACCACCGTCCTGGAGACCCGCCTCACGATCCAGGGCAACCGCCTCAACGAGATCATGAAGCGGCTCACCGGCTGGGCGGCGATCATCGCCATCCCGACCGCGGTCACCGGCTTCTACGGGCAGAACATCCCCTACCCCGGCTTCGGGCAGGAGTGGGGGGTCCTCTCCAGCGTCGGGCTCATCGCGGTCATCGGCGGCGGGCTCTACGTCATGTTCAAGCGGCGGGGCTGGTTGTGAGGCACCCGAGGTGGCGACCCACGGCGGTGTCCCGGGCGGGTCCCGAGTCGTGGTGACCAATGGCCGCAGCGCCGGCCGCCGCGGCGCACCTAGCGTCGGAGGACCGTCGTCGATCGCGGCGATCGCTTCCGGAGGGTGGCCATGCCGAAGTACGTCTACGCGTTCGCCGAGGGCGGCAAGGACCTCAAGGCCCTGCTGGGCGGCAAGGGCGCGAACCTGGCGGAGATGACGAACATGGGGCTGCCCGTCCCGCCGGGCTTCGTCGTCACGACCGAGGCGTGCCGCGCCTACCTGCGTGACGGCGCCGCGCCGCCCGAGCTGGCGGGACAGGTGGCCGAGCACCTCGGGAAGCTGGAGGCGGCGATGGGCAGGCGCCTCGGGCAGGCCGACGACCCGCTGCTGGTGGCGGTGCGGTCCGGGGCGGCGTTCTCCATGCCCGGGATGATGGAGACCGTCCTCGACGTCGGGCTGAACGACGCGTCCGTGCTCGGGCTGGCCCGCGTCTCGGGCGACGACCGCTTCGCCTGGGACTCCTACCGGCGGCTGATCCAGATGTTCGGCACCACGGTCCTCGGCATCGACGCCGAGCACTTCACCGCCGTCTTCGACGAGCGGAAGCGCGCCCGCCGGACCGCCGACGACCTCGGCCTGGACGCCGGCGACCTGCAGGCGATCGTGGCGGCCTACCAGGCCGTGGTGCGCGAGCGGGCCGGACGCGAGTTCCCGCAGGACCCGCACGAGCAGCTGGAGCTGGCCGTGCTCGCCGTGTTCGCGTCGTGGAACGCGCCCCGCGCGGCCACCTACCGCTCCCGCGAGCGGATCCCCACCGACCTCGGGACCGCCGTGAGCGTGATGGCGATGGTGTTCGGCAACCTCGGCGAGCGATCCGGATCGGGCGTCGCGTTCACCCGGGACCCGGCCACCGGCGAGAAGGGCGTCTACGGCGACTACCTCGCCGACGCCCAGGGCGAGGACGTCGTGGCCGGCATCCGCAACACGCTGCCGCTCGCCGATCTGGAGCGCATCGACCCCACGTCCTTCCACCGGCTGCGCGAGATCATGACGACGCTGGAGCAGCGCTACCGGGATCTCTGCGACATCGAGTTCACCATCGAGCGCGGCACGCTCTGGATGCTGCAGACCCGGGTCGGCAAGCGCACCGCGGCGGCGGCGTTCGTGATCGCCTGCCAGCTCGTCGACGAGGGGCTGATCGACGCCGACGAGGCCCTGCGCCGCGTCACCGGCGCCCAGCTCGCCCAGCTGATGTTCCCGCGCTTCGCCACCGACGCGGCGACGGCGGTGCTGACGGTCGGCATGAACGCCTCCCCCGGCGCCGCCACCGGCGCGGTGGTGTTCGACAGTCCCGCCGCCGTGGCGCGCACGGCGGCGGGCGAGCGCGTGATCCTCGTGCGGCGCGAGACCAACCCCGACGACCTGGCCGGCATGATCGCCGCGCAGGGCGTGCTGACCAGCCGCGGCGGCCGCACCAGCCACGCCGCGGTCGTCGCGCGCGGCATGGGGACGACGTGCGTGTGCGGCGCGGAGGAGCTCGACGTCGACGTGGCCGGGCGGCGGCTGACCGGGCCCGGCGGCGTCGAGGTCGTCGAGGGCGACACGCTGTCCATCGACGGCGGCACCGGCGAGGTGTTCCTCGGCGCGGTGCCGGTCGTGGAGTCGCCCGTCGTCGAGTACTTCGAGGGCACGCTCGACCCGGCGTCCCCGCAGGCGGGCGAGCTGGTGCGCGCGGTGCACCGGCTGATGGAGCACGCCGACGCGCGGCGGCGCCTGCAGGTGCGGGCCAACGCCGACACCGGCGAGGACGTCGCGCGGGCGCGGCGTTTCGGCGCCCAGGGCATCGGGCTGTGCCGCACCGAGCACATGTTCCTCGGCGAGCGGCGCGAGCAGGTGGAGCGGCTGGTGCTCGCCGGGACCGCCGCCGAGCACGACGCCGCCCTCGCCGAGCTGCTGCCGTTGCAGCGCGCCGACTTCGTCGAGGTGTTCACGGCCATGCCGGGGCGGCCGGTGACCATCCGGCTGCTGGACCCACCGCTGCACGAGTTCCTGCCCGACCTGACCGAGCTGTCGGTCCGGGTCGCGCTGGCGCAGGAACGCGGTGCGCCGGTCGCGGAGGACGTGGCGCTGCTCGCCGCGGTGCGCCGGCTCCACGAGGAGAACCCGATGCTGGGGCTGCGCGGCGTCCGGCTGGGCATCGTCGTCCGCGGGCTGTTCGGCATGCAGGTCCGCGCGATCGCCCGGGCCGCCGCCGCGGTGCGCGCCACGGGTGTCGACGTCCGGCCGGAGATCATGATCCCGCTGGTCGGCGCCGCTCAGGAGCTGCAGGCGGTGGCCGCCGAGATCGCCGCGGTGCTCGCCGAGGAGTCCGCGCGCACCGGGGTGGAGCTGGGGGCCCCGATCGGCACGATGATCGAGCTGCCGCGCGCGGCGCTCACGGCGGGGCGCATCGCCGAGTCGGCGCAGTTCTTCTCGTTCGGCACCAACGACCTCACCCAGACCACCTGGGGGTTCTCCCGCGACGACGTCGAGGGGTCGTTCTTCTCCCGCTACCTCGAGCAGGGGATCTTCGCGGCCTCGCCCTTCGAGACGCTCGACGCCGAGGGGGTCGGCCGCCTGATCGGCCTCGCCACGCAGGAGGGCCGTGAGACGCGTCCCGACCTGCAGATCGGCGTCTGCGGCGAGCACGGGGGCGACCCCGACTCCGTCCACTTCTTCCACCACGCCGGCATCGACTACGTCTCGTGCTCGCCGTTCCGGGTGCCCGTGGCCCGGCTCGAAGCCGGCCGAGCGGCCCTGGACCCGTCCCGCTGAACAAAGGAGCGACCATGAAGGCACGACGGTGGAGCGATCTGAGCGATCGGCAGCAGGCGGTGATCCTGGTGGCGGCGTCGGTGCAGCTCTCGCTGGCCGCGGCGGCGTGGGCCGACCTCGCCACCCGCCCGGCGACGCTCGTGAACGGGCGCAAGGGCGTGTGGGCGGCCGTCATCGGGGTGAACTTCCTCGGCCCGATCGCCTGGTTCCGGTGGGGCCGCCGCCCCCGCGGGTGAGGCCGGCGCCGGTCGCCTACCGCCCGGGAAGGGTGCGGGCGACCAGCTCGACCAGGTCGACGGTCCGCTGGGCGTAGCCCCACTCGTTGTCGTACCAGCCGAAGACCTTCGCCAGCCCACCCGTCACCGTGGTCAGCCCGGCGTCGAACACGCAGGACGACGGATCACCCAGGACGTCGCTCGAGACGATCGGGTCGGTGGTGAAGCGCAGGAAACCCTTGAGCGGGCCGGACGCGGCGACCGAGAAGGCCCGGTTGACCTGCCCGACGGTCGCCTCCTCGTCGAGCTGCACGGTGAGGTCCACGAGCGAGACGTCCGCCACCGGCACGCGCACGGCGATCCCGTCGAGGCGACCGGCGAGCTCGGGCATGATCTCTGCGATCGCGCGGGCGGCCCCGGTGCTGGTGGGGATCATGTTGACCGCGGCGGCGCGGGCCCTCCGCAGGTCCTTGTGCGGGCCGTCCTGCAGGTTCTGGTCCCCGGTGTAGCTGTGCACGGTGGTCAGCAGCCCGCGGCGGACGCCGAACGCGTGGTGCAGCACGTGGACCATCGGCGCGGCACAGTTGGTGGTGCAGGAGGCGTTCGAGACCACGTCGTGCTCGTGCGCGGAGTAGGTGTCCTCGTTGAGGCCCATGACGATCGTGGCGTCGACGCCCCGGCCCGGCGCGGTCAGCACGACCTTCCGAGCACCGGCGCCCAGGTGCAGTGCGGCCTGGTCGCGGGTGCGGAAGCGGCCGGTCGCCTCGACGACCACGTCGACGCCGAGGCTGTGCCAGTCCAGTGCCGCCGGGTCCGGTTCACCGAACACCCGCACCAGCCGCCCGTCGATGGACAGGTGCTCGTCGTCCGCCTCGATCGCGGCGGACCAGCGTCCGTAGGTGGAGTCGTAGCGCAGCAGGTGCGCCAGTGTCGGGATCGGGGCCAGGTCGTTCACCGCGACCACGTCGACGGCCGAGTCGGCCCGCAGGGCGATGCCGCGCAGCACCGCCCGCCCGATGCGTCCCATCCCGTTGATGCCGACCCTGGTGCGCACTCAGGACTCCTTCGCCAGGGCGCCGTTGGCGGCGGGCGCCTGCATCGGGAACGCGACGGGCGACGGCTCCGGGCGGGCCGCCGCGGCGGCCGTCTCGCGGGCCAGGAACGCGCCCAGCTCACCGATCGTGCTCATCAGCGGCGCCGGGAACACGACCGTGGTGTTCTTGTCGACACCGATCTCCACCAGGCTCTGCAGGTTGCGCAGCTGCAGCGCGAGCGGGTGCTCCATCATGATGTCCGACGCCTCGCCCAGCGACGCCGCCGCCATCGACTCGCCCTGCGCGTTGATGATCTTGGCGCGCTTCTCCCGCTCGGCCTCGGCCTGGCGCGCCATGGCCCGCTTCATGCTGTCGGGCAGCTGGATGTCCTTGAGCTCCACCAGCGTCACCTCGACACCCCAGTCGAGCGTGGCGACGTCGAGAATCTCACGAATGTCCTTGTTGATCCGGTCGGTCTCCGACAGCGTCTCGTCGAGCGTGTGCTGCCCGACCACCTTCCGCAGCGTGGTCTGGGCGATCTGGTCGATCGCGATGTAGACGTTCTCGATCGCCACCACCGACTTCACGGCGTCGACGACCCGGAAGTAGGCGACCGCCGACACGTCCACGCTGACGTTGTCGCGCGTGATGATCCCCTGCGACTGGATCGGCATCGTCACGATCCGCAGCGAGACGCGGTGCAGGACGTCGACGACCGGGATGATCAGGCGCAGCCCCGGGTCGCGGGCGCCCTGGACCCGGCCGAACCGGAACAGCACCCCCTGCTCGTACTGCTTGATGATGCGGACCGCGAGCGCGAGGACGATCAGCACGGCGATGACGACCGCGGCGACCACGGTGAGGGTTGTGCTCATGTGATCACCGAACCACCGTCGACGGGCCCGGCGCACCGGTCCGGCGGCCCCGGCACGGGGGCCGAAGGTCCCGCGCCCCGGCCCCGCTCAGGACCGGTCGGGCGGCACGCTGAACCGGAGCTCGACCTGCGCCGGCGGCCCGGCCAGGTGCTTCGGGTCGGTGATGATCTGCCCGTCCACGCGCACCCAGCGGTCGCGCAGGTGGTCGAGCGCCCGTTCCTCGGTGATCCCGGCCTCCAGCAGGCGGTCGAGCACGGTGCGGTCCGTCAGGGTCGTTCCCGTCGTCGTCATCCGGTCACTCTCACGGGGCCCGTGGGGCTCCGGCAGGGGCGAAGGTCCTCGGAACGTCACGGTGTCCCCGGGTCGCAGCTCGCGGACGACATCCCCGCAGCCGACGCGGACCGCGCCGCCGGGACCCGGTTCCGCCGACACCCGGACCTCGCGGCCCGCGACCTCGACGGTCAGCGGCAGCCCCCGGTACTGCACCGCCAGCGTGAGCCGGCCGAGCCGGGCGGGCCAGTGCGGGTTGAACCACAGGGCGTCCCGGCGGGTCTCCAACCCCGCGAAGCACCGCTGGAGCAGGTCCACGCTCCCGGCCATCGACCCGATGTGCACGCCCTCGGCGGTGGTGCCGCCCTGCAGGTCGGCGACGTCGCTGCGGAGGGCCCGCTCGAAGTGCTCGAGCGCGTCCTCGCGGTTGGCCCTCGTCAACACCCAGGCGTGGACGAGCGCGCTGAGCGTCGACCCGTGGGTGGTGCGGGACGTGTAGTACTCGATCGTGCGCTGGATGGCCCCCGGGGCCAGGTCGTAGCCGAGGCTGCCGAGCAGCTCGCGCAGCTCGTCCGCGGAGAGCAGGTAGAACAGCATCAGGACGTCGGCCTGCTTGGACACCTGGTAGTCGTCCACCGACCGGCCCTCGGCCTCGAGGATCCGGTCGAGCCGCTGGATGTCGCCGTAGCGGCGGCGGTAGCCGTCCCAGTCCAGCTCGGGCAGCTCGCGGTAGCCCTCGAACTGGCTGATGACCCCGTCGGCGTGGATCGGCACGTACATCCGGCGGCTCATGTCGCGCCAGCTCGCCAGCTCGTCGGGCCCGAGGCCCAGGGTCTCCTCGAGCTCCCGGCGCCGGGTCGAGGGCAGCGCCGCGAGCACGTCGTGGGCGCGCAGGAGCAGCCAGACCGTCATGACGTTGGTGTAGGCGTTGTCGTCGAGCCCGGGCTCGGCCGCCCCCGGGTACCGCGTGCTGTACTCGTCGGGGCCCATCACGCCGCGGATGCGGTAGCGGCCCCGAACGGGGTCGAGGGTCGCCAGCCCGGCGAAGAACCGGGCGATCTCCAGCAGCACCTCGGCCCCGTGCTCGGCGAGGAACTCCAGGTCCCCGGTGGCCTGGAAGTACTGCCAGATGTCGTAGGCCACCGCCAGGCCGACGTGGCGCTGCAGGTGGCTGGTGTCGTCGAGCCAGCGGCCCGACCGCGGGTTGAGGTGCACCTGCTGGGTCTCCTCGCGCCCGTCGCTGCCCGACTGCCACGGGTACATCGCGCCGGTGTGGCCCGCCGCCCGCGCCGCGCGCCGCGCCGCGCCGATCCGCCGGGTCCGGTAGCGCAGCAGCGCGCGGGCCAGGCCCGGCAGTCGCAGTGTGAGCAGCGGGAACACGAACAGCTCGTCCCAGAAGACGTGGCCCCGGTACGCCTCGCCGTGCAGCCCGCGCGCCGGGATCCCGACGTCGAGCTCGACGCTGTGCGGCGACACCGTCTGCAGCACGTGGAAGACGCTCAACCGCAGCGTGCGGAGCGTGTCGGGGGACGCGGCACCGGTCAGGTCGATCCGGAACCGCCGCCACAGCTGCGCCCAGGCCAGCTCGTGGCCCGGGACCAGCTCGTCGAACCCGGGGGCCGCGGCCAGCAGTTCGACGGCGGCGCAGGCCGGTTCGGAGATCCCGACGTCGCGGGAGGTGACCAGGGCGGCGACCTTCTCGACGGCCACCGGTTCGCCCGCCCGCAGCTCGACCTCGATCACGTGGTCGATCCGGGTGGCCTCCCGGCGCACCCTCCCGCGGGACGGGTCGACACCGCACGACCTGGTCCGGGCGGCGACGGCGACGACCAGCCCGGACCGGGTGGTGCGGGCGACCAGCAGCACGGTGTCCGGCCCGGTCTCGCGGGTCTCGACGACGTCGAGGTGGCGGGCCGCCATGTCCCGGTACCGCGCCACCCCGCCGTTGACGATCGCACCGTCCACCCCGGACGCCACGCGCAGCCGCCCGCTCCAGTCCTCGGCGGTGAACACGGTGTGCAGGCCGGCCAGGTGCCCCTGACCCATGTGGACGAACCGGCGCTGGCGCACCGCGGTCCGGCGTCCCGCGGCGTCCCGGAACCGCACCTGCCGGGTCAGCGTCCCGCGTCGCATGTCCAGCGTCAGGCGGTGCTCCAGGACCTCCACCCGGGCGAGATCGACCCAGTCGCCGTCCCCGACGGCGAACCGCAGGTCCGTCCAGTCCGGCAGGTTGACCATGCTCTCGTTCTCCACGCACCGGCCGCCGACCTCGTCGCGCAGCCGGTTGTAGCAGCCCGCCGCGTACGTCCCCGGGTAGTGGACGCCGTCGGCCACCGCCTCGGGTGCGGCGCCGCGCGTGGCGAAGCGGCCGTTGCCGAGGGTGCACAGCGCCTCGCGGCGGCCCTCGTCGGCGGGGTTCCAGCCGTCGACCACCAGCGTCCAGGCATCGGGCATCCGGCCTCCTCGTCGCCACCGACCCTAGGGACCGACCGGCCCGACCGGCAGGTGGACGAAGTCCCCACCCGGCAGGACCAACGCCTCTCCGGCGACGTCACCGGCCACCGACGGTACCGCCGAATCCTGGGCCGTCGGGATGGCGTGGGCAGCCACATCAGGCGGGACGGCCGGGTCACCGTCTGCTTCTTCGGCGACGGCGCGGACGAGCTGTTCTTCCCCAGGTTCGACGCCTCCCGCGCGAGCATCCTGGAGATGGTTCGGCTGTTCCTGGCCGGCCGCGGCAGCGCACACGCGTTCACGAACCGGTAGCCGTCCCGGCCGGTGGTCCGCAGATTTGTTGACCCTGGGGGACAGCGCTTTCGTCCTGGCCGGCCAAGCGGGCGACGATGGGCGGATGGTGGAGTTCCGAGCAGAGCGATCCGACGCCTCGCCCGGCCGCGAGCTGATGGCGGAGCTCAACGCGCTGTTCGACGAGCAGTACCGGCACCGGGGCCGTGCGGCGCGACCGGGCTCGGTCACCACGCCCACCGAGATGCTGCCCCCGGGCGGCGCGTTCCTCGTCGGCTACGAGGGCGCGCGCGCCGTGGCGATCGGCGGCCTGCGCGACCTGGGCGGCGGGACCTGCGAGATCAAGCGCATGTACGTGGTGCCGGACGCCCGCTCGCGCGGCGTCGGCCGCGCGCTGCTGGCTGCGCTGGAGGAGGCCGGCCGCGCCATCGGCTACGACCGGGTGCGGCTGGACGCGGGTCCGGAGCAGGAGCACAGCAAGATCCTCTTCGCGGCGACGGGCTACGTGGAGATCGCCAGGTACAACGGCAACCACATCGCGGACTACTGGGCCGAGAAGCGCCTGGGTGCGGGTTCCGCGGAACGGCGGTGATCGTCGGACGGGGACGCACGACGGCGCTCAGCGCGGCTTCGCGTCCCGGAGCGTCGATCGAGCACCGTACGTCGTCGTGAAGAGGGTGGGGCGCCTCCGGTCACCAGGAAGATCACCGGGCCCGGCGTCTCGCCCCGGCGCGCGGCTGCGCACACGGCGGCCATCGCCTTCGCCGCGGACACCGGGCCGAGGAAGACGCCCTCGGCCCGCGCGACCAGCTCCGCGGCCGCGTCGCCCTCCGCGACGGCGAGCTCGTGCGCGTGTTCAACGACCGCGGCGCGTTTTCGGCGGGGTGGTCGTGGATGCCGACCTCATCGCCGGGGTGGTGCAGATGTCCACCGAGGCCTGGTTCTCACCGGTCCCCGGGGGTGGAACCCGTGCTGTGCGCGGCGGGCAACGTCAACGTCCTGACCCGCGACACCGGATCGTCGCGGCTGTCCCAGGGTTGCGCGGGCAGCCGCGCGCTCGTGGAGATCGAGCGGTGGGACGGTTCGTGATCAGGCGAAGAGGTCGTCGGCGGACGCGACGGTGACGGCACGGCGCACCCAGGCGTCGAGCTGGTCGAGATCGGTGCACGCGGCGACACGGGCGCGGACCGCGTCCGGGATCTCGATCCCGCGAGCCTCGAGGACGACGAGGACGTCCGCCGCCTTGGCCTCGGCGCGGCCCTCGTCCCTGCCCTGGAAGACGTACTTCCGCACGAACTCACTCTGGTACTCGTACTGGACGTTGCCGAGCTTCGGCACGACGGCCTCCAGACCACCGGCACGCCTTCCGGGCCGAGCACGAGCGGCGCCATGTCCCAGCCCGGATGGCCCATGGCGACGGGCCTGCGGCACCAGGCCGCGGTCGACTCGGTCGGGCAGACCACCAGGAGCACGACCGGACAGCGCTCCCGCGCCCTCAGCGAAGCGAGGTAGACGGGCCAGATCCAGCGTTTGTCCTCGTCAGGGCGCAGTTGTATCTCCACGACCACGGCGAGTACGGGCCCGTCCGAGCCGATCAGCGCCACCACTGCGTCGGCGCGGTGTTGCGCGGGGCGGAGGTCGGTGAACTCCGCCGGCTCCACCCGCGACTCCAGGTGTGCCGGCAGCTCCAGCCCGAACGCGGCGGACAGCAGCTCGGGGGCCGGCGCCGGCCGTTGCCGGAAGAGCTCGAGGAGCACCTCGTGGAGGTGGGAGGGCACGGCCGGACGGTAACCAGGGTCATGTGGGTCCGGGGCGGGTTCGGCGGATCCGCAGTGAGACCCTGTGGGCGTGAACGAGACGGGTCGGGCCGCGGTGGAGCCGGAGGCGGGCGACCTGGTGGCGACGGTCGGGCACGCCGTCGCGGAGGCGGTCCGGGGCGGTGGCGACGCGCCGGGACGGTGGGTCGAGCTGCTGGGACGGGTCGGGCTCGTCGCCTACGGAGCCCTGCACGCGGTGCTCGCCGCGCTGATCATCCGGACGCTCCTGGGCGCCCGCGACGAGATCGACATCGACCAGGACGGCGCGGTGGCCCTCGTTGCCGGGGCGGGCGTGACCGGAACGGTGCTGCTCGGCGTCTCGGCCGCCGGGCTGGTGGCGTTCGGGGCCTGGCAGATCTGTGCGGCCGCGGGCGGCTTCCGCTGGGTGTCGGGCAGCGAGCGCACGCGCAAGCGCATCGGCGCGGCCGCGAAGGCGATCGCCGTCCTGACCGTGGCGGTGATCGCCGTGCCGGTCGCGTTCGGGGAGGCCCCGGACCGGTCGAGCAGCGGGGCCCGCGCGGTCACGGCCACGCTGCTCGCCCTGCCCGCGGGCCGCTTCGTCGTGGGCCTGGTCGCCGCCGTGGCGCTCGTCGTCGCCGGGTCCATGGTGTACACGGGAGCCCGCGCCACCTTCATGGGGGATCTCCGCCGCTCCCGCCTCGCCCCGCCGGTCCGACGGGTCGCGGTGTTCTGCGGGAGCGCCGGCAACTTCGCGCGGGCGGCAGCGTTCACCGGCGTGGGGCTGTCGTTCGGGGCGGCCGCACTGACCGCCGATCCCGCCCGCTCCGCGGGCGTGAACGGCGTGCTCCACGCGCTCATGAACACGCCCGTCGGGCTGGTCGGGCTGCTCGCCATCTGCGCGGGAATCGCCGCCTTCGGGGTGTACTGCGTGATCGACGCGTATGCCCGCCGTGCCTGAAAGGGTGACCGGCCGGCGATGAACGACGCACGGTCACCATTGTCCGGCGGCGATCACCGGATCCGCTGAACCGGCCGCACACCGGTAACGACACCGGTTCTGAACAGCGACAGACCAGCGTGACCCTCGTGAGGAAGCGGACGGCGCAGACGCTCGGTGATTCCTTCGACCCTCGCGACAACAGCCTGAACTTCCTGCGCGTCGTCCTGGCCGTCGGCGTGATCGTCTCCCACGCCTGGCCGGTGGGCGGCTTCGGCTTCGATCCGAGGTTCGGGGATTCCGGTATCGGCCATTGGGCCGTGGCCGGATTCTTCGCCATTTCCGGATACCTGGTCACGGGCAGCCGGATGGGTCTCGATCTCCGGAACTACCTGCTGCGCCGGGCCGCGCGGATCCTTCCGGGATTCTGGGCGTGCCTCGCTTTCACCGCATTCGTGGTGGCACCGCTCGCGGCGTGGCTGACCGGGCGGCACTACACCGTGGCCGGGGCGCTCGGATACGTCGTCGGGAACGCGACGCTGGTGATCGTCGCGCCCGGTATCGGGGACACCCTCGCCGGGGTCCCGCACCCGGACGTCTGGAACGACTCGCTGTGGACGCTCAAGTGGGAGTTCCTCGCCTACATCGCGGTCGGCGTGGCCATGGCCGTCCCGACGCTCCGCCACCGCAGTGCCCCGTTCCTCGTCGCGTTCGTCGCGCTCACGGGGCTGCACGCGGTGCTCTGGGCGTTCGGGGCGGGCCCGCCGATCGTCGCGAGCATCCTGTGGCTCGGCACCGCGTTCGCGAGCGGGGTCGTCCTCTTCGTCCTCCGCGACCGCGTGATCATGCACGGCGGTGTCGCGGCCGCCGCGGCCCTCGCCCTGGTCGGGTGCGGCCTCACCAGCACCGTCGACGTCTTCGGGCAGCTGCCCACGGCCTACCTGATGATGTGGCTGGCGACGCGGCTGCCGCTGCAGCGGGCCTTCCGGCGCAACGACATCTCGTACGGGATGTACATCTACGCCTTCGTGGTCCAGCAGTGCCTGCAGCTGGCCGGCGTCGCCCGTTTCGGGGTGGCGACCTTCGCGGTGGTCGCCGTCGTGGCGACGATCCCGCTGGCCTACGCGAGCTGGTTCCTCGTCGAGAAGCCGGCGAAGTCGGCGATCGGCGCGGTGACGAGGCGG
Source organism: uncultured Pseudonocardia sp. (assembly GCA_964247105.1). Lineage (GTDB taxonomy): Bacteria > Actinomycetota > Actinomycetes > Mycobacteriales > Pseudonocardiaceae > Pseudonocardia. The sequence goes on from CAXTTN010000043.1 coordinate 12,198, forward strand.
CGCCCGGCCGCCGTCAGCGGCCTGGCCGAGACGGAGGGGTGAGACACCCCCGATCCGGCCGCTACCCGGCCGAGCTGCGCGCGACGGCGGTGCGCCGCGTCCGGGAATCGGCGGACTACCACCCGTCCCCGTAGGCGGCCATCGAGGCCGTGGCCGCCGAGATGGGTGTCGGCACCACGGAGACAGCGCGGAAGTGGGTGCGCCGGGAGGAGATCGACGGCGGGCGCCGCGCCGGCGCCACCTCGCTGGAGGAGTCCGAGATCAAGCGGCTCCGCCGGGAGAAACGCCGAGATCCGGCGCACGAACGCGATACGGGGGCCACAGCGGATTTCTCCGGGGCCGAGCTCGACCGGCCACGGTCCGCCTCGTGACGTTCGTCGACGACCACAAGGACCGCGCCGACGGCGGTCGGCGATGGGGTGTCGAGTCGATCTGCACCGTGCTCAGCGAGCACGGGGCCCGGATCGCCCCGTCGACGCACGACGAGTCGATGACGCGACCGCCGTCGGCGCGGGCGCTGCGCGACGAGCGGCTGCGCCCGCGCACGAGCAGGTGTTCGAGCGCAGCGGCGCGACGGCCGGGCCCCGGCGGGTGTGGCGCGCGCTCAGGGGCCTGATGGTCGACGTGCAGCTCCGTAGCACCCTGGGGAGGGGACGAGCGGGGCGCCCCTCAGCCCTTCCTCCGCCGCACGCGGGGTGAGCCCGGCAGGCGGCGCCTGCGGGTGTGGCGGGATGCGCAGATGCGGTCGACGACGAACGCCGTCGTCATCGCGCACACCGCCCAGCAGGCCAACGTGGCCACGACCACACCGACGATCTCCACGACGCGAGACACCCCTTGCCACCGAGGACACCACCGACCAGCCTCATCCGCCCCGGGCCGGCCCCGCGCCGATCACGGCGTCGATGTCGGTGATGGAGATCGACACGCGACATCGACGCCGTGATCAGCGGGTTCACCGGCGCTGAAGGACGTCTCCTGTCACGCCGGGTCGCCGAGGCCGAGCGCCTCGATCATCCGGAGGCGGTAGAGGCCGATGATCCACCTCAGCCAGAGGCGGAACTCGGCGGACGGGTCGAGCGCGGGCGCCGCGCCCACCGGCGCGGGAAGGGCCGCGAGCGGCGGGACGGGAGGCGCGGGAGGAGCCGCAGACGTGGTGGTCGGGTCGGTGGTCGGGTCGGTGGTCGGGTCGGAGCTGGACTCGGCACGCGACTCCGTGGTGGGGGCCGTGGTGGGCGCGGCCGTCGGAGCGGTCGTGGGCGCCGTGGTCGGTGCCGTCGTCGGTGCCGTGGTCGGTGCCGTGGTCGGTGCCGTCGTCGGAGCGGTCGTGGGTGCGGTCGTGGGTGCGGTCGTGGGTGCGGTCGTCGAAGCCGGCGTCGGGGCCGGCGCGACCACCGGCTGGGCGCGGTAGGGGTACTCGCGCACCCAGTCGACCTGCATCGTCGTCGGCTTCACCGCCCCGCCCTCGGGGAACCAGTCGAGCTGGATGCACAGGTGCATCGGGCCCGGTGGGAGGATCGAGGTCTTCGTGGTCGTGAACCACTGCTTGCCGTCGACGTACCCGGTGATGTGGTCGGGCGCCCACTCGACCGCCCAGTCGTGCCACTGGGTGGCGTCGATCGCGACCTCGCCGCTGACCTGGGAGTTGCTCGCACCGTAGTGCAGGAAGAAGTTGGTGTGCCGGCGGTTCGAGTCGAGCATCTCCATGAAGTCGACCTCGCCGCCGACCGGCCAGTTCTCCGCGTCGGGCCACAGCAGCATCACGGCGTTGTACGAGTCGTCGGCCACCGGCGCCCGGACGCGTCCCTCCCAGCGGCCGTACTTGCGGCCCGGACCCCATGCCATGCCCTCGGTGTTGCCGGCCGAGTCGCCGGTGATCGTCATGACCCCGTCCGCGATCGAGACGGCCGACGGCGTGCGCCGCCCCTTCCCGTCGTGACCGGGGCCGTCGTAGAGCCCCCAGGCGCTGCCGAGCGGCCCGGAGAACTCCTCGACGCGGTCCGGCGCGCCCCATCCGTAGGTCTCCGCGGCACTGGTACCCGCAGCACTGACCGGCGTCGCGCCGGTGGCCGCGACCGCCACGGCCGTGCTGCAGAACATCGTCGTCGCGACCGCCATCCCGATCGCCAGCGCATGTCTCACGGGTACCTCCATGTCGATCAACCGGACACTCCGGGCCGGACGCTAGGCGCGCACCGGGCGCCGCGGACCAGCTCTCACCGCTTCGGGTGGGACCCCCGCGCGTCCCTTGCCGAGCGCCGATCACCGTGGGCCAGCAGGTGACACTGTTGCGGCCGTAACGGGTGGGACAGGCGATGCGTCCGTGTCTCCCGCCGGACGATGTCTACGGAAAGTGATCATCGGGTGACCGCTCGCCGCCGCCTCCGGCGACGCGGTCTACTCCCCGTGACGAGCCACCCGCCGTCACCGGGCCGCCGGCGGTTGCGCGCTCCGGGGATTCCGGGGGGTGTGGCTGTTGAGCGCTTGTGCCGGATCGGGTGAGGAGATCAGGTCGCTCGCGTGGCGCCGCTGATCACGGCGTCACCATCAGCGAGTTCGGCCACGCCGAGAACAATGTGGACATCCCGCCACCTCCGAGGAGACGACCGGCTGGGCAGCGATGAGCGCCGTGACCTGCTACGTCGCCCGCGGACATTCCGTGATCCGCACCCGATGGCGCACTCCCGCCTGGGCCGGTCGGTTTCCCCCACCGGGGTTCGAGGCGCGACGTCCCTCACCCGCGACGGCCCGCAGGGGCCGCGTGCCACGTGTCCACACCGCCCGGGGCCACTCGCCGCCGCGTACTGACGACCCCTGACTGGACGCCAGAGCGAGCTCGATCATTCTCCGCACGGGGGGAGGCCGAGGAGATCGACGGCCGCTGACACGTCGACGGCGCCGGTCCCGACGGGCAGCGGAGCGTCGAAACGGATCGTGCCGTTCGACTGATCGGTCGACCTCGCCGGGACGCTCGCGGTCTCGACGCCGTCGGCTTGGCGCCTGAGGACGGGAGGACCGGGATTCGGATTGGCCGGGCCCTGGATATTGTCGATGGAGTACTTGGCGTGACCGGCGTCCTCGAACTCGACGTACTGGGAGTTCTGCTCGCACCCGGACAGCACGTCGACCCGCCGGCCGTCGACCGTGAGGGCGATCGCGGTGACGACGCCACCGCCAACAGCTGCCGGAACGGCCGTACCGTCTCGTTCGGCCGCAGGGACCGATCCAGCCACGGGAACGCCTGCCGGGGGGAGCGCCGGACCGGCCGCGCTGCAGCCCGCGAGCAGGGTGCCGACGATCAACAGGGGCAGGGAGCCCGAACGGAGCAACACGAGGGTGCCCTTCTCAAGAACCGGACACGAAGCAGCACCGGGAGAATAAACTGACCCCGTCATCGTCGACGGACCGGTGCGGCGGACGCCGCAAGTGGCGGCGGTGAGCGTCGCCAGCCACGTGATGAAGGCCAGGGCGGCCCGGACCAGACCTGAGCGCTTGCGTGAGGGGTGCGTCGGGTGCAGCCTCTCCCGTCCGTTGTGGACGGACGGCTCCACCGGTGACGGTCGACGATGCCGGCGGGCCCCACCCCGCGACCCTGACGTCCTAGGACGTGTGGAGGTACGCGCCCGCGTCGATGTCCTCGACGAGGGTCGGGCCGGTGGGATCCCACCCCATCGACTCCCGGGTCCGCACGCTCGACGCGGCCAGGTCCATCGCGAAGAACGCGCCGATGAACCCGAAGTGGCCCACCGCGTCCTCGGGGGCGACCGACGTGACCGGCAGGCCCAGACCGCGGCCGATGGCCTCGGCGATCACCCTCGTCGGCACGCCCTCCTCGGCCACCGCGTGCAGGAGCGAACCGGCCGGCGCCCCTTCGAGGCCGAGCCGCACGAGCCGGGCGGCGTCGCCGCGATGCACCGCCGACCACCGGTTGGCACCGTCACCGACGTGCGCCGACACGCCCTTCTCGCGCGCGGTGGCGACGATGTAGGCGATGAAGCCGTGGTCGCGGTCGCCGTGCACGGTCGGGGCGAAACGGGCGCTCACCACGCGCACGCCGCGGGCGGCGTAGGTGAGCGCGAGGTTCTCGGCGCCACCGCGCGGCGACCCGGGCCCGTGGAACGGCGACGGGTCCTCCTCGGTGCTGGGGCGGCCCTGCGCGAGCCCCGCGACCCCGGACGCGAGCACGAAGGGGTGCCCCGTGTCGACGAGGGTCTCGGCGATCGCCTCGACCGCGCCGCGCTCGGCGGCGTTCGACGCCGCCGGGTCGGCCCAGTCGTGCTTGTTCGCGAGGTGGACCACCCCGTCGGCGTCGGAAGCGCCCTTGCGGAGCGCGTCGAGGTCGTCGAGGTCGCCGTGGAGCACCGTGGCGCCCTTCGCGTCCAGCGCCGCCGCGGACGCGTCGGACCGGGCGAGCCCGACCACCCCGTGCCCCGCGGCCAGCAGATCATCGACGACGGCGGAGCCGATCCAACCGGATGCCCCGGTGACGAACACGCGCATGGCGCACGACCCTTCTTCAGCCACTCGATGTCAGAAACTGACATCAACTTACACCCTCATGTCAGATGCTGTCATCGCTAGGCTGGGGTCCATGGCCCGCTGGCAGCCCGGCACGCGCGAACGCCTGCAGGCGACGACGTTGGAGCTCTTCGCCGAGCAGGGGTTCGAGGGCACCACCGTCGCCGAGATCGCGAGCCGCGCCGGACTGACCGAGCGGACCTTCTTCCGGTACTTCGCCGACAAGCGCGAGGTGCTCTTCGCCGGTCAGGACGAGTTCGCGGGCATGTTCCTCGACCGCATCGCGGCCGGGCCGCCCGACGCCGAGCCGTTCCCGCTCGTCATGGCGGCGGTCCGGGCCGCGGCGACGGAGTTCTTCCCCGCCGAGCGCCGCTGGTACTCCCGGCAGCGCCAGACGATCATCGACGGGCATCCCGGCCTGCAGGAACGGGAGCTGCTCAAGCTCGCCGGGCTCACCACGGCGATGGCCGCCGCCCTGCGCGAGCGCGGCACGCCGGAGCCGGGCGCGGTGCTCAGCGCCGAGTTCGGCGTGACGGCCTTCCGGGTGGCGTTCGCCCGGTGGGTGAGCGACGGGGAGGACCGCGACATGGACGTGATCCTCGACGACGTGCTCTCCGAGCTGCGGGTCATGGCCGCAGGAGGCGGCTGAGCCGGCACCGATGAGTTCCACGAACGGGCCGGGTCTCTACCGGTGACCGCACACCCGACCCGATCAGCGAGGAACCATGGGCACCACCGCACTTCCCCCCGTCGTCGACGGCGAGACCTGGCAGCAGCAGCTCGACGCGCTCCGCGCCCGCGAGAAGGCCGCCACCCGCGAGCTCGACGCGATCGCCGCGCAGCGCCGCCGCCTGCCGATGGTCGAGATGCCCGACTACACCCTCCAGGGCGAGGAGGGGCCGGTCCGGCTGGCGGACGTCTTCGGCGACGCGACGCAGCTCATCGTCTACAACCACATGTGGTCGCCCGGCGAGCAGTGGCAGTGCGGCGGCTGCACCGGGTTCACCTCGCAGTTCACCCGGCTGGAGGTGCTCGGCAACTACGAGGCGCGGTTCGTCGTCGTCACCCAGGGGCCGATCGACGAGGCGCTCGCGTACAAGCGCCGGGTCGGCAACACGATGACCTGGTACTCGACGGCCGAGAGCCCCTTCGGCTCCGACGTCGGCGCCCCGCCCGGCGGCGGCTTCGCCGTCAACGTGTTCCTCCGCGACGGCGACACCGTCTACCGCACCTGGCACACGAACGGCCGCGGCACCGAGCAGCTCAGCTACACCTTCGCGCTGATCGACCTGCTGCCGTACGGGCGCCAGGAGGTGTGGCAGGACTCCCCCGAGGGCTGGCCGCAGGGCCCCACCTACAGCCGGTAGGGCGCGTCGGAGGACATCGCCGCGCTGTACGGCGCGGGCAGCTCGATCAGCTGACGGGCGGCCGGGAAAGGGGCGGAACGCCCGGGCCGCCGGCACTACGGTGACGTCCGTGGAGCAGGCGCCTCGCCGCGCTGCCCGCGCTGGTGGCGCTGGTCCCACGCCCGGTCGGCGGGCGATCCGGCCGCGATCGTGCGGCACGTCGGGGCTGCGGGGCGACCGTGCCGCGGCCGGGTCCGTCCTGAGCAGGCTGGCCGAGGTGCGGTGGCGCTCGGGCGAGCACGCGGCCGCCCTCGACGCGGCCCGCACCGTCGACCATCACGTCGCGGCCGTGCTCGAGCGGCTCGGGGTCGACACCCGCCGGGCGGCCGGGCGCCGCGCCGCCGAGCTCGGCCTGGTCGGCAGGCCGGCCTGACGTAGGCAGCCCGAACCCCGGAGATGGGCAGCCCCACCCCATGCGCGCCCGCCGCCACCCGACGCATCCTTCGTTCCCGTAACACGACGGAGCGAACGAGGAGCCATCATGACGACACCCGCCATGCCGGCGATCACCCACGTGGCGATCACCGTGTCCGACCCGGACGCCAGCCGCCGGTGGTACACCCGCGTGCTCGGCACGGAACCCGTCCTCGACGAGGACACGGGCCCGTTCCGGCACGTGGTCTTCGCCCTCGGCGGCACCCTGCTCGGCCTGCACGGTTTCCCGCTGCCGGCCGGCCAGGACACGTTCGACGAGCGCCGCATCGGCCTCGACCACGTCGCGTTCGGCGTGGCGAGCCGGGCGGAGCTCGAGGGGTGGGCCGCCCGGCTCGACGGGCTGGGCGTGGCGCGCGGCGAGATCACCGACGCGCACTACGGCTCCGGCCTGTCCTTCCGGGACCCCGACAACATCGCGCTGGAGCTGTTCGCGCCGCCGGGAAGCTGATCGTCGGGCCGCTGCTGCGGGCCCGCCCGCAGCAGCGGTCCCGACCTGCCGGCCCTGTCCCACGCCCTCGGACGGCGAACTGGTCGCCCTGGCCGCCGCCACCCTCGGACCGACCTTCGCCGTCGCGGGTACCGCGAACGTGGCCGTCGGCACCCTGTCGGCCCGGCTGAGCATCCACCCCCTACGCCTCCGGGTACTACACCGTCGCGGTCGACGGGCTGGTCCCGATGACCAGGACCGCGGCGCAGCAGCTGCTGAACAGCGGCGACGCGGTGGTCTACTCGCTGTGGGGCTCGGACCCGGCCGGCGACGACCACCTGGGCGGCGAGTTCCGCGCGAACGTCGCGTCCGCGACCGCGCGGGGCCTGGAGTTCCACGCCTGGGCCACCTGGACCGCCCACCAGCTCGACGAGGACGACTCGTTCCACGACAACCACGACGAGATCCACGCGTCGGTCCGCCTCTCCAGCTCGCGCGGCGGCACCATCCGCTCGGCGAACACCGCCGAGGTCGGCGGCTACTTCTGATGCCGGTGCCCCAACGTGCACCTAGGTTACTAGGTAGCTAGGCTTCTCTCGTGCCGACGACGAGACAGCAGTTCAACGTCAGCCTTCCTCCCGACCTCGTGCGTCGGGTCAAGCACCACGCGATCGACGTCCAGCTGTCGCTCTCCGATCTGGTCGCGCACGCCCTCCACACCGAGCTCGCCCACCGGGAGGAACCCGTGACCACATCGTCGACACCCGACCCGGGGATCAGGCTCCGACCCATGGTCCACGTCCAGGACATGGCTGCTGCGGTCTCGTTCTACGAGGCACTGGGCGCCGTCGTCCGGCACGGAAGCCGCGACGGGGACTGGGTCCTGCTGCGTATGGGCGACGCGCAGATCGGGCTGCTGGCCCACCCACCCAACCCTGAGCAGGACGAAGGAACGGTGGAGCTGAACTTCGAAGCGACCGAGCCACTCGACCAGCTCGAAAGCCGTCTACGGGCCGCCGGCGTGACCATCGCCCGCCCGACGACCGACGAAGGATTCGGCCGCCAGCTGCAGCTCAGCAGCCCGGACGGCCTGCTCGTGAAGATCGACGAGCTGGATCCCGAGCTCTTCACCTGATCGCCGCAGCACGGGCCCCTCCCGAGCCCGACGAGCGGCACTTTGTCGCACAGGCTCGAACGGGAGTGCCGCTCGTACCGGGAGAGGTCACCGCATCAGCCGCCAGGCGGTATGATCGACGCGGTCGACCGATACAGCGGGCCGCCGCCGTAGGCACCGGCGGCCACCGGCCTGCGGGCACTGCCCGGCCCCCTGCGGGGGCGCCCTTCGACGGATCCGAGGGCCAGGTCGCACCGGGGAGGAGCCAACCGGGCGCTTCCCCGCGCCGCCGCAGCTCGACCGCGGCACCGCCGTCACGGCTGTGCCGGCCATCCCGGAGGAGGAGCTCGTGGCTCGACGAGGCCAGCCCCAGACCAGGGCTCGCCGTAGCGCCCCGAGGGAGCGCCGGCGCGACCGCGACGACGTCACGTCGGTGCTCTCCCGCGCCGTCCGGGAGGTCGAGGCCGCCCTGCGCAGTGGCCGGGTGACGCTCGCCACGCGCACGAAGTTCCAGGTCGTCGCGCTGATCCTGCGGGACGAGCGGGCCCGGGTCCGCGCGGAGGAGAGCGGCGGCGAGGCGCACCGGACCGAGCAGCTCAAGCGTCTCGACGGCGTCGCCACCACCCTCGCGATGACCGCCGTCCGCGATCCCGCGCTGCTCGCGCTCCTCGCCGATGACGCCGTCGTCTCCGACGAGGCCAGGGCGCTCAAGCGGGACCTGCTGAGAACCGCAGGGATCGAGCCGGCCGTCGAGACGATCCCCGAGGAGGTCCGGCCCGACGAGGTCCCGGCCGTCCCCACCAAGCCCCGGGTCGTGCCGCAGTCGGTCGTCTCGCGGCAGCTGGCCAACCCGTTCCTCGCCCCCGACTTCTCGGCGGCCCGGTCGAGCGCGCCCCGCCCGACGCGGCTGGCCGGCTGGGAGCTGCTCGGCCCGCTGCTGCGGTCGTTCGAGCGCGCGGGCGGCGGCGCCTCGGCGTGCATGGATCTCCCCGCGCCGTCGGCACGACGGGTGCAGGGGCGCCTGGAGCTGATGCCGCACCAGGCCCAGCTGGTCGCCGCGGCCGCGGGCGGGCACCGCACCTTCCTGCTCGCCGACGAGCCCGGGCTGGGCAAGACCGCCCAGGCGCTGCTCGCCGCGGAGGCCGCCAACGCCTACCCGCTGCTCGTCGTGGTGCCGAACGTCGTCAAGACGAACTGGGTGCGCGAGGCCGGGCTGTGGACCCCGCGCCGCCCGGCCACCGTGATCCACGGCAACGGCGACTCGATCGACGGGTTCGCCGACATCGTCGTCGTCAACTACGAGGTGCTCGACCGCCACGTCGGGTGGCTCGGCGACTTCGGCTTCCGCGGCATGGTCGTCGACGAGGCCCACTTCATCAAGAACAAGGCCTCCCAGCGCTCGCAGCACGTCCTGGAGCTCTCCGAGCGCATCCGCTCGTTCACCGCGCGGCCGCTGCTGATGGCGCTCACCGGCACCCCGCTGATCAACGACATCGAGGACTTCCTCGCCATCTGGCAGTTCCTCGGCTGGATCGACGACACGAAACCGCTCGCCGACCTGATGAACGCCCTCACCGACACCGGCCTGACGCCCGCCGATCCCGGCTTCTACGCCGCCGCCCGCCGCTGCGTCGTCGACCTCGGCATCGTCCGCCGCCGCAAGGTCGACGTCGCCGCCGACATCCCCGCGCGTCGCATCGCCGATCTCCCCGTCGAGCTGGACGGGGCGGCGGGCCGCTCCATCCGGGCGGCCGAGCGCGACCTCGCCCGGAGGATGATGGCGCGGTACGCCGAGGCGCTGGCCAACCGGCGCTCCGGTGCCGTGGTGGAGGGCATCGACCACGACCTCGTGCGGCAGGTGGCCCGGTGGGAGCAGAAGGACGCGGCCACGTCGACCGCCGGCGACAACGTCTTCGGCATGATGCGCCGCATCGGGCAGGCCAAGGCCGGCCTCGCGGCCGACTACGCGGCGCAGCTCGCGAGGAGCGCCGGCAAGGTGGTCTTCTTCGCCAAGCACGTCGACGTGATGGACGCCGCCGAGGAGACGTTCACGAAGGCCGGGGTGCGGTTCTCCTCGATCCGCGGCGACCAGACGCCGACCGTGCGGCAGCGGAACATCGACGCCTTCGTCGACGACCCCGGTGTCGCGGTCGCGGTCTGCTCGCTGACCGCGGCAGGCGTGGGCATCAACCTCCAGGTCGCCTCCAACATCGTGCTCGCGGAGCTGTCCTGGACCGCGGCCGAGCAGACCCAGGCCATCGACCGCAGCCACCGCATCGGCCAGACGGAGCCGGTCACCGCGTGGCGGATCATCGCCGCGCAGACCATCGACGCCAGGATCGCCGAGCTGATCGACAGCAAGGCCGGCCTCGCCGCACAGGCCCTCGACGGGTCGGACGAGGAGGTCGGGTCGTCGGCCGACGTGCAGCACGAGGCGCTCGTCGCGCTGCTCACCGACGCGCTGTCGGCGGAGGGGACACGCCCGGACGGGTGATCGGCCACCGCTCCTGACGTTCCCGTCCCGGCGGGCTGCATCCGGGCCCTAAGCTGATCTCCATTTCCCACCCCGACCCGGACCCCGTCGGTGTGCTGGCACGACGGCCGACACCCCTGCCGCCCGGCAGGGCCTCTGCCCATCCGACCTGCGCCGCGGCGCACGGGGAGGAGCGGGTTCCGATGACCACCACCATGGGGTCCGACCGGTGGAGCGGCGGCACCGAGCACGACCGGTTCGCCGTTCAGGAGCACCACGTCCTCAGCCCGGCCACCGACATCTGCGTCCTGACCGTGCAGGGGGACCTGGACCTGCTGACCGTGCCGCTGCTCGACACGGCCGTCCGCACGGTGCTGGCCGCGACCCCCGCCACCACGCACCTGGTCGTGGACGTGGCGCAGGTGCGGTTCGTGAGCTGTGCCGGGCTGCGCTGGCTGCTCGACGCCCCCGACCTCGGCCGGCTCGCCGGGTCGCAACAGCTGCACCTGTCCGGCCTGTCCAACCGCGTCGTGGCCCGCCCCCTGGAACTGATCGCGCTCAGCGACCTGCTCCACGCCCGCTCCGCCGGGGGTGTGCCCGCCCACGTCCATCCCGACCTGGCACGCGCGTTGAACGCGCTGGCAGCGTAGCGAGGATCTGCACACCCGTTCATCACCGACTTCACCGGGTTCGACCGGCCCTGGCGGCTCCTCGCGGAGCTCGTGCCGGACCTGACGGTGCGGGAGCTGGCCTTCGGGGCCGGCTACCCGGCGCTCGGGCGCACACCCGCCCCGGCACGTGCCGTCGGGTAGGTCGGGAGGTCGATCGCCTCGGCGGGGGGCGTGAACAGCTTCGACGCCACGCCGCCCAGGCGCCCCACGGCCGGGCTCGCGGCGAGCCGCAGGACGGTGTTCATGACCGACACCCCGGCCCGGCTGCGCGGGTTCGCGATGCGCGGCGCGCCCGGCGGGAGCTTCTGGGCCTGGTCCACGTAGGGGCGCATGACCTGCTCGTAGCGCGCGAACGCCGTGCGGTGCGGGTGGGCCGCGAGCTCGCCGGCGAGGACGTAGGCGCCGGTCAGCGCGAGGCTCGTGCTCATCCCGCTGATCGGGGACGAGCAGTAGGCCGCGTCGCCGACCAGCCCCACGCGTCCGCTGCTCCACGACGGCAGCCGGGCCTGCCCGACGGCGTCGAAGTAGAGCGGGGCGTCGTCGAGGGCGGCGAGCACGCGGGGCGCGATCCAGCCCACGTCGGCGAAGGTGCGGCGCAGGACGGTGACGATGCCGTCGCGGTCGAGCTCGTCGAGGCCACGGAGGTCGGACATGAAGCCGAGCGTGGCCCGGATCGTGCCGAGGTTGTCCGGGCGCACGGTGACGCTGCGCCCCAGACCCGCGCTGTGCCAGCGCCAGAGATCGGTGTCGTCGCCGGTCCGGGGGATGGTCAGGTAGGCGGCGTAGAAGCCGAGCTCCCGCACCGCGTCGACGCCGGGGAAGACCAGCGACCGGGTGCGGGAGCGCAGGCCCTCGGCGACGACGACCACGTCGAACGTGCGGGTCGGGCCGTGGGCGAAGGTGACCGCGACCCCGTCCTCGCGGTCGTCGAGGGCGACGATCTGGTCGCCGAAGAGGTACTCGGTGTCGTCGCGGGTCCGGTCGACGATGATCCGCGACAGCTGCCCGCGCAGGATCTCCAGCTCGGCGGTGGCACCGCCCGAGTCGGACCGGCCGGCCGCGAAGTACGCGACGCGGGCGCCGCGGGCGTTGACGAACTCGGTGCCGGTCTCGCCGGTGGTGGCGGCGCGGACGGCGTCCTCGATGCCCATGCGGCGCGCCACCTCGCGGCCGGCGCCGCGGACGTCGATGTTCTGGCCGTCGTCCCGGAGCTCGGCGAAGCGCTCGACGACGGTCGTGGCCCACCCCTGGGCGTTCAACCAGTAGGCCAGAGCGGGACCGGCGATGCTCGCCCCGGAGACGAGGACGGTGGGTGTAGGCACGGCCTCACCCTAGGGTGCCGGTGGCCCGCTACCGGTGCGACAGTCGCAACCGCTGGTACAGCTCGCTGAACTCGGCGTAGGAGAACTGCGGGAACAGCTGGGGCATGCGGGTGCGGAACCGCTGCGCCTCGGGGCTGTCACCGTCGCCCTTGATGGTCCTCAGGCCGCGCTGCCAGTACAGGAACCCGCGGGCGGCGCACAGCAGTTCGACATAGCCGAAGATGTCCAGGTCGAGGCGGAACGGCTCGTCGAGGTGGCTGAAGTCCCACAGGTACAGCGACTCGTCGACGTCGGCGCCGGTGAACATGCCCACGCACGCCTCGTCGACGAAGAAGTCGACCGGCCGGAAGGTCCGCCACGACGAGTCCGCGGGTTCGTCGTCGAAGTAGACCACTCCGTGCCAGTCCTGCATCACCGCACGCAACGGCAGCAGCCGCACCCGGCCGCTCACGGACGGGTCCTCCTCGTCGGGGAGATCCCAGGACAGCTCGAAACCGTCACAGCCGTGGGAGAACGCGTACAGCGACACCGGCATCCCGGCCTGCGCGGCCGCGCGACGCTGCTGGGACGGCGCGTAGAACGTCAGCTCGCAGGCGTCCAGGCGGATACCGGGAACGGTGGTCAGCTCGTCGCGTAGTCGCAGGAAGCGTTGCCGGATGCGGGCATCGGGCTTGAGCTTCGGGTAGGGCGGTGCAGGGGTGCCGTCGACCACGGCGGTGATCTTCGAGCTCGACCACCACGAACGTCAACCGCCTCCCCGCCGCGGCCGCTCTCCGGCGCCCGGGTCGGACGGCGCGAGCAGCGGGGCCGCCATGAGGTCGACCCACGCGCCGAGCGCCCGGCGATCGGCCTCGGCGAGCGCCGGCGTCCCGATCTTCTGGCGCAGCACGACGATGCCGGTGATGAGCGCCGCGAGCATCTCGGCGCGCACGGCGGCGTCGGGCCCGTCCAGGCGCCGGGCCACCAGGTCCCCGAAGCCGCTCTCGATGCGCCCGCGGATCAGTGCGCGCAGTGTGGCGTCGTTCGCCCCGGTGACCAGCGTGGCGAGGCTGCTCGCGCGCTCGGAACTCGCGTCGAGCGCGCGGTCGAGCAGGAGGTGCGGGAGGTCGGCCAGCGGGGCCCGGACGAGGTCGCGGTCCGGTTCGGCGTCCGACGGCGCCGCTCCCCCGGCGGCTTCGGCGAGCAGTTTCTCCTTGGACCCGAAGTACCGGTAGACCAGGGCCTGGTTGACCCCCGCCGCCGCCGCGACGTCACGCGTCGTCGTCCCGGTGAACCCGTGCTCGGCGATCTGGCGGCGCGCGGCGGCCAGCAGCGCACGCCGGGTGGCCACCGCGTCACGGCGGCGCCGCGGCCGCTGGGCGACGTCGGTGCCGTCGGCGTCCACGCCACGAGGGTAAAGGGCGTCCCCCATCGTGACCAGTGACCACCGACACATGAGTAGTCACGCGTTGACGTGACCCGGCGCGCCGCTCTAGCGTGATGTCGTCAGCTGATGACATGACACGGGCAGGAGTGGGCGAGGCGTGGTCACGTCAATCGAGCAGCTCGACGAGGACGCCGCCGCACCGGCGCCGGTCGCGGCGGCACCGGCCGCTCCGCGAGGAGCGCCCGCCGACGCTCCGCAGGCGGACCGGCCCAGCTGGGTGGTCCCGCTGGTGGTGCTCATCGTCGGGAGCTTCATGTCGGTGCTGGACTCCAGCATCGTCAACGTGGCCATCCCGAAGATCCAGCTCGAGCTGGGGGCCACCGCCCAGTCCGTCGCCTGGGTGGTCACCGGCTACAGCCTCGCCCTCGGCGTGATCGTGCCGGTGAGCGGCTGGCTGGCCCTGCGGATCGGCCAGACCAACCTCTACATCCTGTGCATCGCCGGGTTCGCGGGCGCGTCGGCGCTGTGCGGGCTGGCGTGGAACCTCGGGAGCCTGGTCGCCTTCCGCATCCTCCAGGCCGTGCCGGGCGGCATCCTGCCCGTGATCACGCTGACGATCCTCTACCAGATCGTGCCGCGCGAGAAGATCGGCGCGGCCATGGGCATGTACGGGCTCGGGGTGATCGTCGCGCCCGCGATCGGCCCGACGCTGGGCGGGCTGCTGGTCGACTCCATCAACTGGCGCGTGATCTTCTTCATCAACGTGCCCATCGGCATCCTCGGTGCGGTGGCGGCGATCGCGGTGTTCCCGCGGATCCGTCCGACGAGCTGGCCCAAGCTCGACGTCCTGGGGTTCGTGACCGCGGGCTACGGCCTGTTCGCGCTGCTCCTGGCGTTCTCCGAGGGCGAGAGCTGGGGATGGGGCGGCTACCGCGTCCTGATCCTGCTCACCTCCGCCGTGCTGAGCCTCGCGCTCTTCGTCGTGATCGAGTTCGAGGTCGACCACCCCCTGATCGACCTGAGGGTCCTGCGCAACCGCGCCTACAGCCTGTCGCTGATCCTGCTGGCGATCACCATGACCGCCCTGTTCACCGGCCTGTACTTCCTGCCCCAGTTCCTGCAGGTCGTCCAGGGCCTCTCCGCACTGGACGCCGGCCTCACCCTGCTGCCCTCCGCGCTGGTGATGACCGTGCTGATGCCGGTGGCCGGGCGGCTCTACGACGCGGTCGGGCCGCGCTACCCCGTCGTCGTCGGCCTGCTGGTCATCGCGTTCGGCTCGTACCTGCTGGCCGAGATGACCACCAGCACTCCCCGCGGCGACATCATCCTGTGGACCTCGATCCGCAACATCGGCATCGGGCTCGCGATGATGCCCATGATGACCTCGGGCGTCTCGGCGCTCACCGCGGCGCTGACGTCCGCGGGCAGCGCCATGAACAACGTGGTCCAGCGGGTCGTGGGCAGTGTCGCCGTCGCCCTGTTCGGCGCCGTCAACATCGGCGCCGCCGCCCAGATCACCACCGACTGGGGCGGGCTGGTGCAGACCGGCCCCCAGGCCCTGCCCCAGCTCACCCGGCTCCAGTCCGAGGGACCTCTCGGGATCTACGCCGTCTACCAGCAGCTCGAGAGTGCGGCCACGACGGTGACGTACGCCAACGGGTTCTTCATCAGCGCGGTGCTGTGCGTCGTCGGTGCGGCGCTCGCGTTGATGCTGCGCTCCGGCAAGGCCCCGTCCACGGGAGCGGCCGTGCACGTCGAGGTCTGAGCTTGTTATGTGCTTGCTGGCAGACAATTATCTGTCCATGAGCTCGGACCCCGACGACGGCTACAAGTGGGTCGCCCTGACCAACACCACCGTCGGCGTGCTGCTCGCGACGATCGACTCCTCGATCGTGCTCATCGCGATGCCGGACATCTTCCGGGGCATCGGGCTCGACCCGTTGCTCCCGGAGAACAGCTTCTACCTGCTCTGGATGATCCTGGGCTACATGGTCACGAGCAGCGTGCTCGTGGTCAGCGTCGGGCGGCTCGGCGACATGTTCGGCCGGGTGCGGATGTACAACCTCGGCTTCGTGGTCTACACCTTCGCGTCGCTGATGCTGACGATCACGTGGATGAGCGGGCACGCGGGCGCGATCTGGCTGCTGGCCTGGCGCGTCGTGCAGGGCGTCGGCGGGGCCTTCCTGGTCGGCAACTCGGGCGCGATCCTCACCGACGCCTTCCCGGCCCGCCAGCGGGGGTTGGCACTGGGCATCAACAACGTGGCCGGCATCAGCGGGACCTTCATCGGGCTGGTGCTGGGCGGGCTGCTCGCCCCCGTCGACTGGCGGCTCGTGTTCCTGATCTCCGTGCCCGCCGGGGTCTTCGGGGCGGTCTGGACCCACCGGCGCCTGCGCGACATCAGCGTCCGCACCAGCGAGCCCGTCGACTGGCCGGGCAACCTCACGTTCGCCGTCGGCCTCGTGCTCGTCATGATCGGCATCACCAGCGGCATCCAGCCCTACGGGAGCCACACCATGGGCTGGACGAGCCCCCTGGTGCTCGGCGCGCTCGCCGGCGGCGTCGTGCTGCTGGCCGCGTTCGCGGTGATCGAGACCCGCGTCCGGTTCCCGATGTTCCGGCTCCCGCTGTTCCGGATCAGGGCGTTCACCTTCGGCACGCTCTCGACCTTCCTGTCCGCGCTCGGACGCGGCGGCCTGATGTTCATGCTGATCATCTGGCTGCAGGGCATCTGGCTGCCGCTGCACGGCTACTCGTTCGAGGAGACGCCGCTCTGGGCGGGGATCCTCATGCTCCCGCTGACCGTGGGGTTCCTTGCCGCGGGGCCGCTCTCGGGCGCGCTGTCGGACCGGTACGGCGCTCGCCCGTTCGCCACCGGCGGGATGCTCGGTGCCGCGCTGAGCTTCGCCCTGCTCGAACTGCTCCCGATCGACTTCCCCTACTGGGCGTTCGCCGGGATCCTGCTGCTCAGCGGGCTGTCGATGGGCTGCTTCGCCGCACCCAACCGGGCCGCGGTGATGAACAGCCTGCCGACGCGCGACCGCGGCGCGGGCGGTGGCATGAACTCCACCTTCCAGAACTCCGCGCAGGTGTTCTCGATCGGGATCTTCTTCAGCCTGATGATCAGCGGGCTGGCGGCCGCCCTGCCCTCGGCCCTGTCGGCCGGCCTCGCCGCCCACCACGTGCCGGCCGCCGCCACGGCGGCGGTGGCGGCCAGCCCGCCGGTCTCGGTCCTGTTCGCCGCGTTCCTCGGCTACAACCCGATCGAGCACCTGCTCGGGCCCGCGGTGATCGCACAGGTGCCGCCCGCCGACACGGCCGTGCTGACCGGCACCACCTTCTTCCCGAACCTGATCTCGGGTCCCTTCGAGGCCGGCCTGCACATCGCCTTCGGCTTCGCGATCGCCGCCTGCCTCGTCGCCGCCGCCGCGAGCCTCGCGCGGGGGACGAGATACGTGGCCGCAGAACCGGAAGCGACCGCGGCGGCCCGGTCCTCACGGTAGGCGTTGCGCATGGCGCCATTTCGATGCCATAGTGGCGCCATGGAGCTCGGACCGTACATCGAGAACCTCCGCCGCGAGCTCGCGGTCGCGGCGGAGGCCGGAGGCGACGAAGCACGGGCGCTGGCCGATCGGCTCGTCGCACCACTGGAGTCGAGCGTCCGGCTCACCCTGCTGGAAGCGCTGTCGGCCGCGGCCGACGAGATCACCCGCGACCTGGCCCCCGGCTCGGTGCAGGTGCGCCTGCGCGGGCGCGAACCCGCCTTCGTGGTGACGGCGCCACCGGCGGAACCGGCCGGTGGGAGCGCGGTACCGCTGCCGCCGGACCACTCCGAAGCCATCGATGGCGCCACGGATGGCGCCATGGCGCGGATCAACTTCCGCCCGCCGGAGGGGCTCAAGGTGCGCATCGAGGAGGCCGCGGGCCGGGAGGGGCTGTCGGTCAACGCCTGGCTGGTCCGGGCGGCCACGGCCGCGCTCGCCCCGGCCGCGCGGACCACCTCGCCCGGCAAGCGCCTCACCGGCTGGGTGGGCTGAGCCCATGCCCACCTTCGAGACCCCCGAGCCGATCGCCGTCACCCTCGACGTGCCGCACGGCAGCGTCCGGATCGTCGCGGGCGAGCGCTCGGACACGAGCGTCACCGTCCGCGGGGACACGGCGTCGGACGTCCGCGTCGAGTTCGCGGGCGGCAAGCTGGTCGTGAAGGGGCCTGCGCCGCGCCGCTTCGGGTGGGCGCTGGGCTGGCTGCGGGGAGGCGACCCGATCGACGTCGAGATCGGGCTGCCGGCAGGCTCGCACGTCGTCGCCACGGTGTCGGCGGGCGACCACCGCTGCGAGGGGCTGCTGGGCGAGTGCCGGCTCACCACCAGCTACGGCGACATCCGGTTCGGCGAGGGCGGCCCGGTGCAGCTGCTCACGCGCTACGGGGAGATCCACGTCGACCGCGCGGTCGGGCACGCCGAGCTCTCGACGTCCGCGGGCGACATCCGCGTCGGCGCGGTCGACGGCTCGGCGGTGATCACGAACAACTACGGCGAGACCCGCGTCGGCGAGGTCACCGGTGACCTGCGCATCGAGGGCCTGTACGGCGAGGTCCGGGTCGACCGGGCGCACGCCGGTGTCACGGCGCGCACCGCCTACGGCAGCGTGCGGGTCAAGGAGGTGGTCCGCGGCCTGATCGAGCTGACCACCACGTC
>CAXTTN010000044.1:0-30547 GCA_964247105.1 uncultured Pseudonocardia sp.
GTTGCCTTTCGCGCAAGGAACTGGGTTTCCTGGCCCGGCCGGGAGCGCGGGCCCCCCTCTATTGCACTTCCGCCGGTAAGGTCGTGCTCGCGCATGCCGACCTCTGCCTCGCGCATCTCGCCGGCCAGCACGCCGGCGGTGTCGATCGCCAGCTTGATCGGGTTCGCGCCGGGGTGCTGGAAGACCATCAGAGGCATCCCCGGGAAGGGAGAAGGCGACGGCCTGGTCAGGTCGAACCAGCCGCGCCGCCGGCCGTCGGGCGTGAGCCGGTTGCCCACGTCGTCGGCCAGCCGGACGAGGACGTGGTCGAGCTCGTCCGGGGCCGGCAGGCCGACCGGCTCGGCCTGCCCGTCGACCGCGCTCGGCGGGCTGGACGCGACCAGCCAGGACGGGGCCGGACCGAAGGCCGTGCCGAAGCTCGTGGTGAGCTCGGGCGTGACCCGGTAGTCGAAGACGCACCGGAAGCCCGGTGAGAGGTCCGGCCGCGCGATCTGCGTGGCGAGCACGTGGTGGCTGGTGAGCACGAGATCGGGACCGACCAGGAACCCGGTGCCCGACGACCGGCCGCCGTCCGTCACCACCTCGACACAGCAGACCCGCGCCGCTGCCTCGATCACCTTGGAGGCGAGGACGAGCACGTTCTGGAAGCCGGCGGCCCTGCTGACGACGGTCTCGAGCTCGGCGGCGACCCCGTCGCGGAGGACGGAGGCCTGGGGCAGCAGTTCCTGTACCGGCCCGGTCGGATCCCGCAGTGCCGCGCGCACGGCCGTGACGTGGTCGAGCCTGCCGCTGTGGAGCAGCTTCCGCAGCGTGGGGTTGTCCGGGTTGCCGAGGGCGGCGCCCGTGATGAGCTCGTCGGTCCAGCCCTGCGCCTCGGCCTTGCCGATGACGGCGAAGACGACCTGGTCCAGCGGGCCCGGAGCGGCGTACCTCGCCAGCTTCCGGTCCAGCTTCGTGCCGACCATGAAGTCGAGGCTGGGATAGTCCGGGTAGGCGTCCAGCAACGCCTCGATCAGCAGCTCCTTGTCGGCGCCGGTCAGTCTCGCCACGCCCCGCCACCACCCCTTCGTGTCGCCCCTATGGTCGCTCGCCGCGGGCGTGTGGTTAGCAACGAGGACGAAACCCTGGGGGAATCCCCGGGAACGACGTCAGGCGCCGAGGAGCCCGCTCGCCTCCAGCTCCTGCAGCGCCGGGTTGCCGGGGTTGCCCGCCACCGCGGCCGTGATCAGGTCGCGGGTGAACCCGAGCCGTTCCGCCTCGCCGATGAGCCTCCACACCACGGCGGGCATCGCGTCGACCGGCGAGAAGTCGGTGAGCCTGCGCTCCAGCCTCAGGTCGAGGAGCATCGCCAGGTCCTCGTAGGTCGGGTAGGCGTCCGCGAGCGCGTCGATCAGCGCGCGCTTCTGCCCGCCGGTGAGCCGGACGGCCCGGTGCGGGGTGCCCGGCCGCGCCGGCACCAGCCGCTCGGCGGCCGCGACGACACTCCGCACGCGCTCCAGCGCACCCTTCGCATAGGTCAGGTCATGGCCCAGCTGCCGGTCGAGCCAGGCGGCGACGCCCCGGTCGTCGGCGAACAGGCCTGCGGCCTGGTCGCCGTGGGCATGGGCGGCCATGTTCCCGGCCGCGATCCGCACCGACTCGCGGAGCCCGCACGTCCAGGTGACGAGGTAGGTCAGCCGCACCTCGGCGGCACGCAACGCGGCCAGCTTCACGGCGTCCTCCGGATCGGTCGACCGGCCCGCCACCACCACGGACCGCAGCTGCGCGGCGGCCTCCTCCGCCGAGCGCTGCAGCGCCGTGCCCTGGTTGGCCGCGCGCACCCGCAGCTCGAAGCGGACCTTCGCCGCGTGCAGGAGGTAGCGCGCGAACGGCGTCAGCGCACCGTCGCCCCGGCTCCACGTCCACGCGCTCAGCTGCGGGTCGCGGTCGGCCGCCGCCACCACGACCACACGACGGTCGGCGCGGGCGTCGGCGCCGCCCGCCGCCTCCCACACCGCGAACGGCCCCAGCGGGGGCTCGGCCCGCAGTGCGCCGCGACCCCACTCGCCGACGGCATCCCGGGGAGGCGCACCCACGCCGGGCACCGCACCCGGCTCCGAGAGCCGCGCCTGCAGGATCCGCACCGACCCGAGCACGCCCCGCGTCGGGGGCGCGAGGAGCGACTCCCACCGCGACTCCAGCTCCGTCCAGCCCGGCGCCGGATCGGGAGCCAGCACCACCGAGAGGCACAGCACGTCGTGCACGCGTCGGACCGCGAGCTGGTGGAGGCCACCGGCCCGGCGCGAACGCACGGCGACGAGCTCCTCGTCCTCGCCCACCACCGGCCCGGTGCCGGGCAGCTCGCTCGGGTACGGATCCACCGGCTGGTCGATCGCGAACTCCGCGGCGCAGCGACGCCAGAGCCCGGCGAGGTACCGGTAGTCCGCCGCCACCTGCGGACCGCCCGCGGCGACGAACACGTGCGCGACGAACTCGTGGCCCTGCACGGGAACCATGGTAGGCGGGACCCCGCCCGCGCCCGTCACACTCCGATGTGGACGAACGGCGCCCACTGGGAGGGAGCGTCGGGGTACCGCTCGCGCAGCGCGAGCGCGAGGTCGTGCACCGCCTCC
The DNA here is from genome assembly GCA_964247105.1 of uncultured Pseudonocardia sp. Taxonomy (GTDB): domain Bacteria; phylum Actinomycetota; class Actinomycetes; order Mycobacteriales; family Pseudonocardiaceae; genus Pseudonocardia. The sequence goes on from CAXTTN010000044.1 coordinate 2,613, forward strand.
GCGGACCTCGCCGGGTGGAACCCGCCACCTGCGCACAGCGCCGCGTAGACGTGCTCGGACGCCTGGCGGGCCCTCCGGTCGGTGACCGGCCAGAGCGTGGCGATGACCCGCCGGAAGCCCGCGTACTGCAGCGCGGCCGCGAGGTGCTGCGCCTCGTCGGTGAGCTCGACGCCGCCGAACGCGCTCTGGCAGGCGGACAGGTACGCCCCCTCCGCCGGGCGGCCGGGGCGCCGTGCGATCTCGGTCAGGCCCAGCCTGCCGTCGGCGAGCACGAGCGCGGCGTGCGAAGGGCGGGCGAGGTCCTGCTCGGCGTGGCAGGCGAGGTGGGCCCACGTGTGCGTCTGCAGCGCCGGGCCGACCTCGGCGCGGGTGGCGGGAGCGGGCCGCGTCAGGCCGACGCCGATCGGCAGGGCGGCCCGGAGCGCGTCGAGCTCGGCGGGGGCGCCGGGCAGCCGCGGCAGTCCGGCCGCATCGGCCACGGCGACCCCCAGCACGCGGTGACCGTCGGCCGCCGGCGCCACCATCGCGCGGGCGAGGGCCCCGACGGTCGGGGTGTAGGACGAGACGACCCGCTCCGGTGCGGCGCCGGCGGCGTGCAGCGGAAGATAGGTGAACGGGCCCGTCGGGCACCACCACAGCCGCGATCCGGCCGGCACGGCGTCGACGACCGGCGCCACCACCGCGTCGCCCATCCAGACCAGGAGATCCGCGAGCTGTTTCTCCGCGGCCCGGCGTTCGGCGCGGTCGGCGTGGTCGACGATCGCGGCGAGCGCCCCGAAGTAGTCGCCGACCCGGTCGGCGAGCGCGTCGAGGTCCAGCTCCGGCAGCGGCACCACGCGGGGACCGGCCGCGTCGAGCAGGAGGACGTCGCTACGGTAACGGCTGACGACGACCAGCGCGACCGTCCCGGCGAACCCTCGCGGCAGCTCCACGGCGGCGGGCAGCAACGCGGCCAGGTCCGGTCGGGCTCGCAGCTGCACGGTCGCGGCGTCCCAGTCGGCGGCGGCGGCGACGCGGGAGTCGGCCGTGGCGCCCGCGCGGTCCGCGTCGCCGTCGAGCACGGCACGAGCGGCGTCGAGCCGCTCTGCCAGCTCAGGGGCGGTCTCACGGAGCGCCGCGAGGTCGGTGTCGGTCTCCAGCCGGCGGCTCCACAGCACGGCGCGGCCGCGCTCCAACAGATCGAGCGCGCCGGCGACGTCGTCGAGCTGGAGGGCCGACGCCGCGGCCTCCACGGCCAGCCAGCGGGCGTCCCGCAGCGGCTGCTCCTGCCCGGGCCGGTCGGCGCCGCGCCAGACCGCGGCGGGCAACAGATCGACCGCGGCGGTGAAGGCCGCGCACGCGTCGGCCCAGCGACCGGTGTCGGCGGCCAGCCTGCCACCCGTCTCGGCGGCGACGAACCTCCGGACGGCCGGAGCGGCGGCGACGGCTGCGGTGCGGCGCAGCAGGTCGAGCGCGGCGTCGAGGTCCGCGACATCGCCGGCACGTGCGTAGCGGTCGCGGTGGCTGCCCGCCAGGTTCGACAGCACCGTGGCGTACTCCGGATGCGCGGGCGAGGTGGCGGCCACGGCCTCGACGTGCAGGAGGTGGGCTTCGGCCAGGTCGCTGTCGCCACCGGGGACCGCGCCGAGCAGAGCTGCGCGCAGGCGCAGCGAGTTCGCGAGATCGGACAGCCACGGCCCGCGGTACGGGTCGGCGGGGTTCACCCGGCGGCAGGCCTCCCGGCGCACGTCGATGGTGGCGGTGATGTCCTCGACGGAGCCGCGCCGCAGGTCGAGCGCGGAGCCCAGGGCGGCCAGGAGATCGGGCAGGCGCGCCGCGTCGGCCTCGGCCTCGAGGGCCGCGCGGAACGCCTCGACCGCCGCCGTGACGTCGCCGGGATCACCGGTGCGCTGGGCGCGGACCCGCAGCGCGTACGCCCGGGACGCCGGGATCCGCGCCGCGCCGATCCGGCCGGGGACCCACCCGGCGAGCGCGCGGTCGTGCCACGCGATCGCCTCGGCCAGGTCGTCGACGGCTCCGTGGAGCAGGTGCCGGGCTGTCAGCGTCGACCCGAGGTAGGAGCAGAACTCGGCGTGGTCGCGGTGGCCGGTCCCCCCGATCTCGATCGCCTCCCGGGCCAGCCGCACGGCCTCGTACAGCTCCTCGGCCCGACCGGTGGACTGGAACCGCAGTCGCAGGGCTCGCGCGAGCTGGGCGAGGTGGCCCGCGCGCACCGCAGGATTGGCCCCGACGAGCGCGAGCACCTCGCGGTATCCGGTGACGGCCGCAGCGCCGTCGGGCTCACGGCCGCGGATCACGAACGCCGTGAGCAGCGCGGACGCCCGGTGGGCGACGATCGCGGCGCGGTCGGGATGGCCGGGACCCGCCCGCTCGACGGCCTCGGCGTGCGTCACCAGCGCCTCGTCGAGATCGGCTTCGGCGCCCGGGTGGAGCTCGGGTCGGGCGGCGAGCGCGACGCCCAGGTTGGACAGGCGCACGGCCCGGTCCAGCGACTCGGGCGGCGTCGACGCGACCGCCGCCCGGTGCCGGGCGATCGCCGCGTCGAGGTCGGCGGGATCGCCGCGCCACCGGAAGCGGTCGAGCAGCGTGTTGCCCAGCACCCCGAGGACGGCGGCCCGGTCCCCACCGGAGGACGCCGCCTCCGCCGCGACCAGCACGGTGGCCGCGTCGTCGAGGTCCTCGCCCGAGCCGGTGAGCACGAAACAGGAATGCAGCAGCGTGCCCAGGACACCCGGCTGGGCGGGCGCCCCGCCGGCGGGGAGCGACACCGCGATCGCCGCGTCCAGATCCGCGCGGTCTCCGGACCGGGTGAACCGCTCGTGCAGCGCGGCGGCGAGGTTGCGCCGGGCCGTGTCGCGGTCGGTCGCCGTCGGCGGCTCGTCGGCGGCGAGCCGGGCGAGGTCGATCGCGCGGTCGAGGTCACCGGGATCGCGGTGGAGGCGATGGCGCTCCAGCAGCGCCCCGGCGAGGTTGGCCGACTGCCGCGACCGCTGGTCCGGGCCTGCCGCGGCCAGCGCGCGTTCCAGCGCGGCCACCGACGCGGCCAGGTCGGTCCCGTCCGCGGACCGCTCGTAGCGGTCTCCCAGCGCCACCCCCCACGTGCCGAGCCGGCCCGCCAGCGCCGGATCGGCCGGGTGCGAGCGCGACACCGCGCTGCTCAGCGCGTCGATCGCCTCGTCGAGGTCGGTGGGTCGCGGCGCCCACCGGTGCCGCGTGCGCAGGGCGGCGCCGAGGTTGGACAGCAGGGCCGGGGCGCCACCCGCGGCCGCTTCCCGCAGCGCGTCGACGGCCGTATCGAGCATGCGGAGGTCACGATCCTCCAACGCTCGCCTCAGCGCGGCGGTGCCGTGCTCTGCCGCGGTCGTCACCCCACCGATCGTAGGACCCCGGGTGCCGGATACTGGGATGTCGCGGTCCACGGCCGGTGCCGATGTCCGGGGGTTGACGAGATGCTGCGGTGGTACTGGGAGACGTTCTGGGTGCTCCCGTTCCGAGCGGGCCACGGGCGCGGAGACGCGATCGTGCAAGGCCTGGCCGGCCCCACCGCGCGCGCGACGGTGGCCATGTCCCGCGACTACCGGGCGGCGTTCGAGCTGGCCCGCCACGCCGATGCGGCGCTGGCGGCCGGCCGGCTCGACGCGGCCCGGGAGGGCTACCGCGGCGGGCTGGAGCTGATCGAGGGTGTGCACCTCGACGTCGACGACCCGTCCGCCCGGCAGTCCTTCGCCGAGGCCAGGGCGGTCTCGGCCGTGGGCATGGTCGGGGGCCTGGCGAACGTCGAGCGTGCGGCGGGCCACCCGGACCGCGCGCTCGACCACGCGCTGGCCGCCGTCGCGACGGCGCACGAGACCTTCCCCGGTACCGCGTTCGAGGCGGTACAGCTCAACCGCGTCGGCGTCGCCCACTTCGACGCGGGCTCGGCCGTCGAGGCGGTCGACGCGCACGAGCGGGCGTTGCGGATGCTGGACGACCCGGCCCCGGCGCCGCCGTCGGAGCTGGGCCTCCCCGAGATCGGTCCCGAGCTCGCGATCCGGGCCGTCGCGCTCAGCAGCCTGGGCAACGCCTACGCGCTGGCGGGCAACCGGGAGCGGGCCCTCGACCTGGCCGGCGCCGCGCTGAGCTCCGTGCCCGAGGCGGCGGTCGGCACCTCCGCGCACGCCTCCTGTCTGAGCAACGCGGCGGTGACCATGCTGTGGCTCGGGGTCCCCGCTGTCGCGGCCGAGCAGCTCGAGCAGGCGCTCGCCATCGAGACCGCCTCGCCCGATTCGCGCGACCGCCTCGTCATCCTGAGCAACCTGGGACAGGCCCGTCTGGAGCTCGGCGACGACGCGCGGGCGCGCGTCGCGCTGGAGGAGGCCGAGCGGATCCTGCGGTCGCGCGACGTTCGCGGGACGGCCGCCGTGACGGTGCTGAACAACCTCGCCGCGCTGAACGAGCGCTCCGGGAGGCCCGAGACCGCGGCGGCGCTGTTCCGCGAGGCGACCGCCGCGCCCGGCACGGCGTCCCCCGAACTGGCGTGGGCGCACACCAACCTCGCTGTGCACCTGCTCGACGCGGGCGACCTCACCGGGGCGCTCGACACGGCCGAGACCGCCGTCCGGATCGCCGAAGAGGTCCGGCACCGGGTCCGGACGCCGACCGGCCGGGAGCAGCTGTCCGAACGGATGCAGATCCCCTACCAGGTGTTGATCACCGTCCGGTACGCGCACGGCGACGCGGCGTCGCACGCCCGCGCGTTCACGGTGGCCGAGATGTCGCGGGCGCGCGGGCTCGCCGACGCGGTCGGGCTCGGAGCAACCGCGGGCGCCCGGACCGGCGCCGTCCCGGCCGAGGAGCGGCGGCTGCGCCGCCACCACGCGCGGGTCCGCCGGGAGCTGCGCCGGGCGGACGCCGACGCGGTGCACCTGTCCGCGACCGAGCGCCGGCTCGCGTGGGAGGTCGAGACCGCGCTGCGGCAGCGGCTGGACGCCGGCTCGCCGCGCTGGGATCCTCCGGACCTCGCAACCGTGCAACGAGCCCTCGGCGCGCGCACGCTCCTGCTGTCCTTCGAGGTCAACTCCCGCGGCACCTTCGCCTGGTCCGTCCGGGCCTCGGGCGCGGTCATGCTGCGGCTGGCCGGCGACGGCCGCGACGTCCTGAGCCTGGTCGCGGTGGCCATCGGGAACTACCGGGACGAGCGGCCGTCCGACGAGGCGCAGCGGGATGCCCAGCGCGAGCTGGGGCGGCTCCTGCTCGGGCAGCTGCCCGGCCATCACCTCGCGGACGCCGAGGACGTCGTGGTGGTGTCGGGCGTGCTGGGCCACCTGCCGCTGGACCTGCTGCCCGTGGACGTCGTCCCGCTGGCCCCGGGGCGGCTGCTCGGCGACCTGCTACCGGTGGCGTACCTGCCGTCGGCGTGGACGCTGCTGGCGTTGCGCGCCCGGGGGCGGGAACACAAGGCGCGCGGGCTCCTCGGCATCGCCCCCGATCGCCCGGACGCGCCGCTGCCCGCCGCCCGCCGCGAGATGCGCGCCGCGAGCGACGGGTTCCCCGGCGCCGAGGTCCTCACGAGCCCCGCGGCCACCGAGGCAGCGGTGCTGGCCGCCCTGCCGGGGTTCCGGTACGTGCACCTCGCCTGCCACGGCCACCTCGACGAGGAGCAGCCCCTGCAGTCGGGTGTGCTGCTCGATCCACCGACCGAGGCGGAGACCGCGGCCGACCCGGACGCGGGGGACGTGCTGCACCTGCACGCCGTCCTCGACGCGGGGTTGTCGGCCGACCTCGTGCTGTGCACCGGATGCGAGACCGCCCTCGGACGCCTGCGCGAGGGCGAGGGCATGGTGGGCTTCGCGACCGCGTTCCTCGCCGCGGGGGCCGGGGCTCTCGTGCTGACGCTCTGGCCCGTCGTGGACGGGCCCACCGCCCGGCTCGTCGAGGCCCTCTACGCCGAGCTGCGCGAGGGCACCCCGCCCGTCACCGCGCTGTGGCGGGCGAAGCGCGCGGTGCGCGCCGCGCATCCGGGCCTCTACACCGACCCGCGGGAGTGGGCCGGGTTCGTCGCGGTCGGGCTGCCCGCGGACACCTGACCGGGACGCGCTATCCGGCCTCGGTCGCGGCGTCCTCCAGCTCGAAGATCATCTGGTTGATGTCGTCGCGCACCGGCTCGGCCGGCGGGACCACGGGCGTGTCCCCGATCCCCGTGGCCCGGACCGGACCGGCCAGCTCCAGCTCGTAGACGGCCTCGCGCAGCGCGGCGACGTCCCCCGCGCGCCACGCTGCCGTCACCACCGCCACGGCCGTCTCCACCGCCGACCAGCGAGGGCCGGTCAGGCGCCATTCCAGCGCATCCCGCAGCACGTTGATGGCGTCCGCGCGCAGCTCGTCGTCGAGCCCGTCCGGGCCGGGCGGGTCACTCGTCATGGGGCCGGACGGTAGCGCAGGCCACCTCACGCCCCGGCGTGCACGGTCGTCGCCCAGACGCTCGGGTGGGCGGGCCAGCGGCGGCGCTGGGCCAGCGCGGCGCTCCGGACGGCATGCGGGGTGGCAGCACCACCACCGGCGGCGGTCGCACCGTAGACGTGCCGTGCGGCGTGCACGGCGGGTCGGTCGACGAGCGGCCACAGGGTCGCCACCACCTGGCGGTAACCGGCCAGCTGGAACGCCGACGCGAGGTGGATGGCCTCGTCGGCGAGTGCCGGGCCGGTGCGGGCGGTCGCGCACGCGGAGAGGTAGGCCAGCTCGGCCCCGTCCAGGCGCAGCCGCGAGACGTCGGCGACGCTCAGGCGATCACCGCCGGGCAGCTCGATCCGGCTCTCCGACGGGTGGGCCGGATCTGCTCGCGCGTGGCAGGCGATGTGCGCCCAGCGGTGGGACGGGAGCAGTGACAGCACCTCCCCGGAGGACACCGCAGGCCCGACGCGCGTGGTGACCAACGGCAGCAGCCGCGCGAGCAGGCCGGCCTCGGCTCGGGTTCCCGGCAGCGGGTCGGAGTCGTCGACGGCGCCGACGACCAGGCAGCCGCCCGCGCCCGCCGGCACGGGTCGGCGCGCGTGAGCCAGGGCGCGCAGCGTCGGGGTGTAGGAGGAGACGGCGCGGTCCAGGGCGGTCCGACCGTCGCCCGCGCGGTGGTGGCCTGCGGCGTGGAGCGGCAGCAGGGCGAGCGGGCCGGTGGCCGACCACCAGACCCGGCCCGGGCCGGGGCCGCCCGCGGCGGCGAGCGCGTCGAGCACCGGTCCGGCCGCGACGTCCCAGAGCCACTCGAGGATGCCCGCGATCTCGGCCTCGGCGACACCCCGCGCCGCGGACGGCGGGGCGGCGGCGAGCGCGTCACCGACGGCCGCGGCGAGGCGCGCCTCCTGGGCGGCGACGATGCCGGGCCCGAGGTCCGGCAGCGCGACGGCATCGACCCCGCCGGGCGTGACGACGAGTGCGTGCGAGCCGAGGTCGCTGACGTTGACCAGCACGACCGGCCCGCCGGCGGCCGCGGCGCGCAGCTCCGCGGCGGGGGGCGGCCGCAGGAAGCCGCCGAACCCCCGGCGGTGGCGGATCCGCTCCACCAGCCGGTCGAGCTCCGCGGCCGACGCGCGGGGTCCCGGTGCCGCACCGGAGTCGAGCGCGGCCCTCAGCTCGTCGAAGCGGCGGGCGAGCGCGGGCTCGTCGCGGTACAGGTCGGCGAGGTCGACGCGGATGTCGAGGGCCTGGCCCAGCAGGATGCCGCGGCCCTGTTCCAGCAGCGCCACGGCACCGTCGAGGTCCCGGCGCGCCACGGCGGCCGCAGCGGCGTCGGACGCGATGCCCGCGAGCTGGGTGAGCCGGTGCTCCTGGTCGCCGCGGGCCAGGTCCCGTGGCGCGACCAGCGCCAGGGCGGACACGGCCACCGCCAGCCCGGTCGACCCGTCGGCGGGATCGACCGCGGCGGCGGCGAGCCTGCCCCAGGCGGCCCCGGCCCTGGCCCGGAGCATCGGTGAGGTGGCGGCGTGTGTCGCGGCCCGGAAGACGTCGACCACTGCCGTGACGCCGCCGACATCGGTGAGATCCTGCTGCCGGGTCCCCATCGCGTTGCCCAGGACGTAGAGCATGGTCGCGCGGTCGGCGTCGTCGCCGCCCGCCGCCGCGACGGCCCGCCGGGCCGCGTCGATCGCGTCGTCGAGCGGGCCCGGCTCGCCGGTGCGCTCGTGCAGGGTCGTCAGCGCGACCGCCAGGTTCGACAACCGCCCGGCCCGGTCGGGATGGTCGTGCGGTGTCGCCGCGATCGACGAGCGCAGCAGGTCGATCGCCTCCCGCAGGCTCGCCACGTCGCCGACGGCGGCGTGGCGAAGGGCGAGGGCGTTGGCCAGGCCGCCGCGGACCATCGCCCCGACGCCCTGCCCGGGCGCGGTCAGCGCCACCGCCTCGCGGCCGATGCGCACCGCCTCGGCCAGGTCGTCGCCATTCGCCGCGCGCTCGAACCGGGCCTGCAACGCGTTGCCCAGATTGTGCTGGACCACCGGGAGCTGGGGGTGGTCGGGTGGCGTGGCCGCCACCGCCGCTCGACCCGCCTCGATGGCCTCGTCCAGGCTGTTCAGCTCGCCGCGGTCCGCGTAGCGGGCGTGCAGCGCCCCGGCCAGGTTGGAACGGTAGCGCGCCAGATCGCCATGGCCGGTCGGGGTGGCGGCGACGACGGCCCGGATCCGCTCGACCGCCTCGTCGAGGTCGCCTCGCGCGCCGAACCGCTGCCAGCGGCTGTGCAGGGCGTTGGACAGGTTCGCCGCGTACCCCAGCCGGTCCGGGTGGCCGGCCTCGGCCGCGTCCAGGGCGTCGCGCGCGGCCGCCACCGCCCCGTCGACCTGCTGCCGATCCCCACTCCGCTCGAACTCGGCCAGCCGCGCGATGCCGAGATTGGACAGGTAACCGGCGCGGTCCGGATGCCCGACCGGGGTCGCGGCCACCGCGTCGGCCGCCGCCGTGACGGCTTCGCGCAGGACGCCGGCGTCGCCCGACAGCTCGCCGAGCACCCGCAGTGCCAGCGACAGGTTGGACCGCCATCCGGTGGTCCGGCCGTCGTCGATCCGCGACGCCGTGACGCTGTGCCGGGCGGCGTCGACGGCCTCGGCCAGCACGTGTGCGTCCCCGGTGGCCTCGTAACGGGAGCGCAGTGCCAGCGCGAGGTTCGACCAGCGCTGCGGCAACGCGGGGTCACCCCCGCGGCTGGCCTCGACCGCCGCCCGGCCGACCCGCACGGCCTCGGCGAGGTCCGCCACCGAGCCGGTGCGCTCGCTGCGCAGTTGCAGCGCCAGGCCGAGGTCGGTGAGGAACGCCGGGCCGGAAGGCGCGAGCCGCACCGCCTCGGAGCCGGCACGCAGTGCCTCGTCGAGGTCGTCGAGGTCGTCGTCCACCTCGAACCGGGCCTGCAACGCGATCCCGAGGTTCGACAGGTACTGCGGCCGGTCGGGGTGGCCGGGCGGGGTCGCCACGACCGCCTCACGGGCGGCCGCCACCGCCTCCTCCAGCTCCGCGCGCTCGCCGGTCCGCTCGAACCACGCGAGGCAGGCGTTCCCGAGGTTCGACAGGAACCCGACGCGGTCCGGGTCGTCCGGGTCGGCCCGGGCGACCGCCTCCCGCCCCGCCCGCACGGCCTCGGCGAGCGTGGCCCGGTCACCGGTCCGATCCCCGCCGGTCTGCAGCGCCAGGCAGAGGCTCGACAGGTTCCCGGCATCACCGGGCGCCGCCGCGACCGCCTCGCGGAACGCGCCCACGGCGGCGACCAGGTCGTCGGCGTGGCCCGAGTTCTGGTACCGCGCGTAACGGATCGACCCGAGGCTCGACCGCACCACCGCCCGCAGCGGGTGGCCGGGCGGGCAGCGGCGCGCCGCCTCCTCCGCCACCGCCGTCGCCTCGGTGAGCAGGGCGATGTCGCCGGAGTCGGTGCCGCCCGGGTGCTCGGCTGCCACGCGGAGCGCGGTGACGAGGTTCGTGAGCCGGCCGATCCGGTCCGGGTCGTCACCGGGCGTCGCGGCCAGCGCTTCCCGCGCGAACCCCACGGCCGCCGCCAGATCGGCACCGTTCGCCGTGTACTCGCCGCGGGCCCGCACCATCAGGCCGAGGTTGGACGCGGCGGTCGCCCGGTCGTCAGGTGTGCGCGCGGTCGCGTGCGCCGTCGTCAGCAGCGCGACCGCCTCGTCGAGCAGCGCGGGGTCACCGCCGCTGCGGTGCGCCGCCGCGAGCGTGAGCCCCGCGTTGGACAGCAGCAGCACCCGGCGCGGGTCCCGGGCGGACACCTGCGCCACCGCGCGCCTGCTCACCGTCACGGCCTCGCCGAGCCGGCCGTGGATCCCGAGCTCGTGCTCCCGGAGCAACCGCCCGCACAGGTTCGTCAGCACCACTGCTCGCGCCGGATCGCCCGGTGGCATCCCGAGGGCCGCGAGGTGGAGCAGGACGGTGGCGTCCGCGTCCCCGGGTTCGACATCCGTCGCCAGGTCCGACCACCGCGCCGGGCGGGCCAGCTCGGCCGTCTCGTCCGGGTGCTCGCGGAGCAGCTCACCGACGAACCGGCCGACGGGTGCCGGGACACCGGGCGCGTCCGGCCCGCCCAGCACCGTCACGGCGGCGATCGCCACGACGACGTCCAGGTCGCCGCCCTCCCCCGCCGCCCGGCGGGCGTAGGAGGTCGCGATCCGCCCGAGCAGCTCGCGGCCGCCGTCGACATCGGACACCGCGGCCAGCGCCGCGGCGTAGGCGTCCCGGTCGTGCGTCACGACGGCGTACCGGCCGTTCGCGCACCGTCGGTGCGAGCCGAACGGGCGTACAGGTCGAACGCCGCCCACGCGGTGCTCTGCGGGAAGCGACTCCGGTAGGCCAGCTGGGCCGCCCGCAGGGCCTCGGACGGAACGGTCACTCGTTCGAGGTGGGCGTAGAACAGCTCCATGAAGCGCCGCGTCGCGAGATCGGGGATCTGCCACAGCGCCGCGACGATGGCGTCGGCCCCCGCCAGCAGGAACGACCGGCGCAGGCTCATCGGACCCTCGGTCAGGTGGACCGCGCCGAGGCCGGTGTCGCAGGCCGAGAGGACCACGAGTGCGGTGCCGCTGAGATCGACGACGAGTACCTCCTCGGCCGTCAGGAAGCCGTCGCCCGCCTCGGTGTGGGGCCGCCCGGTGCGCAGCCACGCGTTCGCGCCCGCCAGTGCGAGCCCCGCCAGCAACAGCGGGTTGGCCTTCTCGAACCGCTCCGCCATGTGGTCGTCGGTCGCGAGGACGCCCTGCCGGAAGCCCCCCTCGGCGTCGATCACGCGGTCGCTGAGGAAGAAGCCGTGCGTGGCGAGGTGCAGCACGCGCGGCGACCGCACGGCCAGCACGGCCGACTTGACCGCGGCCGCCCCGAGCAACGGCTCGACCCCCAGGGCGCCGGCGACGACCACCGCCTCCGCACGGGCCCCGGGCAGCGGCCGGAACCCGTCGAGCCCGGACCGGGCGGAGGCGGCCGGCGCCGCGGCCCGCTCCGTCTCGACACCAGGGTCGGCCGACAGGTCGAAGTCGGGGTCCGCGACCACCACGGGCGCGCCGCTCGCCGCGGACTCGACGGGCCGGACCAGATCACGGCCCGACACGAGAAGGACGACCTCGACGGTCTCCACGAGCGGGCGGCCCGCCCGATCGGGCAGGGACATCCACGGCAGCCGGAACAGCCGGCCGTCGGGCACGACGTAGAGCCGGTCCGCAGGGCCCGTGGCGTCGAGGACGGGCGCCGTCAGGTGGTCGGCGAGCAGGTGGTCGGTGTCCGTGCCCGACGCGCCCGCGGTCGCCGTTGCCGCCCGCAGCGCCGCGGCGTCGACCGCGTCCAGGCTGCCCCCCATCCGGTCGCGGTGCAGGGCGACCATCCGGTCGACGATCTCCGCGGGACCGACGTCGACCACGCGCAGCCCCGGGCCGGGCCGCAGCACGACGGCGAGGTAGTGCGCGCGGCTGACGCGCGGCTGCCCGCTCGCGGGGACGGCGGCGAAGTCGATCACGTCGGCGCGGACGCACTCGACGAGGGCCTCCCGCTCGCCGAGCGCCGCGGCGAGCCCGTCGACGTCGACGTCGGCCCCACCCGTGACCGCCTCCCCGGCAGCACGCGATCCGCGGGCCAGCGCAGCCTCGATCACCTGCATGCGGTCGATCAGGCGGCCCAGCTCCGCCCGGTGCGCCGCCCCTTCGCCGGGCGTGGCCGCGCCCGCGAAGGTGAGGGTGGCGACGCGCTGCCGCACGGCGTCGAGCTCCAGGAGCGCGGGCTCCAGATCGGGCTGCCGCCGCAGGAGCCTCCGGCGCTGCTCCCGCCGGACGCTCTCGCCCACCACCGCCCGCCGCCGCAGCAGCACCGTCACGATCTCCCGATCCAGTCCGGGCAGATCCGGTGCGACCAGCGCGAGGGAGACGAGGACCGACATCCGCGCCGCGGTGTTGGCGACGAACTGCCGCCGCTGCTCCTCCCACCCGACCGCGAGCACCTGCTCGGTCAGCACGTCGTCGGTTCGGTTCGCCCGTGCCAGCAGGACGAGCGCTTCTGCGTGGCGCCCCAGGGACGACAGGACCGTGGCCAGCTCGACGGCGGCGAGCGCCGTGTCCGGGTGGTGCTCGCCGAGCACGGCCTCGCGGATCGCGAGCGCCCGGCGCAGCAGGCCTTCCGCCTCGTCGAGGTCACCGGTGTCGCGACGGACGGCAGCGAGGTTGAGCAGGCTCGTGGCGACCAGGGGGTGGTTCGCGGGCAGGACGTCCGCCCGCAGGTCGATGGCGGCCCGGTGCGACGCGGCGGCATCCTGCCAACGGCCCAGCCCGTGCTCGGCCCATCCGATGTTGTTGAGCGCGGTCGCGACCTCCGGATGGCGGGCTCCGAACCGTGCCGTCCAGATCTCCCGGGCGGTGCGGAAGGCCGCGAGCGCGTCGAGGGGCCGGCCCGATCCCATCAGCGCGGCTCCGGTGTTCACGGTGTTGACAGCGATCTTCGGGTGGTCGGGCGGGTAGTGGATCCTCCGGATCCGGTCGATCTCCGCGAACAGCCGCAGCGCCGCCACCCGGTCCTGCAGCGCGATCGCGAGGAGGGCGAGGCTGTTGAGGGTGGACGTCACCCCGACGTCGTCGGGCCCGGACGCCACGAGCTGGATCTCGAGGGCCCGGCGCAGGTGGCCGTCCGCACGGCGGTAGTCGCCGCGTTCGAGATGGAGGAGGCCGGCGTTGGCGTACAGGCCGGCCAGGTCGGGGTGGCCGGGCGGCCGCATCGACTCGCGCAGCCCGATGGCGCGGGTGAAGCAGTCCAGGCTCGCGTCGAGCCGGCCGTGTTCCCGGTGGGCCGAACCGAGCGCGCCCAGCGTGATGGTGCCCGTGTAGTCCTCGTGGCCGGCGATCGGCGCAAGCTGCTCGATCGCTTCGCCGGTGCGGCCCAGCTCCACCAGGAGCTGGCCGTGCAGGGTCACCCAGGAGCGCCACGCCGTCGCCGGCCCGCTGCGGGTCATGCCGAGGAGCCGCCCCATCGCCGCGGCGAGCGCCACGACGGCGGAGTAGCACCCGTAGTGCGGTAGCAGGTCCGACAGCTGCCGTGCGGCCGCCACCACGGCACGGTGACGCTCCACGGCGATCCGCCGTCGCACGGGACCGGCCAGGTGCATCGCGGCCAGCCGGTCGGCCAGCTCCTCGACGGCATCCGTGACCTGTCGCGCCGCTGCCTCGGCGTGCCTGGTCGCGACGTCGTGCTCACCACGACGCCGAGCATCGAGCGACGCCGCCAGACGGGCAGCCCACGGACGGGCACGTGCGTCCATGGCGAACAGTGTGGACGAGTGGCTGCGACCGCTACGAGACGCGGGCGCCACCCCAGGCGTCGTGGATCTCGGGGGTGGTCGAGCTGCAGGACTGGGCTGCGACCCGATGCGGGAGGATCGACCGCCGTTCGCCATGCTCGTGACGCTGGGACGGGACCCGACCGCGTCGGACCCGGGCGATCCCGAGGACCGGGACTGGCCCGATCGTGGAACAGCCGAGGAGTGAGGCGCGTGATGCCATCCGAGTCAGCCGCGCTGGACTCCCGGATCGCGGCCCTGGAGGACGTGCTCGCGACGGGGTCGGACGTCGCCGCGGAGCGCAGCGCCCGCGCCGAGCTGGCGTCCTGCCTCGCGGCCCGCTACGTCCGGTTCGAGGGCGCCGACGACGACCGGGTACGGGCCCAGCGGCTCGCCTCGGCCGTGCTGGCCGACGAGGACACGACCGGACAGCAGCGGCAGGTGATGTCGATCCTGGTGGCCACCCTGGCCACGGTCGCGGAAACGCCCGCCGTGGTGCTGCGCGGCCACGGCGGGACGCTGGACCTCGACGCGCTGGAGCGGACCCGGAGCTGGCAGGAAGACACCGATCCGGAGACGGTCCTGGCCGGGCTGAGCGGCGTCACCGAGCAGCTCGGGGCCATCGACCCGGAAGAGCTGCCACTGGAGATCCGGTGGGCCTTCGACGCGCTGCGGGCCGCGACGGACCTCCTGGCCGACGTGCAGCGCCCCGGCTGGGACGGCACCGTCGCCCCCGCGGTCTCCGCACAGCTGCGCCGCGCCGAGGCCGGCGTTCCCCCCGGGGCGCCCGGACTCGGGCTGATCCGCGGGCTGGTCGCGTGGGTCGACCCCGCCGCGGATCCCGCCGGCGAGCTGCGCGACGCCATCGCGAGCCTGCCCGGTGACGACCTCCTCGCGCCGGTCCTGCGGGGCGACCTGGCGAGGGCCCTGCTCCGCGGATCCGGTCCGGACGCCCTGCGGGAGGCCACCGACCTGCTGGAGCAGGCGGTGGCGGGCATGGCGCCCGGCCATCCCTTGCGCGAGGAGGCGGAGCAGACGCTGGTGGGCGCGCTCGTCGCCGTGGCCGCGGGCGATCCGACTCCGGAACGGCTCGCCGACCTCGAGCGGCTGGCGGCGGATCTCGTGGCACGCCCGGGAGTGGCGGACGACCCCGCGCGCCGGGGCGCCGACCTGTTCCTGGCCTCGCTCGTGGGGCTGCTCCGCAGCCTGACCGGCGAGGACCGGGACACCACCACCGCCGTCCGCGATCTCGTCGACGCGATCGCCCTGTTGCCCGCGGGGCACGCGCTGCGGCCGGTGGCGGTGGGGCAGCTGGGAGCGGTGCTCGCCGACCGGCACCTCGTCGGAGGGCTTCTCGAGAACGCGGACGACGCGGTCGACCTGATCGACCACGCCGTCCGGGCCGTCCGGACCGGATCCGGTCACGCCGAAGCCGACGCCGACGCGGCGTTCATCGGCTGCGTGGCGGCGGTCGCCCGGGTCAACCGGGCGGTCCGGCTCGACCGGGCCGACGAGCTCGCCGCGGCCACCGAGGACCTGCGCACCGGCCTGGCCCGGTTGCCGGCCGGACGCCTGCTGCGGTCCAACCTCGACGTGGTGCTGCGCGTGGCTGAGCTCCGCGCCGCCGCGGGAGCGGGCGGTGACGTGGGCCCCGCCCTCGCCGCGCTGCGCCACGCGGCGACCGAGGGCCCACCGGTCGGCGTGCCGGCAGCCGTGATCGCGTCCATGGTGGGCGCGCTCGACGTGCTGGCCGGGCTGGTCGAGGCCGAGCCGGGCGCCGTCGCCGCCGCCATCGCCCGGATGGAGGCCGACCTCGCGACCCCGTCCGCTCCTCCGCACCAACGGGCTGCGCAGCTGGCGCTGCTGGGCAAGGCCTACCTGGCCGCGATGGCCGCGGGAACCGAGGTCGAGGACGGCCCGGATCGGGCGGTCGCCCACCTGGCGGAGGCTCGTGACCTCATCGGTGGCCGGGCGGACGCACTGGAGGGCACGGTGCTGGGGGATCTCGCGGTCGCGCTGCGCATCCGCGGAGACCGGAACGCATCCCGCCGGGTGGGGCGCGAGGCGCTGGAGGCCTACGCAGCGACCGTGCTGCTCCAGACCGGGGTGGTCCACGCGCTGCGCACCTCTCGCGGCGCCGCCGCCGAGGCGACCCGGCTGATGCGCTGGTCGCTGGCCGACGGCGACCTGCACGGGGCCGTCCAGGCGGTGGAGCTCGGCCGCGGCCTCACGCTGCACGCCACCACGTCCACATCGGAGGTGCCCGAGCTGCTGGAGCGGGTCGGCCGGGAGGATCTGGCCGACGCCTGGCGACGTGACACCCTGGTGCGGGAACGAGGTCGAGCGGCCGGACCGGAACCCGACTACGCCCGGGTCGCCGACGATCTTCGTACCCGCGTGCTCGACGTGCTGCGCGCCACGCCGGAGGGACGGCGCCTGTTCGCGCCGCCCTCGCCACGCGCCCTGGGGCGCGGGCTCGCCGCGGTGGGCCGCGACGTGCTGGCCTACCTGGTGCCCGGGGATGCCGCCGTCGCGGGACACCTCCTGCTGGTGAGCCCGGAGGGGCGGGTCACGCCGGTCGAGACGCCCCTGTTGCGGCTGGAGCCCGGCGGGCCCGTGGCGACCTACCTCGCCACCCCGCGGTGGGACGGGTTCGGCCGGGTGACGAGCTGGCGGTCAGCGCTGGAACGGCTGTGCGCCTGGGCGGGTGAGGCCGCGACCGTACCGCTGATGACCGCGCTCGAGGACACCGACGGGCCGCCCCGGGTGGTGCTGGTGCCGGGTGGGCCGCTGGGCGTCGTGCCCTGGCAGGCGACTGCGGTGTCCGGCGCGGTCGGGGACGTCCGTTACGCGTGTGAGGACGCGGTGTTCTCGACCGCGGCGTCGGGCCGGCAGCTGCTCGACGTGGCATCCCGTGAGGCGCTGCCGCTCGATGGCGCGCCCGTGCTGATCGGCGACCCCACCGCGAACCTCCCCGGAGCCCGGGCCGAGGTGACGGCACTGGCTCGGAGCTTCTACCCGGCGGCGCGGGTGCTCGGCGCGGAGGCGACGCCGGGAGCGGTCCTGTCCCTGTTCACCGCCGAGCCGGACGGTGGCCGGTCCGAGCTCTCCTTGCTGCACCTCGGATGCCACGCGGAGACCGGCGGCACGCCCGGCGAGGCCCGCCTCGAGCTGACGGCGCCCCTGCAGATCACCTCGCTGGTCGAGCTCGGCACCGGGCGGTCGTCGTCGAGGACCGGCCCGACCGTCGTCGCCGCCGCGTGCCGCTCGGACGCCACCGCGGAAGAACACGACGAGGCCCTCACCCTCGCCACGGCCTTCCTCGCGGCCGGGGCCGTCACCGTCGTCGGAGCGCGGTGGGAGGTGCTGGACCAGCTCACCGCCGTGGCGATGTTCGCCCTGCACCACTTCCTCGCGGTCCGCCGGGAGCCTCCCGCCGATGCCCTGCGCTCCGCGCAGCTGTGGATGCTCGACCGGCGGCGGGAGCGGCTGCCCGGCATGCCCGCGGAGATCGCCGGGCCGGCTCGGCGGCGCGCGCTCGCGGACATCACCGTGTGGGCGGCGTTCGGCCACCACGGCCGGTGAGGGGCACGCCCCGCTCAGCGCGTGGGCCCGACGTGGACGTAGCCGGCCCACACGTCGGGACGCGCCGCGTGGCGGGTGCACTCGGCCAGCGTCGCCGTCCGCAACGCCAGGGCGGTGTCGGACGTGGGCGTCACCGTTCCGTCGAGTGCTTCGTAGAAGCCGCGGGTGACCCGGCCGGCCGGGTACCCGTGCACCGGCCAGAGCGTGCCGACGACCCGCCGCCAGCCGGCGTACTGGAACGCGTTGACCATCGTCAGCGCCTCGTCGGGCAGCGCGCGGCCGCCCGTCGAGGTGCTGCACGCGGCCAGGAAGGCGAAGTCCCTCGCCCCGGATCCCGGCGGGAGGTCGGGCAGGCGCAGCCGGCCGTCGGCGAGCACCAGCGCGGCCTCGGAGGGCCTCCAGCGGTCACGACGGGGATCGTCCCAATGGTTCACGCCCCGACGTGCAGGTGGGCCGCCCACAGGATCGGGGCGTAGGGATGCCGGTCGCCGTTTCGCGTATCTGGCGCTGCCGCGGATCCGTCTTCTCCAGTGCACGCGGTGTGGACGCCCGGGCATGCGAACCAGGAGGGAAAGAGGATGAGGTTGTCCCGCACGAAGGACGAGCAGCCAGATGGTCCTCGCGTCGGCCTGACGGAGATCGTCATCTCCCAGATCCGCACGCTCGGCTCCCGGTTCCACGACCTGGGCGACACCCTGGAGTCGCTCCACGAAGGACGTCCGCCCGCGGTCGAGGTCCTGCAGTACTCGCAGGTCGTGAAGTTCCTCGTCGAGAACCAGGATGCGGCGCCGGGGGCCGTGGCCGGTGCGCTCGCGCGGGAGGCACAGGGCGACCGGTACCGCACGCACCTGTTCTTCCTCGACGAGGAGGGCACACCCATCGCGGGCGGCAAGCCGGCCGCCCCGGCACGGGCCTACGACGTGGGCAGGTTCGACGACGAGCTCACGGCCTTGTTCGCCGGCAAGGACGTCATCGTCTTCAAGTAGAGGAGTCCGACATGGTCATCGACATCATCGCCCTCGTCCTGCTCGGCCTGGCCGGCTTGGGGGCGATCGTCGTCGTCAACCTCCTGCTGCTCAGCCTCGAGATCATCATCGACTGGTTCCGGGAGCGAGCCGCACGGGTCTCCTCCGACCCGACCAAGCTCGCCGTGACCGTCGCCGAGCAGCTCGAGACGGGCAACGTGTCCTACGTCCAGGGCATCTTCGACACCTCGACGAGCGAGTTCGTCGAGGCCAGGCGGCTGAAGGCCAAGGAGGCCGAAGCCGCCGTGCAGGCGGAGCACCGGCGGCACAACGTGGCCGTGTGGTCCTAGTCCTACCGTCACCCATCCTGTGAGGAACTGAATGCCCATCCTCGAGACCATCGCCCTCATGGCGCTCCTCTTCGGAGCCGTGGCCTGCCTGTCCTGGGACGACCTCAAGAACTGGATCAGCTCGAACAGCCCGACGTCCGCAGCGGACCTCGTGAAGACGGCGCTCGACAACGGCAACGTCCAGATCGTCGCGATCGGCCTCGACTCGGCGGGCAGGACAGCGGCCACCAAGAGCTGGAAGGCCAAGTCCCTCGACGCCGAGCTGTCCGGGCGGTTCGGCTCCGCGAACCGGGTCCGAGTGAATGTCTAGGTCGGAGGGTGGTCCCAGCCCGTTCCGCCGTCTCCTCCGGGCGCAGGACGACGAGTTCGCGGTGACCGGGATTCCGGAGAGCATGGACCGGTCCAGCGCGGCCGTACTGCGCTCACGCCTGCTGACCGCCGCCACCGAGGCGGTCCGCGGTGTCGCTACCGGCGAGCTGACCGTCACCGTGACGAACCGCGTCGCGGTGGACGACGACGGGCTGCCGACACCCGCGACGGCGAACGGCGCCGTGCGAGCCGGTGACCGCACGCCCGACCGCGACGAGGACGCCCTGTCCATCGCCGACCGCGCGTCCTACTTCGTCGCGACCGACCCGCTGTACTCCTTCGGACAGCTGGTGTTGCCCGAGGAGGTCCTCGACCGCCTGCAGCTGGCCGTCGAGACCATCGAGCTCCGAGCGCTCGTCTTCGACACCTGGAACCTGCGCAGCATCCAGCCGCATCCGTCCGCGGCGATCAACCTGTACGGCAATCCCGGAACCGGGAAGACGATGGCGGCCCACGCGATCGCGAGCAGGCTCGGCCGGAAGATCCTCTGCTCAAAGCACTCGCAGCTGGAGAGCAAGTATCACGGCGAGGGCTCGAAGAACCTCGACGCGCTGTTCCTCGCGGCACAGCAGCAGGATGCCGTGCTGTTCCTCGACGAGGCGGACTCGCTGATGTCACGGCGCTTCGAGAGCGTCAGCCAGGGGTCCGAACAGGCGGTCAACAGCATGCGCAGCGAACTGCTGATGTGTCTGGACAACTTCGAGGGCCTGGCGATCTTCGCCACGAACTTCGTCCAGAGCTACGACAGCGCGTTCGAGAGCAGGATCCGACACGTCGAGATCCCCGATCCCGACCGTGCCGCCCGCCGTGAGATCTGGGCCCGGCACCTGCCCGACGAGCTCCCGCGCTCACCCGATGTCTCGCTCGACGGTCTCGCACAGGTCGACGACGTGACGGGCCGGGAGATCCGGCGCGCCGTCATCGATGCCGCCGTCGGCGTGGCCAGAGACGGCCGTGCCGAGGTCGGTCACGCTGATCTCGTCGCGGCCCTCGACGCCGTGAAGGAGTCCCGGATACCGAGACCGGTGCCGGTCGACCTGCAGCCCCGCGAACCCGGTCCGGAAGTGGCGGCGGCCATCGACGTGGCGGCCGCGGCGGTTCCGGTCGAGTAGTCCCGCGCTACCGCGCGATGCTGCTGCGCATCGACCGCGGCAGCCCGAACACCGGCAGGACGGTGTTCTCGAAGCGGGTCATGGCACGGATCCGGTCGTCGGCCAGGCGGAGGACGTACAGCCCCACGCCGTGGCTGACGCCGTGGTCCGTGCGCAGGTACGCCCCGAAGGCCGGCTGGCCGTTGGCCCTGGTGGGCACCAGGTCGAACCGGCGGCCGGCGCCGAAGAGGCCGGCGCAGAACCGGGCCACGCGATCACGCCCGTCGTACTCGAAGGGCATCGGCGGCATCGCGATCGTGACGTCGTCGGCCAGCAGCGACACCAGCGCGTCCACGTCCGCGGACTCCCAGGCCCGGACGAACCGGGCCACGAGCGCGTCCTCGGACCGCGAACCGGGAGCGGGCGGCCGCCGACCGGGTTCCGGTGTCCATCGCCGCGCGAGGCCGGCGCGGGCCCGCTTGAGGGCGCTGGTGACCGACTCGACCGTCGAGTCGAGGACGGCGGCCACCTCGGCGGCGGGGAACCCGAGGACGTCGCGCAGCACGAGCACCGCGACCTGGCGGGGCGGCAGGACCTGCAGCGCGGTCACGAACGCCAGCGAGATCGCCTCGGTGCGCTCGTAGCTGGCCTCGGGCCCGGGCGACGGCTCGCCGGCTCCCGCCAGCAGGGCGTCCGGATAGGGCTCGAGCCACGCCACCTCACCGAGCCGGCTCGGCTCGGGCAGCTCGACGCCGGGCACGTCCCACCCGGTCGCCGGCCGCCGGCCGGCCGCGCGGCGCGCGTCGAGGCAGGTGTTGGTGGCGATCCGGTACAGCCAGGTGCGCAGCGAGGACCGCCCCGCGAAGCCGTCCAGGCCCCGCCACGCGGCCAGCATCGTGTCCTGCACGGCGTCCTCGGCGTCGTGGAACGAGCCGAGCAT
This sequence comes from uncultured Pseudonocardia sp., assembly GCA_964247105.1. GTDB lineage: Bacteria > Actinomycetota > Actinomycetes > Mycobacteriales > Pseudonocardiaceae > Pseudonocardia. Next base: position 23,681 of record CAXTTN010000044.1, read on the forward strand.
CCGGTAGCAGTGCACGTGCAGCTCGCGGTGGTACGGCTCGGTCAGCCCGCGGAACGCCTCGCCGTCGCCGTTGCGGGCCCGCACCATCAGATCGGCTCCGTCCACTTTCCGGCCGTCCCTCCTCGCGCGGTGCGCCCAGTTTCCCCGACCGGCGGCGTCTGCACCGGTGGCGGTCGACACCACTGCGAACGGAGCAGCACCATGGGCAGGATCATCATCAGCGAGAACGTCACGCTCGACGGCGTCGTCCAGGACCCGACCGGCGAGGAGGGCGCGCCGGGCGGGGGCTGGTTCGCCCGGGTCGGGCTCGCCGACCGCGAGGCGTTCGGCGCGGCGGCGTTCGAGGAGGCGCGGGCCGCCGACGCCTTCCTCATGGGCAGGCGCACGTACGAGTTCCTGGCCTCCCGCTGGCCCGCGCGGACCGGAGCGCTGGCCGACCGGCTCAACGGCATCCCCAAGTACGTCGTGTCCACGACGGTGACCGAGCCCGCGTGGAACGCCACCACGGTCGTCCCCGTGACGCAGGTGGCGACGCTGAGACGGCAGATCGGCGGCGACATCGTCGTCCCCGCCAGCTTCGGGCTCGTGCCGGCGTTGTTCGGGCACGGTCTCGTCGACGAGCTCCGGATCATGGTCTACCCCGTGGTGCTCGGCGCGGGCGTGCGGCTCTTCGACCAGGTCACCGGCACGACCGCCCTGCGCCTGATCGGCAACCGCACCCTCGGCGACCACCTCACCCACTCCGTCTACGAGGTCGACCGCTCGTGAGGACCGGGGCGTACCCGAACGCCGGCACCAGGCCCGGGTCGTTGAACGCCGTGATGCGGGCGATCCGGGCACCCACCAGCGTCAGGACGTGGACGCCGTAGGCCTCGAAGCGAGCGTCACCGGCGTGCTCGTGGACGACGAACGCGGGCTGGCCGTTGGCGTGGACCGGCGCCAGCCGCCACTGGCCCTCGCGCCGCAGCACGCGACCGGCCAGGAACCCGACGACGGCCCGCCGGCCGGTGAACCAGGTCGGTATCGGCGGCATCTCCATCTCGACGTCGACGCGCAGCAGGTCCACCAGCGCGTCCGGGTCCGCGCGCGTGAACGCGTCGACGTAGCCGTCGAGCAGGCGGCGCCGGGCCTCGCCGTCGGGCTCGGCCAGGTCGCCCTCGACCGGTCCCGCGGCGGCCAGCTTGGCCCTGGCCCGGCGCAGCGCGCTGTCGACGGCGTCGGACGTCGAGCCCAGCATCTCGGCGACCTCGGCCGTGCGGAACGCGAGCACGTCACGCAGGATCAGCACGGCCCGCTGCCGCGCGGGCAGGAACTGCAACGCCGCGATGAACGCGAGGCGCACCCCGGAGCGCGCCGCCGCGGCCACCGCCGGATCGTCGGCGCCGAACAGCGGGTCGGGCACCGGCTGCAGCCAGGACACCGACGTCTCGCGGGGAGCGACGGCCACCCGGTGGTCGTCCGACGGCGCGCCCAACCCCGAGGGCAGCGGGCGCCGGGCGCGCGTCTCGAGAGCCGTCAGGCAGGCCATCGTCGCGATCGTGTAGAGCCACCGGCGTACCGAGGAACGGCCCTCGAACCGGTCGAAGGCACGCCAGGCGCGCACGTAGGTCTCCTGCACCAGGTCCTCGGCGTCGTGGATCGAGCCGAGGATCCGGTAGCAGTGCGCGAGGAGCTCCGGCCGGAACGGCCCGGCCTGGGCGGCGAACTCGGCGTCCATCGCCGGGTCAGTCGACCGGGCGCAGGCCGGCGCCGCCGACGACGTACTCCCCCGCGCCGGCCGGGTCGGCGGCGAGGTCGACGACGGCCCTGGCGACCTGGTCCGCCGTGAGCACCGGAGCCAGGGCGTCGACGAAGGTGTCCCGGTCGACCCCCTGACGGGCCGCGTACCCCGCCACCCCGGCCGCGCCGACCCCGCCGGCCGGGGACAGCTGCGGCAACAGCGTGACGAAGCGGATGCCCGCACCGGCCCGCGCGGACTCGTCGGCCGCGTACCGTCCGATGAACCGGACGGCGGCCTTCGCGCCCGCGTACCCGCCGCTCAGCGGCGACCCGGCCAGTGCGGCGCCGCTGGACATCACCACGACCACGCTGCCCGGCGCCAACGGCTCGCGGAGCGCCGCGCGGGTCCAGGTGAACACGTGCCGGGTGTCGACCTCCCAGTTGCGGCTGAAGGTCTCCCAGGTCAGCTCGTGGACCGGCGCCATCGGCGGCACCGCTCCGGCGTTGAGCACCAGCAGCCCCGGGCGGTGTCGAGCGATCAGGTCCTGCGCGACCGCCTCCTCGGTGGCGTCACCCGGGACCGGGGTGAAGCGCGCCCCGAGCTCGTCCCGTGCCGCGAGGAGATCCTGCCGGTCGCGGGCGACACCGATCACGGCGGTGCCCGCTGCGACGAGGGCGGCGGCGATGGCGCGCCCGAAGCCACGGCTGGCCCCGGTGACAACGGCGGTGGAAGGGTGGTCGGGCATCGGTCGCTCCGCGGGTCGGTCGGGTTCGGTCCTCATCAAGACCTGCCGCCCGCCGCAGAACCGTCGGCGTCGGCGACCTTCGCGGAGTGATGTGGAACACAGCGATCGGCGGCGCGGTACGGGGTGAGGCACTCCGGAGCCGTGCTCGTGCGCCCGGACGGACACGCGACGTGGGGCCGCGCAGTGTTCTCTGGGCGGCGCGCGCGGTGCAACGCGCGCGCGGCGACGGGAACGTGCGCGTGGTCCTAGCTGCGCCGATCCGCTAGGGCGCTGCCGCCGACGCGGCCCGACGACGACCACCACCACCCGTGGCAGCCTCACCGCGCCGGCGGATCCTGACGACCAGCCCGGTCGAACCGACCGCGGCGCAGGTCAGCCACTGGCCGAGCGTGAGATCGGCGGTGGTGAAGAACCCGTGCAACGCGTCCACCTGAACCACCAGCACCAGCCCGGCCACGACCGCTCCGGTCGCCACGAGGGCCGAACGGGTGCGCAGTGTGTGGAGCAGCGTGTCGCCCCGGACGCCCAGCAGGTTGACCGCCTGGAAGAGCACGAACGTCGCGAAGCCCATGGTGCCCGCGACGCTCGGCACCCCCAGCTGCGCGGGGGGCCCGGGCGCGAGGGCGAACACGGCCAGCGAGCCGGTCGCCATGACCGCGGCGGTGAACAGGATGCGCAGCAGCCGCTCGCGGGTCAGGATCGGTTCGCGGGGCGCTCGCGGGGGGCGGCTCATCGCGTCGCGGCTCACCGGCGCCACCCCGAGCGACATCGCCGGCGGGCCGTCCATGACGAGGTTGACGAACAGGACCTGCACGGCGGTGAACGGCACGCCGCCCGCGAGGCCGGTCAGGGCCGCGACCAGGAACGCCAGCACGAATCCGACCGACGTGGAGAGCTGGAAGCGCGTGAACGTGACGATGTTGTCGTAGATCCCGCGGCCCTCGCGCACGGCGCCGACGACGGTGGCGAAGTCGTCGTCGGTGAGGATCATCGTGGCGGCCTCCTTCGTCACCTCCGTGCCGGTGATCCCCATCGCGACCCCGATGTCGGCGCGGCGCAGGGCGGGCGCGTCGTTCACCCCGTCGCCGGTCATGGCGACGACGTCGCCGCGACCCTGCAGCGCCGCCACGATGCGCAGCTTGTGCGCGGGCGACACGCGGGCGACCACGCCGACGCCGTCGAGGCGGCGCGCCAGCTCGCCGTCGGTGAGGCGGTCGAGCTCGGCGCCGGTGACCGCGTCGCCCGGGATGCCCAGCTCGGCCGCGATCGCCGCGGCCGTGACGGCGTGGTCCCCGGTGATCATCCGCACGCGGATCCCCGCCTCGCGGCACTCCCGCAGCGCCCGCCGGACCTCGGGGCGCGGCGGGTCGACGATGCCCACCAGCGCGAGCACCGTGATGCCGTCGAGCAGGCTCTTCGGGTCGGCGGCGGCGTCGAGCTCGTCCGCGGCGACGTCCTGGACGCCCACGGCGAGCACCCGCATGCCCTTCCGGGCGAGCGCCGCGTTGTCGCGCTCGTAGCTGCGCCGTTGCGCCGGGTCGAGCCGCGCCCTCCCGGCGAGCACGTCCGGCGCGCCCTTCACGTAGCACCGCACGTCCCCGTCGATCTGGCGGTGGAACGTCGCCATGAACTTGTAGTCGGCGTCGAAGGGCACCTCGCGCAACCGGGGACGGGCCGCGCGCAGCGCCGCGACGTCGACGCCGCCCTTGGTGGCGAGCACCAGCAGCGCCCCCTCGGTCGGGTCGCCGACCACCCCCCCGTCGTGCAGGTCGCTGTCGGAGCACAGCGCCATCGCCGCGAGCGCTTCCCCGGGCAGGACGCCGCCGCGGATCTCGCCCACCGTCGAGTACCCCTCGCCGGTGACCGTCAGCGTGGCGCCGCCGCAGCGGATCTCCCGCGCGGTCATCTGGTTCAGCGTCAGCGTGCCGGTCTTGTCGGTGCAGATCTGTGACGTGCTGCCCAGCGTCTCCACCGACGCGAGCCGCTTGACCACGGCACCGCGCCGCGCCAGCCGGGTGGCCCCCATCGCGAGCGTGAACGTGACGACGGCCGGCAGCCCCTCCGGGATCACGGCGACCGCCAGCGCGACCGCGCTGACGAACAGCGCGCCGACCTCCAGCCCGCGCCACAGCCCGAGCCCGAACACGATCACCACCACGACGCCCGCGAGCACGGCGAGCACGCGGCCGAGGCCGGAGATCTGGCGCTGCAACGGCGTCGGCACCGGCGCGGCCTCGTCGAGGAGGTGCGCGATCGCGCCGATCTCGGTGCGCATGCCGGTGGCGGTGACCACGAACTCCCCGCGGCCGCGGGTGACGGTGGTGTTCATGTAGACGGCCGTGGCGCGGTCGCCCAGTGCGGCGCCGGCCGCGACGGGACCGTCGGCGGACTTCGTCACCGGCTGGGCCTCGCCGGTGAGCGCCGACTCGGCCACCTCCAGACCGACGACGCCGAGCAGGCGCCCGTCGGCGGGGATCCGGTCCCCGGGCTCGACGACGACGACGTCACCCGCCACCAGCTCGCGGGCGTCGACGGTGCTCATCGTGCCGCCGCGACGGACCGAGGCGGTGGTCACCAGCATCGTGCGCAGCGCGGCGAGCGAGGCGTTGGCCCGCGACTCCTGCACCAGCCCGATGGTCGCGTTGAGCAGCACCACCGCGACGATGACGATCGAGGTCTCCCACGTGCGGGTCACCACCAGGCTGATCACGGCGGCCACGAGCAGGATCACGATCATCAGGTCCGAGAACTGGCGCAGCACCGCTCGCCACCAGGCCTCCGGTGGGGTGTCGGCGAGCTGGTTGGGGCCGTCGCGGTCGGTCCGCCGGGCGACGTCCGCGGACGACAGCCCGACCCGCACGTCGACGTCGAGGCGCCGCGCCACCTCGCCCGCGGGCAGCGCGTGCCACGGGGGGCCGATCACGTCGGCGAGCGCGGTCACCAGCGACGCGCAGGTCGCGTCATCGCGATCCCGACGGCGACGACCGCGCGCCGGGGCATGGCGCGTTCGGTCATGTCCACCCGCCCACCGTGCACGGGTCGCGGGCGCAGGGCCAGTGCCGAAGGACCCGGTCGTCGCCCGGCAGGTCGGCCCGGCCACCACGGCGGGCGAGCGGATCGCGGAGAACATCACCGACCCGCTGGTGGGGCGCCGGGCCGGTTGGCGACGGATCAGGGGCCCTGCGGCTCTGCTGCCCCAGCGGGGGCCGGGGCAGAGTCGGTCCCCGACGGAGCAGATCGGAGATCACATGACGGAGCGCGCCGAGCGGGCCGACCTCACCCGGGACGACTGCCTGTACCTGCTCGGCGCGGGCGGGCTCGGGCGGGTCGTGTTCACCGCGGCGGCGATGCCCGCCGTGCAGCCCGTCACCTACATCCTCTACGGCGACGAGGTCGTCTTCCGCGTGCCGGACGGTGGCCTGTTGTCGACGGCGACGCGGCACGCCGTGGTCGGCTTCCAGGTCGACGACATCGACCCGGTCACGCGCGCGGGGTGGAGCGTGCTCGGGGTGGGGCAGGCCTACGAGGTCGGCCCCGACGACCGGCGTTCCGCGGTGACGACCGACGCGGACACGCACGCCGTGGCCGTCCCCCTGCAACAGCTCACCGGACAGCGCTTCCGGCTCGGCGATGCCGCGAACGGTGCAGCCGTCCGGCCCGCGGTCGGTGCGGCCCGGACGGTCCGGCGCTGACGCTGCGCCGCCAAGGCTCTCGGGCCGCCCGGGCTCCCGGGATCAGGCGAGCCAGGGTGCGCGCCGCACCAGCGAGGTCGCCGTCCAGGCCCGGCCCAGGCCCAGGGTGTTCCCGGCCCCCAGCAGCGCCAGCAGGACCAGGACCCCGGCGTAGACGAGGTGGTCGTCCATGAAGGGGTTGCTCGACGGAGGCAGGACCGCGGCCCACATCAGGACCGTCACCAGTGCTCCCGCCACGGCGGCGAAGCGCATGCCGATGCCGAGGACGAGCGTCACCCCGATGGACAGCAGCGCGGCCATGAACAGCACGTCGATGACGCCGTTGCCGGCGATGGCGTGGAAGACGTCGGCGAACGGGCCCTTCGACGACCCCAGGAAGCCCTTCGTGGGGCTCCCCCCGCTCAGCCAGGACTTGGCCGGGGCGGTCTCGTGGCCCAGCCCGAACAGCTTGTCGAGGAAGGCCCAGAGGAACACCCACCCGAGCGCGAGCCGGATGCCCGCCATCAGGTAGCGGGTGGCGGAGCCGAGCTGGACCCCGGCGGGGCCCGTGGTGGTGTCCGCGGCTGCGGGGCGGTTCCTGGCGATGTCGACCAACGAACTCACGGTTCCTTCACGGTGGGAGCTACAACGCCCGGCGCCTGCGGCGTGGGGTGCTCCCACCGTCGGCGCTGCCGCGGCGCCGCAGCAGGGCCATTGGTCGCCGGATCCCC
>CAXTTN010000045.1:0-30047 GCA_964247105.1 uncultured Pseudonocardia sp.
GTGCGGGTGCGGGTGCGGGTGCGGGTGCGGGTGGTGGCGGTGGTGGTCATGACGATCGGTCCTTTGTCCGTAGGGCCGGAGCGCTTGCTCCGATGCCTCTACGATGTCCCGTTCGCGCTGGTCACACCGTCGGTCGACCGGTCCTCGCGCCGGTGGGTGCCGGTGTCGGGCGATCGGGGGACGGCGGGGTCGGTCAGTCGGCGGTGACCGGCGCCGGTGCCGGCGCCGGCTCGGGCGATGCCGACCGCTGCTGCGGCACCGCGTCGGCCGGCGGCGTGACGCGGATCGGCGCCAGCACCCTCGGAAGGGGGGGTGCCAACCGCGGCCGCTACGGGTACAGCCGGTTGACCTCGGCGTACTCCGGCCCCTGGACGGTCGGGTAGCCGACGGTGTCCCCGCCGTACATCACGCTGGTCGGATCGAGGCAGTGCGCGAGGCCGAGCGCGTGCAGGAACTCGTGCTCGATGAGCGAGGCCCGCTCCTCGGTACCGGAGGGCGTCTTCGGGAGCAGGACGATCTCGCGCACTGTGCAGGAGCTGTTGTGGCACACCACCTCACCCGCCTCGCCCTGGCCGCTCAGGCGGGACCGGTCGCGGTCGTAGGACGCGAAGATGGTGGCCGGGCCGCTGTTGTCGATCACGGGCCGGACGTTCGTATTCGCGGCGATCTTCCGGACCACGGCCTGGATGGCCGCCGCGTCGGCCGAGCTCAACCCGCTCGTGCGCACGTGCGGGGTCCTGGTCGCGAGCGGCCCGTAGCTCTTGCCCTCGCTGTAGACCCGGGCCACGGGGACCATGCCCTGGGCGATGGTGGTCACGTCACCGGGCTCCTCCGGTCCCGTGAACTGGCCGGCCTCGGCCACGGAGCCGAGCCCCGCCACGACCAGCGCCACGACCAGCGCCAGGGTCCGGTGAGTACGGCGTCGAGCGGCGGTGCTCGACCGATGTTCCCTGCGTGCCACGGGTGGGTCCTTCCTGTCGCCGGCCCAGTGATCATCGCCGCCGGTGGCGACGCGCCGCAGGCCCGCCGGACGCGGGAGGGGGCGAGGTGCTGCGCACCTGGGACCGTCAGGCCGGGGCCGTGGCGATCCGCACGCCCTCGATCCGGTCGGCCAGCTCGGTACCGAACAGCCCGACCGGGGTGTGGTAGCCGGCCGGTGTGCCGCCCGCGTCGATCCCCACCAGGACGGCCGCGGCCGAACGCGCGGTGAACAGGTACGCCTCGGGGCCGCGCAGCGTCACCGCCGCGCTGTGCCCCGCCGCGTCGGTGGCTCGCGCCCAGACCTCCACGTACCCGGCCGCGAGCTGGGTCGGACCGGGCCCGTCGGGGAGCCTGCGCACCAGCGTGGCCACCAGCCGTTGCCAGGCCGCCGTGTCGAGCAGCCGCCGGACCCGGGGACCGCTCCGCATGAGCGCCCGGAGCGGGGCGGGCAGGTCCTGGTAGGTCGTGACCGTGGCGGCCCCGGTGGTGCGCGCGGCGGTCACGATGTCGGCGCGCCACGGGTTGAGCACGACGGTGCGCGGTCCGCTGCCCAGGTCGACCCGCAGGGATCGGGACGCCGGGCGCGCCGGAACCAGCTGCCCGTCCTGGCGACGGACACCGGCGTGGTGCAGGGTGGGCAGCAGCACCGACGCGGTGCCGCGCGAGACGCCCCCGACCGTGCGGAACGCGATGTCGAGCTCCACCGGCGCGTCCAGTTCGGACGCGGCGACGGCGGCCGCGAGGTCGGTGGCGACCACCCCGAAACCGACGGCCGGCAGCACCGTGACCCCGGCGGCCACGGCCGCGTCGTGCCGGGCCGCGGCGGCGGCGACGGCGGGCACCTCCCCGGCCAGGTCGAGGTAGTGGATCCCGGCGGCGAGACAGGCGTCCAGCAGCGGGGGTGCCGTGACCTCGAACGGGCCCGCGGCGTTGAGGACCGCGGTGACCCCGTCCAGTCCCGCCCGCAGGCCCTCGGGATCGTCGAGGCCGAACGTCCGCGCCGGCAGCCCGAGCTCGCCGGCCACGGCCTGGAGCGGCCCGGGGCGCCGGCCGGCGACCACCACGTCCAGACCGGCGTCACGGGCGTGCCGGGCGACGAGCTCGCCGGTGTAGCCGGTGGCGCCGTAGACCAGGACGCTCACTGCGACGATCCGGACGCCTCGCGCGCCGCTCCGCTACTGGCCGGGAGGCCGGCGACGGCGGCGCTGACCAGCTCGCTGAGCAGCCGGCGGGCGGTGTCCGGTCGGGCCAGGTACTGCTCCAGGCCGACGACGGCCTGGGTCAGGGCCGCGGCGAGGTCGGCGGAGCGCTCGCTGCCGGCACCGGTCTCGGCGAGCAGCTCGGCCACCAGCTCCTCGATCCGGTGCATGTACTCGTCCGACTCGGCCGCCGCGAGCCGGTGGTAGTGCCCGAGCAGCTCGAGGGCGTGCGGGGAGCGCTCGGCGAGATCCAGGGTCACCGCGAGCTTGGCCTGCAGGACGCCGTCGACGCGCTCGGTGAGCGACGTGTCCGCGCCTGCGGCGGCCCGGGCGTGGTCGAGCGAGACGGACAGCAGTGCCGCCGCGATGTTCCGCAGCAGCGCGTCCTTGTTCGCCACCCGCAGGTACACCGCGGGGCGGGACATGCCCGCACCCGCGGCCACGTCGGACATGGTGGTGCGCTGGTAGCCGTACCGGGTGAACGCGTCGAAGGCGGCACGGAGCACGGGATCGTCGTGCAGGGCCGTCGGGATCGTCATGCTGACAACATAGACAGTAACCGTCAGAGTGTCATCCGCGGGTCACAGTCGCGTCGTGACCTTCCCGATCTGGCGGAACTCCCCGGGCACCTGGCCGGCCCGCTCCGCGAACATCACGCTCATCAGCTGCAGCGGGATGATCTCCGCCAGCGGCAGGGCGGGCCCGGCCAGTGCCGGCACGGCGGCGCTCCCGGCGCGCCGCGCCGACAGCCACACGGCGTGGACGCCGAACGCGGTGAGATCGTCGAACATCTGCCGGTTGAGGGCCTCGTCCGGGCCGTCCCCGGCGAGGACGACGGCGGCGATCGACGGGTCCGCCATCTCCAGCGGCCCGTGCCGGAACTGGGGCACGCTCATGCCCTCGACGGGGCGCCGCGCCGCCTCCTTCGTGATGAGGGCGCCCGTCCAGGCCGCGGCCAGCGAGGCGCCGCGGCCGAGGACGAAGGCGGGCACGTCGGGAAGGCGTGTCGCTAGCTCGTCGACGTGCGCGCCCCAGGTCAGCAGGTAGTCGGCGATCGCCGAGGGCGCGGCGGCCAGTGCGGGCCGGGGGTCCGGGCCGAGCGCCCGGCCCTCGGCGAGGGCCAGCGCCGCCAGGCTGTTCAGGTAGCTGCCCGTCCCGACCGTGCTCTCCTGTCCACTGTGGATTTCCAGCACGGCGTCCGCCGCCGCGGCCAGCGAGCTGCCGGTGTCGTTGGTCGTGGCCAGCACGGTGACCCGGCGGCCCGCGGCGGCGGCGGCCAGCGCCACGACCTCGGCCGACGCGCCGGACTGCGACAGCACCCAGAGCAGCGTGCCGTCGCGGAGCACCCCGTCGGCGATGCTCAGCAGCTCCGCGGTCTCGTGCAGGGACACGTCCAGGCCGGCCGCCGCGAGGCGGCGGTAGGTCGGGTACAGCGCGAACAGCGACGCGCCCATGCCGGTCAGCACCACGCGCGGGTAGCTGCGGAGCCGCTGGAGCACCGCGACGGCGTCCGCGTCGGGGGTGGCGTCGAGCAGTCGCGCCAGGCTCTCGGGCTGCCGGAGGATGTCGGCGACGTACGCGGAATCGGCGCTCGGGCGCAGGTTCGACATGACAGCACCCTACGTCGGGTTACGTTCGGATCAAACAGTTGACCTGAGTGAATCAAACATCTAGCTTGTCCGACATGGTCAGTGCGAACACGACGCCTGTGCTGTCGGCGCGCGGCATCAGGCGGAAGTTCGGCGAGGTGGAAGCCTTGCGCGGCGCGGACTTCGACGTGTTCCCCGGCGAGATCGTCGCCCTGATGGGCGACAACGGCGCGGGCAAGAGCACGCTCGTGAAGGTCCTGTCCGGATCGGTCGAACCCGACGACGGCCGGATCGAGATCGACGGCCGGGCCGTGGCGTTCCGCTCGCCCGTCGACGCCCGCGCCGCCGGCATCGAGACGGTCTACCAGGACCTCGCCCTCGCCGACGCGCTCGACGCCGGGGCCAACCTGTTCCTGGGCCGTGAGCTGCGGCGCCGGGGGCTGCTCGGCCGCATCGGCTTCCTGGACAAGGGCGAGATGCGCCGGCGCAGCCGGAAGGTCTTCGACGAGCTGGGCGTGCCCGTGCGGTCGGACACGGCGGGCGTGGGCACGATGTCCGGCGGCCAGCGCCAGGGCATCGCGGTCTGCCGGGCCGCGACCTGGGCCGACCACGTGCTCTTCCTGGACGAGCCGACGGCCGCTCTCGGTGTGCGGCAGACCCGCAACGTGCTCGACCTCGTACGCCGCGTGCGCGACCGGGGCGTGTCGGTCGTCCTGATCACCCACAGCCTGCCCGACGCGAAGGCCGTGGCCGACCGGATCGAGGTGCTGCGGCTCGGCAGGCGGGTCGCGCAGTTCGTGGCCGGGCAGGTCGACGCGGACGACATCGTCGCCGCCATGACCGGCTCGGCCGAGCAGGCGTCGTGGGGGAGTGACGTCGCGTGAGGAAGACCGTCGTCTCCTGGTTCGCCCGGCCGACCACCACCATGCTCGCGGTGCTGGCCGGCATCGTCGCCGTGTTCGCCGCGCTGTCCCCGGGCACCTTCTTCACCATCGGGAACGCCCAGGGCATGCTCAGCGACGCCGCCGTCCTGCTGGTGCTGTCGATCGGCGCGACCTTCGTGATCATCACAGCCGGCATCGACCTGTCGGTGGGCTCGGTCCTGGTCTTCGCGGCCGTCGTCGGCGCCAAGGCGATGGAGTTCGCGGGAGGGGAGTCGACCGCGACGATCCTGACGGGCCTGGTGGCCGCGGTCGCGGGCGGCACGGCGTGGGGGCTGTTCAACGGGCTGCTCGTCGCCAGGGCGCACGTCCCGCCGTTCATCGTGACGCTGGGCAGCCTGGGCGCCGCGTACGGCCTGGCGCTGGTCATCAGCAACGGGATCGACGTGCGTTCCGTCCCGAGCCCGCTGGTCGGCTTCGGCAACTCGCGCTGGATCGGCGTGCCCGTGCTCGCCGTGATCGCGGCCGTCCTCACCGTCGTCGCCGGCGTCGTCCTCTCCCAGACGGTGTTCGGCCGCCGGACCTACTCCATCGGCTCCAGCGCGGAGTCGGCCCGGCGGGCCGGTATCGCGGTGAGCCGGCAGCTCGTCATGGTCTACGCCGTCGCCGGCGGGCTGGCCGGGGTGGGCGGGTTCCTGTCCCTCGCCCGCTTCGGCACCACCACGATCTCGGGGAACCTCCAGACCAACCTCCAGGTGATCACGGCCGTGGTCATCGGGGGCACGAGCCTGTTCGGCGGCACGGGCTGGATGCTCGGCACGACCATCGGGGTGTTCATCCCGATCGTGCTCACGAACGGCTTCATCGTCCAGGGTGTCGTGCCGTACTGGCAGTACGTGGCGGTCGGCGCCGTCCTCATCCTCGCCGTCCTGGTCGACCAGCGGCGGCGTCGCCGCACCCTGTCCTCGTAGCACCCGCCGCTCACGGCTGAACCGGAGACCGCCATGCACGGACGCAAACCCCTCGTCGCGACCACCCTCGGGGCGCTGGCCGTCGCCGTGTCCCTCCTGACGGCCTGCGCCCCGGCCGCGAGCACGCCCGCGGCCGCCGGCGGCGGGGCGAAGAAGGTCACGCTCATCCTCGGCACCAGCAGCGACGACTTCTACAAGGCCATCGAGTGCGGGGCCAGGACGGAGGCGGCGAAGGAGGGGGTGAGCCTCGACGTCCAGGGCGCCGGCCAGTTCGACCCCGCCCTGCAGGTCCCCATCGTCAACGCCGTCGCGGCGAGCCGCCCGGACGCGATCATCATCGCGCCGACCGACGACACCGCCCTCTACCCACCGCTCAAGGCCGCCGTGGACGCCGGGAGCAAACTCGTCCTGGTGGACACCAACCTCAAGGACACGAGCCTCGCGGCCGGGCACATCGGCTCGGACTACGTGCTCTACGGCCGGCAGGGCGCCCAGCAGCTCGCGTCGATCCTGGGCGGCAAGGGCACCGTCCTGGGTGTCTTCTCCCCGCCCGGGGTCTCCACCAACGACCTGGGCCGGCAGGGGTTCTCCGAGGAGCTGGCGAAGTCGCCCGGCATCACGCTGCTGCCCTTCGAGTACAGCAGCGGCGCGGCCGGCAAGTCCGCGGCCATCCTCACCGCCGTCCTGGCCGCCCACCCGGACCTCGCGGGCGTGTTCACGTTCAACGGCGGCGACTCCGAGGGGATCGTCACGACGTTGCGCCAGAGCGGCAAGGGGGACTCGGTGGCGTTCGTCAGCGGGGATGCGCAGCCCTTCCAGGTGGAGCAGCTCACGAACAAGCTCGTCGACGCGCTGGTCGTCCAGCAGGCGCGCACCATGGGCGTGACGTCGATCCAGTACGCCGTCAAGGCGATCGCGGGGCAGGAGGTCCCCAAGGAGACGGCGCTGCCCACCGTGGTGGGCACGCTCTCCACCATCGAGCAGCCCGACGTCGCCGACAACCTCTACAAGGCCTGCTGAGCCCCATGGATCGCTGGGCCATCGGTGTCGACCTCGGCGGCACGAACATCCGGGTCGCCGCGGTCGGCGACGACGGCTCGGTACTGGCCCGGCTCGCCCGGCCCGTCGACCCGGACGCGGACCCCACGCGACCGTTCGGGCAGCTGACCGCGATGATCGACGCCGTGATGACCCGAAGCCCCGCCTCCCCGCGCCCGGCCGGCGTGGGGATCGGCGCGACCGGGCCCGTCGACGGGGCGACCGGCACCATCGCGAACCCGTGGACGCTCCCGCCGAACCTGCAGGGCGACGTCCGCGCGGCGCTGCGCTCCTACGGCGAGGTCGTGCTGGAGAACGACGCCGACGTCGCCGCGGTCGCCGAGCACCGCTGGGGCGCCGGCCGCGGCCGCCGGCTCACGGCCTGCATCACCGTCGGAACCGGGGTGGGCGTCGGCGTCGTCGACGGCGCGGGTGTCCGCCGCGGCGCCGGGGGCGCCCACGCCGAGGCCGGCCACCACGTGGTGGACCCCTCGGGACCGCGGTGCTACTGCGGCGCCCGCGGCTGCGTGGAGTCGCTCGCCTCGGCGCGGGCCGTCGCCGCCGCCGGGGTCGAGGCCGGCATCGTCGCGCCGGGGGCCGATGCCGCGGCCGTGCACCGGCTGGCCGCTGAGGGCCACCCGCAGGCGGCGGCGATCGCGGACCGGGCGCGGCGCGCGCTGCGCACCGCCGCGCACAACCTCGTCGCCACCCACGCCCCCGACGTCGTCGTCTTCGCGGGGCAGGCGATCGGCGATCCCGAGCGCCTGGTGGCCGAGACCGCAGCCGACCTCGCCCGCTTCCCCTTCGGGCCCGGCGTGACGGTCGCCGCCAGCACGCTCGACGACCTCGCCGGGTGCCTCGGCGCGGCCGGCCTGGTCCTGGCGCCGTGAACAAGCGCGAGCGCCAGGAGCTCATCGCCGCGGCGGTGCAGGCGTCGGGCCGGATGCGGGTCACCGAGATGTCCGAGCGGACCGCCGTGTCGGAGATGACCGTCCGCCGCGACCTGGAGGAGATGGAGGCGCAGGGCCTGCTGGTGCGGGTGCACGGCGGTGCCGTCTCCACCGTGTCGCGCAGCTTCGAACCCGGCTTCGCGGTGCGGGCCCAGCAGAACGTCGAGGCGAAGGAGCGCATCGGGGCCGCGACCGCCCAGCTCATCCGCGACACCGAGACGCTCATCCTCGACGCCGGCACCACCACGCTGCACGTGGCCCGCGCCCTGCGCACCGACATCCGGCTGCGCGTCATGGCGTTGAGCCTGCACATCGCCTGCGTCCTCGCCGACCAGCCCAACGTGACGCTCATGCTGCCCGGAGCGGTCGTCCGGCCGCACGAGCAGTCGTTCGTCGGGGGCATGACCACGCGGACGTTCGACCAGCTGACGTTCGACACCGTCGTCCTGACCAGCGGAGGTGTGGACATGGTCGCCGGCGTCACCGAGTACGAGTTCGACGACGCCGAGACCAAGCGCGCCGCGCTGCGCAGCGCGCGCCGCGTCATCATCGCGGCGGACGCCTCGAAGCTGGGCGCGGTCGCCTTCGTCAAGCTCTGCCCGATCGAGGACGTCGACGTCGTCGTCACCGACACGCGGGCACCCGCCGAGCTCGTCGCCGACCTCCGGGCGGCCGGGGTCGACGTCATCGTCGTCTGATCCGTCCGAAGGAGGTGCGCATGGCGCGACCCGTGCGGTGGGGTGTGCTGTCCACGGCGCTCATCAACGAGAAGCTGTTGGCGGGCGCGGCGCTGTCGAGCCAGGTCGAGGTGGTGGCCATCGGCAGCCGGGACCGGGACCGGGCGGCGCGGGAGGCCGACCGCTGGGCGATCCCCCGCGCCCACGGCAGCTACGACGAGCTGCTGGCCGATCCGGACGTCGACGCCGTCTACGTCCCGGTGCCCAACGGGCTGCACCACACCTGGACCATGCGCGCCCTCGCGGCCGGCAAGCACGTGCTGTGCGAGAAGCCCTACAGCCGGCGGCCGGACGAGGTGCAGGCCGCCTTCGACCTCGCCGAGGAGCGGGGCCTCGTCCTGAGCGAGGCCTTCATGTACCGGTACAACCCGCAGATCGTCCGGGCGGCGGAGCTCGTCGCGGCCGGCGCGATCGGCGAGCTGCGGCAGGTCGTCTCCTCGTTCTCCTGGCCGACCGACGCGCCCGGCGACGTCCGCCTCGACCCCGCGCTGGACGGCGGGTCCCTCCTCGACGTCGGCGTCTACTGCGTCAGCGCGGCGCGCCTGCTCGCGGGCGAGCCGCGCCTCGTGAGCGCGCACGCGGTGACGGGCACCCACGGCGTCGACGTCGCCTTCGCCGGCGTCATGGCGTTCCCCGGCGACGTGCTCGCACACTTCGACTGCGGCTTCCACCAACCCGACCGCAGCCACCTCGAGATCGTCGGCAGCACGGGCACCCTGACGGTCGCCGATCCGTGGCACTGCGTGCGACCCGGGCTGCGCGTGCAGCGCCAGGGGGAGCGCGCCGAGGAGATCGCCGTCCCCCGCCGGAACTCCTACGAGCTGGAGCTGGAGGAGTTCGGCAGGGCCGTCCGCGGTGAGCCGAACCGGCTGCTGGGCCGCGCCGACGCCCTCGGCCAGGCCTGCGCCGTCGAGGCGCTGTTCGCCGCCGCCGGTTCGGGCACCGCGACGCCGCCCCGCTCACCCGGGCCGCCGCGCTGACCGCGGTCAGATCGACCTCTCGCCCGCCTGCAGGGGCAACCCGATGGTGCGCATGGCGCGGTAGGTGTTGCCGGTGTGGGTCATCCTGGCGAAGTTCGGGCCGGCGAGGGGGACGGTGCTGGTGACGTCGTTGTCGTTGAAGGTCAGGTCGCTGCCGGAGCGGACCGCCTTGTCGGTCAGCAGCAGCTGCCAGCGGCCCTCCGCGTTGACGATCACGTTCCTCTCGATCCGCACGCCGTTGAGCAGGACGTGTGTGGCCAGCACGATCCCGCCCGGGTCGTTGATCGTGTTCTCCGAGACCGTGACGCCGTCCCCGTTCTCGGAGATCTCCATGAACCCCATGGTGTTGCGCGACCGGTTGTGGTGGATGTTCTGCCGGGGGGCGTAGATCTCGATGAACCCGCCGTCCCGGCCGTAGTCGAAGCTGGGCTGGTCGAGGTTGGTGCCCGTGTTGTAGGACCACTCGTTGCCCGCGCCCTGGGCCCAGTAGCCGGTGGCGCCGTAGTCGTCGCCACCGCCCCGGGTGTTGACCACCATCACGCCGTCGTGCACGTCGTTGTGGGTGACGAGGTTGCCGCTGCCCTCGACGTAGACGCCGATCCCGGTGCCGGCGGCGACCGTGTCGCGCACGGTGACCCGGGTGGCTCGGGGCTGCACCCACACCCCGCGCTTGGCCCTCCGTACCTCGATCCCCTGCACGACGACGTCGGAGGCGCTGACCTGCACGGCCCCCCACCCGTCGACGGAGATCACCGGGGCGGCACCACCCGCGCCGTAGGGCTGCACCGTGACGCCCGCGGCGGCGACGGTGAGGGGCGTGGACCAGGACGACCCACGAGCCAGATTGATCGTGGAGCCGCGCACCAGTGCCGCCCTCGACGCCAGGGCGGTGAGAGTGCGCCAGGGAGCGGACGGTGACGTGCCGGCGGCGCTGTCGTCGCCGCGGGCGCTGTCGACGAAGTAGGCCCGGCCCGAGCCGGTGGCCGGGGCCGGTGACACGGGACGGGGACCGACCGTCGGGTCCGTCGGTGGCGGCGGCTCGACGGGCGGCGTCGGGCTCACCGACGTCAGGGGCGGAACGGTGGTCGGTGGGGCCGTCGTCGGGCCCGGCGTGGCGGAGGCCGGCGGGCGCGCGGTGGGCGGGGCGGTGGACGCGGTGGTGGGCGGCGTGGTGTCGGGCGGCGTGGTGGTGGGCGGCGCGGTGGTGGCGGTCGGGTTCCCGATCCCCGAGGGGAGGTCCTGCGGCGTGCACGCCACACCGCCGACCATCGACAGCGAGACGACCAGGGCGGCGAGCACCGGGGAGCGGCGTCGTTCAACGAAGATCAACAGAACTCCTGAGCAGGTGAGCAGCGGTGAAGTGCGTGTGTGGGCAGGCGTCGACCGCGAGACGGCGGTCCGTGACGGCCACGTGGGGGAGCGAGCCGGTACAGGATGGAGCCGGCCGTGCCGGGCGTTTGGTGCCGGACCGGGCCGACCTGCAGACGTGGTTGCCCACCTGGTCGCCGGGGTGAGACCCCCCGGGCGGAAAGTTTTTGCGGAAACCGGGAACGCCGGACGGAGCTGCGGACAAGAAGGGTGTGTACGCGGGTGATGGCGGGGCCTCCATCCGTGTACGGCTCCCCGCCCGCGTGCCCCGCCCGTGCCCTCCGAACCCCGGAGTAGTGATGTCCGTCTCGACCAGAACCGAGATCGCCGCCCTCGACGAGCCGCTGCCCACCGCGGCGCGGGTGGTCGTCCGGTACCCCGTCCTGACCGATCGAGAGCCGGAGAGGGCCGCGTTCGACGAGGCCGTGCGGCACATCGGCGTGCGGGGGAGCGCGATCGTGGTCACCGGGCCCGCGGGCGCCGGGAAGACCCGGCTCGCGCAGGCGTTCGCCTCCTCGGCCCGCGGTGCCGGGCTCCCGTTCCTCGTCGGGCGGGCGGTGCCGGACGGCGCTCCCGCACCGCTGCGGCCGCTGATGGAGATGGCACGCGGGCTCTCCCGTGACGGCCTGCTGCCGGCACAGGAGGATCTCGGCCCCTACGGCGCCCCGCTCGGCCGGATCGTGGCGGAGTGGACGGGCCAGCACGCTCCCCCGGTGGAGGCGAGGAGCACCCCGGTCGTGGCCGAGGCGATCCTGCGCCTGCTCCGGCTCGTCGCGCCGCGCGGTTGCGTGCTCCTGATGGAGGACCTCCACTGGGCCGACGAGGAGACGCTGGCCGTCCTCGAGTACCTCTGCGACCACGTGGAGGAGGCGCCGCTGATCGTCGTGGCGACCGCACGGCAGGAGGACTCGGCCGTCACCCGCGCCTGCCTCACCGCCGTCGTCCGGCGCGGTGCGGCCGACCACCTCCCGCTCACCCCGCCGGCAGCGACCGGCGGCCGCCCGGCGGACCAGCAGAGATCGTGGTCCTGGCCCCGTCACCTGACCCGCAGGCTCGTCGCGGACGCGGTGCCGCGGGCCCCGCGGGAGCAGCACCGCGGCCGCGACATGACCTCCGTCACGCCTCGCGAGCGGGAGGTCCTGAGCCTGCTCCGCGAGGGCCTCACCAACGCATCGCTCGGGCGGCGGCTGTCCATCTCGCCGCGCACGGTGGAGAAGCACGTGGCGTCGCTCTGCCAGAAGCTCGACGCGAACGACCGGTGGAAGCTGATCGCCCTGTCCACGCAGTCATGACGACCTGCCAGGAGTGCGGCTCCAGCGCGACCGACGCCGAGGTGCCCGGCTCACCGTCGCGGCGGCGGTGGATCAGGAGACCCGCCCGAGGCCGCGATGACGGTCGTGGTCCACTGGTCGACGCCGGCCGGCCCGCGCACGACCGCATCCCGGTCGGTGAGCGGGCCATCACCTCGAGCGGAGTCAGCATGGGAGCCAGGTGGCCGCGGGGGGTGTCGCGCACCCAGCCGCTGACCGTGGTGCCCCCTCCGCGCGGAGCCCCCCGCGGGGAGCCGGTCGCGGTGCTGAGCGACGCCGCGGTCATCGAGCGCAGCGTCCACGACCCGGACGCCTTCGCCCTGGTCTACGACAGGCACGCCGCGGCGATCCACGATCACGTGGCCCGCCGGCTGGGCGCCGACCTGGCCGAGGATCTGTGTGCCCAGACCTTCTACGTGGCCTTCAACCGCCGCGCGTCCTACGACGTCGGCCACGACAACGCCCGGCCCTGGCTCTACGGCATCGTCACCAACCTCATGAGGGGCCACCGCCGCGCCGAGGTCCGCGGGTACCGGGCGATGGCGCGCGCGGGCGCCGCCGCCACCGTCGGGGGCCCCGGCGAGATCGACGCGCTCCTGAGCCGGATGGACGCGTCCCGGTCGGTACGCGGCATCGCCGGCGCGCTCGCCTCCCTCTCCCCGGGCGAACGCAACGTCCTGCTCCTGCACGCGTGGGACGACCTGTCCCACGACGACATCGCCCGGGCGCTGGGCATCTCGCCCGTCACGGTGCGCACCCGCCTCCACCGTGCCCGGGCCCGGCTGCGGCCGCTGCTCGAAGCACCCGACGTCACCCGAGGACACCGATGAACGAGAGGGAACTGCTCCGGTCGTTCCGGGTGCCCGACCGCGCCCCCGATCCCGAGGTGCTCGTCCGCGGACGCGCGGCCCTCGTCCACCACATCCGGGCCGGCCGGCCCGGTGAGGACCGGCTGTCCCGCCGCCCGTCCGGGCCGGTGCTCGCGGCGGCCGCCGCGGTACTCGCCGTCGTGGCCGTCACCGCGGCCGTCACGGTGGCCGTCGGCTCCGGTCAGGGGCGTGACGCCACCGCCGCATCCAGCCACCCGCCCGTGCTGAGCGCCATCCCCGGGCCGGCGAAGACGGACGCTCCGGCCTGCCTGGGCCAGACCGCGCCCGCCGCCGGCGGCCGGGACATCTGGGTCTCGCCCCGCGGCGACGACGCGAGCACCGGAGCCAGCGCGGCGGAGGCGCTCGCCGATCCCCAGGTGGCGGTCGACCGGGCCCGCCCCGGCGACCGCGTCCTGCTCATGACCGGTGACTACAGCTCCACGCGGGAGTCGGTGATCCACATCGCCCAGGACGGGCGCTCCGGCCACGAGATCGTCCTCACCGCCGCCCCCGGAGAGCATCCGGTGATCCGCTCGGGCGTCGACAACTGGAAGGCGATCTCCGTGACCGGGTCCCACGTCATCGTGGCCGGGCTGACGCTCGAGGGCCACAAGGGACTCAGCGACGTCGGCTACGCCCGCGCGCACGCCGATGACGTCCTGGCCCGCACCGCCGGGAACGGCATCTTCGTCTCCGCCGACCACGGCAGCAGCCAGTACCCGCGCGACGTCGTCGTCCGCGGGAACATCGTGCGCGACTTCCCCGGTGGGGGCATCGGCGCCACCGCGACCGGTGACATCACGATCACGTGCAACGACGTGTCGGGCAACGCCGTCTTCAGCCCGTACATCAACGACGGGATCTCCGTCGGCGGCAGCGGGCCGGTGGACGGGGAGCTCGGCCGGATCACGATCTCGGGCAACATCGTCCACGACAACAACGCCCTGGTGCCGTCGAAGGCCACCAACGCGGATCCGGCCAAGCGGACCACCGTCGGTGGGCGCGGCATCATCTGCAGCGGCATGAACACCGACCGGGGCACGGGCGTCCTGCTGCTGGAGAACAACCTGGTCTACGCGAACGGGGGATCGGGGGTCGTCATCGACCGGTGCGACGGCGCCACCGTCCTCCACACGACGTCGGCGGGCAACGGGACCCGCCAGGACGCGCGGATGGCCGAGATCTCCGTGTACCGCTCCGCCCGGGTCGAGCTGACGAACAACCTGGTCGTGCCGGACGCGCGCGTGGTCGGCATCTCCGGCCAGCCCGCGGTGAGCCAGCGGAACGTGGAGGCCGGTCCGACCGCGTTCGCCACCGCGGCGACGGGCGACTTCCGGCTGCGCTGCGACAGCCCGGCGGTGGACGAGGGCGTGTCCCGTTCCGCCACCGACCTGTTCGGCGACGTGCGCCCGAAGGGAGCGGGATCCGATGCCGGCGCCATCGAGTCCTGCTGATCACGGCTCGTCCGGCCGCGGCGCCTGCCGAGGTCCACCTGCTTCGCGCTCCAGCGAGATGTGACCGGCCGCCAGGACCTGGTTGCCCTCGACGGTCGTCAGATCGAACGTCCAGCTGCCGGCGTCCGTGCGCGTGGTCGAGTTGATCACACCGTGGACGGACATCGAGTAGCCGACTCCCCGGTCGTTCTTCGTGAACTCGATGGAGAGCTGCAGGTAACCTGAGCGCGGGTCGTAGTCGTATCTCCCGGACCGGAACGTGGCGCTGCCCGCTGCGAGCGGAACATCGGTGAAGATGACGCCGGCACTGCCGACCGGCTCGACCTTCCCGGCCAGCCTGCCCGTCATGCTCTGACGTCCTTTTCCCAGAGCGATGGTCATGCTGACGGCACTCGGGGGCCCGCCGAGACCGCCGAGGCCGACGGGGAGGCCGAGACCGAGCAACGTCCAGGTCCCGGAGACCGAATCCGGTGGGCTGTCGTTCTGGGCGATCCGCATCGGCGGACCGCTCGCCGGGTCGACGGCGTCCTGTGCTGCGGACGCCCCTCCGGCGGTGACGATCATGACCCCGATGAGCAGCGCCATGGAACAGGCGAGGGCCACGGAATTCGGCTTGGACCGGTTCAGGGGGTCACGGAGCGATGACATGCAGGAGCGTCCTTATCGGTCCGAGAACGAGAGCAGCAGGAGCACGGCAGGACCCACGCGCATCGCTCTGATCGCAGTGTCTGCATCGTAGGTTGGGTGCACCGCGTCACGGGGGTGGACGCCGGGCACGTTCTCACCGCGCGCTGCACATTCGGGGCGAGAAGCAGCCCGGGCGACTGATCGCGGCTCCGCCGGCAACCTCAGGAGGAGGTGCCCTCCAGCCAGGCCAGGACGGCGAGCACCCGGCGGTGATCGTCGGCGGCCGGGGGGAGACCGAGCTTGGTGAAGATCGACGAGATGTGCTTCTCCACCCCGCCCTGGCTGAGCACGAGCTCGCGCCCGATGGCGAGGTTGGTGCGGCCCTGGGCCATGAGCGCGAGCACCGCGCGCTCGCGCGGCGTCAGCGCGGCGATCGGATCGCGGCCGCGGCGGTGGGCGAACAGTGCCGCCACCACCTCGGGATCGAGCGCGGTGCCCCCCGCGGCCACGCGCTCCAGCGCGTCGGACAGGTCCACCAGCTTCGCCACCCGGTCCTTGAGCAGGTAGCCGACGCCACCGCCGCACGCCAGCAGGTCGCCGGCGTAGGAGAGCTCCACGTACTGCGACAGCACCAGCACCGGCACCCCGCCCGCTCGCACCTCCAGCGCGGCACGCAGGCCCTCGTCGGTGAACGTCGGAGGCATCCGCACGTCGACGACCGCGATGTCGGGCCGCTCCGTGGCCGCGACCGCCACCAGCGACGGCCCGTCGCCGACGGCCGCCACGACCTCGGCTCCCGCCTCGTCCAGCAGCCGCACCAGGCCTTCGCGCAGGAGCACCGAGTCCTCGGCCAGCACGACCCGCACTACACGCCCTCCAGCGGGATCGCGGCGCGCAGCACCGTCGGGCCGCCGCCGGGGCTGTCCACCTGCAACGACCCGTCGACGGCGGCCAGCCGGTCGGCCAGCCCGGCCAGCCCGTGACCCTTGCCGGGATGGGCGCCACCGCGGCCGTCGTCGCGCACCTCCACCAGCACGCGCCCTGCGTCGACCGACACCGCGACCGAGCACGCCGCCGCCTCCGCGTGCTTGGCGACGTTGGTCAGCGCCTCGGTGACCACGAAGTACGCCGCGTTCTCCACCGCGGGTGCCAGCCGGGCCCCGTCGGGCAGCGCCACGTCGAGCGTGACGTCGACGGGGCAGCGCGCCGCCGCCGCCACGACCGCCGGGCCCAGGCCCCGATCGGCCAGGATCGGCGGGGCGATACCGCGGGAGAGCGCCCGCAGCTCCTCCAGGGCCTCCCGGCTCTGCGTGATCGCCTCCGCCAGCAGCGGCCGCGCCCGCTTCGGGTCGTCGTCCAGCCGCCGCGCGGCGGCCTCCAGGTCCATGTTGAGCCGGACGAGCCGCTGCTGCGGGCCGTCGTGGATGTCCCGCTCGACCCGGCGCAACGTCTGCGCCTCGGCGTGCACCGCCGAGCGGCGGCTGCCCTCGAGCCGGGTCGCCCGGTCCCGCAGGGCCGCGGCCCCGTCGGTCAGCAGGACCCGCGCCAGCCCGGCCCGGACCGCCACCAGCGCCCGCACCACCGCGGGCGCCGTCACCAGCAGCACCGCACCCAGGGCGGTGGTGAGCGCGATGTCGCCGGCCCGCCCCTGGTCGCCGGTCAACAGCCACCACAACCCGCCGCCCTCCGGATCCCGTGGCAGCGACCACGCCCAGAGGCCGTAGAGCACGCCGCCGACCCCGCCGACCGTCCACACCACGGCGAGCACGAACCCGACCACCCGGACGGGGAACGCCGCGATGCCGTGCGCCACGTCCCGCCACGGCTGCGGATCGCGCAGCGACCGCCACCACCGCACCACGCCCGAACCGGTGACCGGGCGGTAGTGGTGCGGCGGCAGCGCCCGGCCGGTCGCCGCCTCCGTGGCCCGCCGCTCGAGGTCGGCCAGCCACCGCGACGCGGCCAGGGTCAGCGCCAGCACCGGCACGCCGAGCCAGACCACGAGAGTGCCGGCCCCCGTCGCGAACCCCGCCACCGCCACCACGAAGGCGACGACGGCCAGCGGCAGGCCGGCCAGGTGGTAGGTCAGCCCGGCGGCGAGGTCACGGCGGGCCCGTGCGATCCGGGACGGCGCCGCGGCGGGCGTCGTGATGACGGTCTCGTTCATGGCTCCCAACCTGCCCCCGTGCCGTTCCCGGCCCCACCCGGCGCGCCCCCGAGCGGGGGGTAGGGCGTTCCCCCCGGCCCGTCCGGTCCGCGACGTCAGCCTGCCACGGGGCGGGGTGCGACGAGGTCGCGCCCGGGTGGGGTGAACCCCACCGCGCGTCGGAGGAGCGCACCATGGTGACGGGCCGGCCCCGGCCACAGGCTCGGGGCATGACGACGCCGACGCTCGACCGCCCGGTCACCATCGCCGCGCACCCCGGTGAGCTGCGCCTGTTCTTCACCTGGACCTTCGGGCTGACCTGGGGCGTCGCCGGCCTGCTACTGCTCGCCCGCCCGGCGGTGGAGGCGCTGACCGGTCCGTTCTCCACGGCCCACCCCCTGTACTTCCTCGCCGTCTACGCCCCGACACTCACCGCGATCGGCCTGACCGCCGCCCGGCGCGGCCGGGCCGGGCTGCGGGAGCTGGGCTCGCGCGTGCTGCGCTGGCGGGTGCGGCCGCGCTACGCCGTCGCCGTGCTCGCCGGCTGGCCCGCCATGGACCTGCTGGCGCGCCTGGTCCAGCAGGCGCTCACCGGCACCCCTCCCGGTCCCGCGCTGCTGGCCACCACCCCGCCCACCGTGTTCGGCTCCCTGTGGTGCGCGCCGGCCTTCCTCCTGGCCACCCTGCTGCTCGACGCCGGCCCGCTCGGCGAGGAGATCGGCTGGCGCGGCTACGCCCTTCCCCGCATGCTGCACGGCCGCGGCCCCCTGCTCCCGGCCGTCGTCCTCGGCGTGGTGTGGGGCCTCTGGCACCTGCCGGCCTTCGTCATCGCCGGCACCCACCAGCACGACCTCCGGATGGGCGTGCTCGTGCTCGTCGCGGGCACCACGCTGACGTCGATCATGATGACCTGGCTGCACCTGCGCACCCACGGCAGCGTCCTGGTCTCCGGGCTGCTCGTGCACCTGATGAACAACGTCGCCGTCGCGTCCCTGTGGGCGTCGGTGATCGTCTTCACCGTGCCGGCCGCGCTCGCCGCCGTCTCGCTGGCCCGCCGGACGGCGGAAGCACCCGGGCGCTACGGGCCGAGGTAGGTGAACGAGGCCTGACCCACTCCCAGCGCCACCGGTACGACGGACGCCGTCATGGCGAACGTCCATCGGCCGGCGTCCGCGTGCATCGTCGAGTTGAGGAAGCCGCGGACGGACAACGAGTAGCCCCCCGGCTGGCCGTCCTTCCGGAAGTCGATCCAGATCTGCAGGTCACCGGTAGCCGCGTCGTAGGAGTACCTCCCGTCCTCGAACGTCGCCGTACCGTCGGCGGGAAGGACGTCGGTGAAGATGATGCCGTCACTGCCGACCGGTTCGACTTCGCGCAGGCGCCCGGGATCGGTGTGCTCCTCCGCCAGCCTGACCTCCAGCGCCACCACGCTGAGCGGCTGGCCGGCGCTGCTCAGACCCATACCGGTGATGCGCCACCGCCCGGCAACCGACTGCGGCGGGCGGTTATCCTGCGCGATCCGGATCGGCGGTCCGGTCACCGGAACGACGCCGGCCGCCCCGCCGGTGTGCGGCGACGGCCCGGTCGCCGATGCACCGCCGGCAAGGATCGCGACGTTGCCGAGCAGCGCGAAAGTTCCGATGACCAGCGCCGCCACGCGCGCCGCGCGTCGACGAGGCGGCGCGGCGGCGGCGTCACGCAGCGACGGGAGCGGCGACATGCCAGGGAGCGTAGGTGCGGCGCACCGCGTCGCGAGGTGGGCGCCGGGGACGTTCCGGCCCGCGCACTGCACAGTCGTGAGGCACCCGGGAAGCGGCTGGACGTCCGGTGAGGTGCGTCACGCCGGGGAGCGGTTGTACCGTCCGTGTCGCGATGGTTATCCTCGGTGACGCCAGCGTGGGCCCGTCGCAACGTCTCGCGACCGTTTTCCTCTCCGCGGTTCTCCCTCTCCGCTGTCTGTTCCCGCGCTGTTCCTTGCCGTCTGATCGGCAATCGACCACTTCGCCGCTGAAGTGGCAGGAATCTCCTGTCCCTGAGTGGTACATCGAGTTGGTCGAGGTCGTCATCGTGCGCACTGTGCTGCTGTCCGCCGGGCTGAACCCGCACGGCCCGAGTCGGCGTCGGACGCCGGTCCTGCTGCTGGGCGCCCTCGTCGCGATGGGCCCCCTCACCATCGACACGTACCTGCCTGCCCTACCCGCGCTGGGCGTGGAGTTCGGGGCGCTGCCGTCCACGGTGCAGCTGACGCTCACCGGCACCCTGCTCGGGCTGGCGACCGGGCAACTGGTGATCGGTCCGCTCTCGGACTGCCTCGGTCGCAGGCGCCCCCTGCTGGTCGGGATCGCGGTGCACGGCGTGGCCTCGCTGGCGATCACCGTCGCCCCGGATGTCGCCGTCCTCGGGGCGCTGCGCGTCCTGCAGGGCGGGGGCGCGGCCGCGGGGATGGTCATCGCCGTCGCCGTCATCCGGGACCTCTACTCGGGCACCGTCGCCGCCACGATGCTCTCGCGGCTGATGCTGGTCATGGGCGTCGCGCCGGTGTTCGCCCCGGCCCTGGGCGGGGCGTTGCTGCGCGTCATGCCCTGGCGCGGCGTGTTCGTGGTGCTCACCGGCTACGCGGTGGTGGCGGCGGTGGCCGTGGCGGTGGCCCTGCGCGAGTCGCTGCCGCCGCAGCGGCGGCGACCGGCCGGGGTCGGGCCGATGCTCAGCACCTGTGGCGGCCTGCTGCGGGACCGCAGGTACGTCGGGCTCGTACTGGTCGCCGGCCTGGCGATGGCGGGCATGTTCGGGTACATCGCGGGCAGCTCGTTCGTCCTGCAGGAGCAGTTCGGGCTCGACCAGCAGCAGTTCGGCCTGGCCTTCGGGGCCGGTTCGGCCTTTCTCATCGCGGCCACCCAGCTCAACGCCCGTCTGCTGCGGGTGTTCGCGCCCGGCACGCTGCTCGCCGCCGCCCTGGTCGGCGGATCCGTGGCGGCCGTGGTGCTCCTGGGCTCGGCCCTGAGCGGTGTCGGCGGGATCACCGGGATACTCGTACCGATGTTCGGTGTGCTGTTCGCCGTCGGGCTGACCCTGCCGAACGCGCCGGCGCTCGCGCTCGCCGCCCACGGCGACGCAGCGGGCTCCGCGGCCGCGCTGCTCGGCGCGGTTCAGTTCGGCCTGGGGGCGGCGGTGTCGCCCCTGGTCGGGATGCTCGGCAACGATGCGACGGCGATGGCGGTCGTGGTGGCGGGCGGGCTCGTGCTGGCGCTGGTGGTGCTGGTCGCCGTGGTCCGGCCATGGCGGTTCACGATGCCTTGATGAGGCCCGACTCCCGAACGATGAGCTCCGACGTCAGGGTGATCTCCTCCGGCGGCGACTCGTCGCCGTCGATTCTGCGGAAGAGGATTTCGGCCGCGAGCTTGCCCATCGCGCTGGGATCCTGGGCGACGACCGTCACCGAGGGTTCGGCCAGGTCCGCGAGGAGGAAGTCGTCGAATCCGACGAGCGCGATGGCGTGTTGCCGCGCGCGGGAACGCAGGGCGCGAATGGTGCGTATCGTCACCAGGTTCTGGCTGGTGAACAATGCGGTGGGCGGTTCGGCCAGCTCCAGCATTCCCGTGATCGCCGTGTCGACGAGATCGGCCGTGCTCAGGTCGTGATGGATGAGGTCGGCGTCCTCCTCGACGCCCGCTGAGGTGAGGGCGTCGAGGTAGCCGCGGAAGCGCTCGGTCGCCGTCATTCTGTTGATCTTGTGACCCAGGTACGCGACCCGCCGGTGACCTGCGGCGATGAGGTACTCGGTGCCCCGCTCGGCGCCGCGCCGGTTGTCGGAGAGCACGCTGTCGGCGGCGAGGAGCACCGGTGGCCGGTCGACGAAGACGATAGGTGTGCCCGCTCTCTGGTGGTCGCGTAGATAACTGTGATCGAGCGCGCTGGACATGATGACCAGACCATCGACCTGCCGGCCGATGAAGTTGGTGACCAGTCGGCGTTCCCGCTCGGGATCCTCATGGCCGCTCCCGGCGGCGACACTGACCTCCCGCGCATCGGCGACGTCCTCGATGGAACGGTAGAGACTGGCGCAGAATGGATTCGCGACATCGTCGACCAGGAGCCCGATAGTGGTGGATCGGCCGTCCCGGCGTCTCAGCGCGCTCGCGGTGAGGTTCGGTTGGTAGTTGAGTTGTCGGGCGGCATTCCGCACTCGCGTCGCGATGCCGGGATCGACCGTCGGCACCTGGTTCATGACGCGCGAGACCGTCTTGATACTGACGCCCGCCACCCGTGCAACGTCCCGGATGGTCGCCCGCAGATTCTCCGACACGATGACTCGCTTTCGCCTGGCCATGCCCTCATGACAAGGTACCGCACGCCGTGAACGCGGGGCTTTTGTCGAATTCTCCGTAGCGTGGCCCGGCGGCTCGTGCTGGTGTGTCCACGGAGTGCCGGCGACCGGCGCGTGCCTGCCCAGCAGCAGGTGTCGCGGTGGGCGCTCGTCCGATCACTCCATGATGTTGGTCAGATCGGAGGTTGACACGTCTCCGGACCTCTGTCTCTAATAGTCGAGACAACGTTGTCCCGGCGTCCTCACGGGGTCGCCGTCGAGATCGGACCATCATGTGGCCACACCGATGTACGCCCCGGGCCCCACCTCCGTGACGGGGTGACGGACCGCTGCGGTCCGTCCCCATTCCCTCGATCACGCATGTGCGCCGTCGCGACGGCGCCTGATCCCACCGCCAGTCCACCGTGTCCGGCCACCATTCTCGGAGTGCCGTGGAACCACACGGTCGACCACTCCGCGAAATGTGCGCCCCATCAAGGCCCGCGGTGACCCGACGCCCCCCGGGTGCTGCCGAACCTCCTCGTGTCACCGGCTGGAAAGAGACCGATAATGGTGAATCTGGACAAGCCCCCGTCGGGGCAGGCGAACCCGATATCGGGCGTTCGCGACTCGGTTGCCACGTGGGCACCGCAACGCCGGGGAGCCGCCCTGGCGATCACCCTGCGCCTGATCGCCGCGGGACCGGTCGTCGTGCTGTTCTGCATCTGGGTCGTGTTCTCGCTGCTGAGCCCGTACTTCCTGACCGTATCGAACCTGGGCAACATCCTGGTGCAGTCCAGTTCGGTGGCGCTGCTCGCGCTCGGCGCCCTGGTCGTCGTGCTCGTCGGGTCCCTGGACCTGTCGCTGGGCTCCACCGTGGGCCTGTGCACGATCGTGGCGGCGGTCATGTTCCGGGACCTGCCGTCCTGGGGCTGGTTGGCCGTCCCCGTCGTGCTCGGGGCCGGTCTGTTGATCGGCGTGGTCAACGCGGTCTGCATCGTCAGCCTGCGGATCGGCAACGCCTTCATCGTCACCCTGGGCATGTTGTACGTCGTGCAGAGCCTGTCCTACGTGGTGTCGGGCGGTTCGCAGGTGCCCGGGGTCGCGCCCGGCATCGTGGCGCTGGCCAACGAGAGCGTCCTGGGCGTCCCGGGACCCGTGCTGCTGGTGATCGGCATCGCGACGGTGCTGTGGTTCCTGCTCACCCGCGTGGCGTGGGGGCGGTGGATCGTCGCCATCGGCGGCAACCGGGACGCGGCGGTCAAGGTCGGGATCCCGGTCCGCACCGTCCTGTTCAGCGTCTACCTCCTGGCGAGTCTCTTCGCGGCGATCACCGGGATCCTGGTGAGCGGGCTGAACGCCTCGGGGACGGTCGACAACGGGACCTCGATCCTGCAGGCCATCGCCGCCGTCGTCGTCGGTGGCGCGAGCCTGACCGGGGGGCGCGGCAGCGTCGGGGCCACCGTGGTCGGGGCGTTGATCCTCGGCTCCATCACCAACGGCCTGACGTTGCTGTCGGTGTCCACCAACTGGACCCCCTTCGCCATCGGTGCGGTCCTGGTCGCGGCCGTCGGTCTCGACACGCTCCGCAGCACCGTGGAGGGCCGCCTCCAGGTGCGCCAGGCCCAGATCCAGGCGGGGGTGGCGTGATGCCGGCGGTGCTCGACATCGCCGCCGTCACGAAGCGGTTCGGCAACCACGCCGCGCTCGACGCCGTGAGCTTCTCGGTGCGGGAGCGGGAGGTGGTCGCGCTGCTGGGCGACAACGGCGCCGGCAAGTCGACCCTCGTCAAGTGCATCGCCGGCATCCACCGCCCGGAGAGCGGCACCATCTCGCTGGACGGGGTTCCGCGGCAACCCGGCGCGACGGCGGCCGGCCGGGACGGTGACATCGGGGTCGTCTACCAGGACCTCGCCCTGTTCGACAACATGTCGATCGCGGAGAACATGTTCGCGGGCCGGGAGCCGTGCTGGCCGCGGTCCTGGAGGGGCGCGGGTGTCGTCAGGCGGCGGGCGATGCTGCACGAGGCGAGCCGGACGCTCGACGGCCTCGGGGTCAAGGTGCCCAACCTGCGCACCCCGGTCGGCCTGCTCTCGGGAGGGCAGCGCCAGGCCATCGCCGTGTCCAAGGGCATCGCGTTCGCCCGCCGGATCGTCGTCCTCGACGAGCCGACGGCCGCTCTCGGGATCCGGGAGCGGACGAACGTGCTGCGGCTGATCCGGCAGCTCCCGGAGAACGGGATCTCCGTCATCCTGATCAGCCACAATCTCGAGGACGTCATCTCGGTCGCGGACCGTGCCGTCGTACTGCGACAGGGCCGGTTGGTCGGCGAGGCCGCCGCGACGTCCGAGAACCACGAAGCCATCGTGTCCATGATCGTTGGCGGCAAGCACCCCTGATCGCAGCACGTCAGACGAGAGCAGGAACAATCATGTTCAAGACATTCCTCGGTCCCGCCCTGCGCGGACGGTTGAGCCGGACGGCCGGGCTGGCCGTCGCAGCCGCCGTCGCCGTCCCGGTCCTCGCCGCGTGCGGTGCACAAGCCGGCGCGCAGTCCGGCGCCTCCGCGCCGCCGAAGCTCATCGTGTTCGCCCTGTCGTTCCCCTGCTCGCTGAACGACTACGCGACGAGGCTGTGCGACGGCGTGAACGCCGCCGCGGCGGACGTGCCGGCCGGGTTCACGGTCCAGATCAAGACCGGGGTGAACTACAGCGACAACGTCGCGTTCAACAACCTGATCCAGACCAGCACGCAGTTGCAGCCGGCGGGGCTGGTGGTCTTCCCGGCCGGCCCGGCCGCCCAGACACCGGTGCTCAACCAGGCGTGCGACAAGGGCATCAAGGTGATCATCATCGACAGCCCGGCCCAGGGGGTGAACTGCCAGTCGAGCTTCGTGGGGGCCGACCACCGCCAGCTGGGCGAGCTCGCCGGCAAGTGGCTGATCGACCATCCGACGCCGAGCAAGGAGGTCGGCGTGGTGACGCTCGCGCCGGGCCAGTACGTGTCGAACGACGAGCGCATCAAGGGGTTCACCGAGACCGTGGAGGCCGGCGGCTACCGGGTCGTCGCGTCGGTGACCACCGACCTGTCGCTGGACGCCACGCGGAGCGGGGTGACGAACATGGTGACGGCCCATCCGAACCTCGCCGCGACGTTCTCCGCCAACAACCAGATCGGGCAGGGAACGTCCCAGGGCCTGAAGGGCCATCCCGGGATCGTGCAGCTGACCGCCGACGGCTCGCTCAGCGGCGTGCCCAGCATCCTCGACGGCACGATCAGTGCGGACGCCGCCCAGGATCCCCGCGGGATGGGCAGGACCGCCATCGAGAACATGGTCAAGGTGGTCCAGGGCCAGAGCGTGCCCGCGACCACCTACACCAAGGCCGAGATCGTCGACAAGTCCAACGCCGAGAGCTACCTGCAGGCCGGCGGCGTGAAGTGAACCTGGCCATCGGCTCCCACCGCCGCACCCCGGCGGTCACCCGGGCCCGCACCGAGGTCGTCGAGGAGGTGCTGGTGCAGGTCGACGTCCCGGCGCGGATGCGGGACGGCACGATGTTGCGCGCGAACATCTACCGGCCACCGGGTAGCGGGCCGTGGCCGACGCTGCTGACGCGCACCCCGTACGGCAAGGACCGCCAGGCGATGAACGTGTGGTGCGGCCTGGATCCCGTGCAGGCGGCGCGCCGGGGCTTCGTCGTGGTGACCCAGGACGTCCGTGGCCGCTACGCCTCCGACGGGGAGTGGGAACCGTT
Source organism: uncultured Pseudonocardia sp. (assembly GCA_964247105.1). Lineage (GTDB taxonomy): Bacteria > Actinomycetota > Actinomycetes > Mycobacteriales > Pseudonocardiaceae > Pseudonocardia. The sequence continues at coordinate 25,159 of CAXTTN010000045.1, forward strand.
CCGCTCCGAACGCGAGGACGGGTTCGACACCGTGGAGTGGGCGGCGGCGCTGCCCGGTTCCAACGGGCGCGTCGGCATGTACTCGGGGAGCTACTGCGGCAACGTCCAGTGGCTGGCGGCGGCGGATCGTCCCCGTGGCCTGGCGGCGATCTCGCCGGCGCTCACCTGGGCCGAACCGCTCGACGGGCTCCTGGCCCGTGGCGGGGCCGTCGAGCTCGGCCTCGCGTCGCGCTGGGCGCTGGAGAACAGCGTCGACATCCTCGACCGGACCAGCGGGGACGACGGCGAGCGCCGGCGCAGGCTCGCCGCCGTGGTGGCCGAGTGGGACCGGCTGGCGCAGCTGGGGTACTGGGAGCTGCCGGTGAGCGACGTCGCCCTGCTCCGCAGGCACCGCATCCCGGCGCTGGGCGGGGTCAGGGCGATCGACAACGCCGAGGCGGCCCGGTGGAGCCGCGTCACCGATCTCTACGACGACGTGGTCGTGCCCAGCCTGCACACGGCCGGCTGGTACGACATCTTCCTGCAGGGCACGCTCGACAACTACGCGGCGATGGCGTCGCGCGGCCGGCCCGCGCGGTTGGTCGTGGGCCCGTGGACGCATCACGCGTTCGAGGACCCCGTGGGGCAGCAGACCTACGGGATGCGCGCCGCCCGCACCGGCGGCGAGGTCCACGACGGATCGGACTGGAACGACGTCCAGCTGGCCTGGTTCCGGCAACAGCTCGATCCCGGTCCCCGCGTCGACGACCGCCCCGAGCCGCCGGTGCGGATCTTCGTGATGGGCCGCAACCAGTGGCGCGACGAGCCGTGCTGGCCGCCACCCGGCGCGACGACGCAGCGCTGGTACCTGCACGGCGGAGGAGGCCTGGCGCGCTCCGTCCCGGACGACGACGGCGGCGCCAGCGACTTCCGGTACGACCCCGCGGATCCGGTGCCCACCGTCGGCGGGCACGGGGTCCTCTCGCCGGACAGCCCGTCCGGCCCGATGGACCAGGCCCGGCTGGAGGCCCGCCCCGACGTGCTCGTCTTCACCTCACCGCCGCTGGCGAGCGACCTCGAGGTGGTGGGCCGCGTCCGGGTGGTCCTCCACGCCCGCAGCTCGGCCCCCTCCACCGACTGGGTGGCCCGGCTCTGTGACGTGCATCCCGACGGGCGCTCGATCAACCTGTGCGACGGGATCGTCCGCGTCACCGCGGGCGCGGCGGGGACCGGCCGCCACGAGATCGACCTGTGGTCCACCGCCACCGTGTTCCTGAGCGGTCACCGGTTGCGCGTGGACGTCACCAGCAGCTCCTTCCCGCGGTGGGACCGCAACCTCAACACCGGTGACCAGGACGGGGTGCGCAGCCGGGTGGCTCATCAGCGCGTCCAGCACGATGCGGGGCACCCGTCGTGCGTCGAGATCCCGGTCGTGTCCTGATCGAGGCCGGTGTGACCGCGAGGGGAGACGAGGTCGGCCGACCCACCCGCGCGTTGGTGCTGGCCGGTGGTGGCGTGGCGGGAATCGCGTGGGAGCTCGGCGTGCTGCAGGGCATCCACGACCGCGTGCCGGCACTGAGCTCGGCGCTGCTGGACGCCGACGTGATCGTCGGGACGTCGGCGGGAGCCGTGGTCGCCGTGCAGATCACCAGCGGCGTACCGCTGACCGAGCTGTACGCCGCACAGCAGCGACCCGACCACGGCGAGATCGACATCGACCTGGACTGGGACGCCCTGATGACGCGGTTCGGCGTGGTGGCCGACGCCTCGGTGTCGGTGCGGGACCTGCGCCGCCGCATCGGTGCCCTCGGGTCGATGACCCACGTCGAGCGGGCGGCCCGCCGCCGCGCCATCACGTCCCGCGTCCCGGTGCCGCGGTGGCCGGACCGGCCGATCCGCCTGGCCGCGGTGGACGTCGACGCCGGTGAGCTGGTCGCCTTCGACGTCGACTCCGGGGTGGGTCTCGTCGACGCGGTGGCGGCCAGCTGCGCGGTCCCCGGTGTCTGGCCGCCGGTCGTCATCGACGGGCGCACCTACGTCGACGGCGGCATCCCGTCGGGGACGAACGCGCACCTCGCCGCCGGGTGCGACCGCATCCTCGTGATCACACCGACGCGACCGGGCCAGCAGATGCCGTTCGCCGCCCTGCCCGAGGAGCTCGACTGCGTGACGCGCGGGCACGTGATGTGGATGCACGCGGACCAGGCCTCGGCCACGGCGTTCGGCCCGAACCCGCTCTCGCCGTCCACCCGGGCCCCGGCCGCGGAGGCCGGCCGAGCGCTGGGCCGCCGCCACGCCGAGGAGCTCGCCGCGTTCTGGGGGTGACCGGTCACGCCGGCGCCGGCCGGTGCCGAGGTCGGCAGGCCGCTGTCGGGTCGTCGAGGAGCCGGTGGACGGTGGCCCGGAACCGGTGGCCGAGCCGGGCCAGCCCCGGCCAGCCCAGGGCACCGGCGTGCCCGTACACCTGCCCACCGAGCTCGCCGTCGCCGCTCTGGCGCAGCACGAAACTGAGCGGGCCCGCGCCGTAGAAGCCGTGGTCCACGCGGCAGCTGACCCAGTCGCCGGCCGCGGCGAACGGCTCGAAGCGCAGCACCGCCGGGTTCGGCGGCCCGGTTCGTGCCGGCACCGCAGCCCGCCCGCTCGGGATGAAGTTGAGGACGAGGTCGAACAGTGCCGCACCGGGGCCGTGGTTCCCGCCGGTGACCGCCTGCTCCACCAGCACGAGGGGGAGCACCCTGTCCCGCGCGGCCCGCTCCTCCTGCCGGATGCGCCCCGCGAGCTGTCCGAGGGAGGGGGAGTCGGCGAGGTCGACGCGGATCGGCAGGTAGTCGAAGACGGGCCCGACCACGGGCTGCACCTCGATGTCGGCCCGGTTGGCGTGCGCGAGGCCGAACGTGATCTCCGCGCCCAGCACGGGCGAGAGGGTCATGATGGCTGCCGCGTAGAGCAGGGTCGGCAGGGTGACCTCGCACCGCCCGGCCAGCTCGGCGAGCCGGCCCGCGACGTCGGCGGCGATCGGCGGGATCGGGTGGCAGATCAGCTCGAACGGCGGCCGGTCACGCAGCGCCCGCAACGGGACGGGCGACGCCCCACCCGGGCTCAGCCGCGCCCGCCACTGCTGCTCGAGCGGGGCGTCGCGCACCGACCGTTCCCAGCTCGCGACGTCGCCGAACTGGATGGGGAGTGCGGGCAGGGCGGGCTCCTCGCCGCCGGCGGCCGCGCGGTACAGCGCGGTGAGATCGCGCTCCATCACCTTGCTCGACCAACCGTCGCAGACGGCGTGGTGCAGGACGAGGGCCAGCACGTGGTCGTGCTCGTCGAGGCGGGCCAGCACCGCACGCCACAGCGGGACCTCCCGCAGGTCGAACGGGCGGCTGACGTCGGCCAGCACGAGGTTGCGGACCTCGGCCCCGGGCTCGCGGGCCGAGCGGAGGTCCACGTGCCGCAGGGCCGGCGTCCCGTGGTGGTGGATGTGCTGTTCCACCGCGCCGTTCCGCTCGTCGAGGCTGGTGCGCAGGATCTCGTGCCGGACGGCGAGCTCACCCAGGGCGTGCCGGAGCGCGCCGCGGTCCAGCGGGCCGAGCAGCCGCCAGGCGACCACGACGTTGTAGTTCGACATCCGGCCCGCCACGGAGCGGTACAGCTGTTCTTGCAGGTAGGACGCCGGGGCGTGCCACGCCACCCGACCGGTGTCCGCGGGTGCGGGGGTCACAGCGCGGCGTCGGTGTCGTCGGGCGCCCCCACCTGCCGGCCCGGGTCGGCGACCAGGCGGGCCAGCACCGCGTTGGTGGTGGCCGCCAGTTCGCGCGCGATCGTGGGCGTCAGGACGTTGACGTTGGCCAGCAGGTAGCCGCCGATGGACCCGTCCGGCTGCGGGCGATGCTGGTAGTCGACGAGGCCGAAACCGTCACGCCACCGGTCGGAGCGGAAACTCCTCTGGTCGAGTGCCGCGTCGATCTCGCCGACCTCCTCGCGGGGGACGTCGACCTCGGTGCCCTCGGTGCTGCGCCGGGTGCGGTGGGGCAGGTAGTTCACAGTGACGTCGAGGAGCGGACCCGCCGCTCGCTCCGGATGCTCCCGGATGAGCGGGGCCAGTGCCGACATGGGCGCGTAGTGCTCCGCCGCGCCGACGATCTCGTGATCGACACGGTCGACGAGCTCACCGAAGTCGAGCGTCTCGGACGCGTCGACCACGATCGGCACCCGATCGGCCAGGTCGCCGACCACGTCGAGGAGCTCGGGCTGTTCCCGGTTCCCCACGAAGACGCCGACCGTCAGGCGCGGCCCGACGAGCGGCATCAGCGAGGCGACGATGCCGGCGGTGACCACGCGGGCCGGGGTGGTGCGGCGGGCGGCGGCGAGACGGCCGAGCTCGGCGGCGGTCTCGGCCGGGATCACCGGCAGCGGGAACGACTGGAAGGTGCCCGGGCCGGTGTCGGCGGCCCGCCGGTCGCCCAGCGGCAGCCGGGGGTGTCGGGTCCGGAGCCGCTGGTGCCAGTACGAGGAGGGCTGCTCGGCCGCCAGCTGCGCCTCCCACGTGGCGTAGTCCGGGAACTGCAGCTCGAGCTCCGGCAGCGCGGGGGGCCGACCCTGCCGTCGCGCCCGGTAGAGCTCGGCCAGGTCGCGGAAGAGGATGCCTGCCGACCAGCCGTCGCAGACGGCGTGGTGGCAGCTGACGACCAGGACGCACCGGTGCGAGGCCACCCGGAGCAGGCGCGCGCGCACCAGCGAGCCGCCCCGCACGCGGAACGGCTCGTCCAGGACGGCCAGGATCCGCTTCTGCAGCGTCGCCGGATCACCGCCCCCCGGCAGGTTCTCCACGAGGAGCGGGACATCGCCGTCGGCGCTCACCTGCTGGACGATGTCCGCACCGGACCGGGTCAGGACGGTGCGCAGCGCGTCGTGCCGCT
>CAXTTN010000046.1:0-29470 GCA_964247105.1 uncultured Pseudonocardia sp.
CAGCTACCACCTCCGCCACGCCGAGTGATCATCAGGTTTCACAACACTCTCTCAGGGCTCACCGGTGGCCGCCGGCGGCGTGACGGGTGGCGCCCCGCGTCGTCGCGGTGCTCAGCCCGGCTGCGGCAGGCGCGCGCGACCCCTGCGGCCGTGCCGCCCGCCCCCGGATGGTGCAGGCGCCCCGAGCGCTCAGCGAGGCGGCGCAGCAGCGTGTCGATCCCGAGGCGGCGCCACAGGCTTCCTCGTGGCCATGCCCCGCCCAACGGGCGCGACCCCACGAACTCCGGCCCCGGCACCGCGACCACCCGGGCCACCGATGCGGGGGGGAAACCGCGCAGCGGTCGCGGCCCTCATGACCGGATGGACCACTGGGTAAGATCATGTGACTGCGCGAGCGGGGCGGGCGGCGCGCCGGCCGCGGCAGTGCGCATCGCCACGGGTGGACCGAACCCTGCTCGCACACGGAGTGGAGGGACCTGTGGACGAAGCAGAACTTCGCCGCGTCATCGCCGTGGAGGACCCGGCGGGCGTGGGTGAGTTCCCGCTCTACGGCCTCGGCCCCGAGATCGAGGTGCCGCGGCTGACGGTGTCGTCCGGATGGTGGATGCCCAACGTCTTCGGCGGCAAGGAGCCCGTTGTCACGCTGCTCCACGGTGCCGCGGCATCGTCCACCGAGCCGCTGCTCACCATCACGACGAAGCTCACGTCACCGACCGCGTACTTCCCCGGACCTGTCGAGCGACCGATGAACCTGGATGTCCACCTCGCGAGCGTCGTCGGGCAGCCTGACGAGGACCCGGAGGCGGACGTCCTCGAGGGCCGGGACGTCGATCGGGCGCCGATGACCTCCTCGTGGGCGGGGCCCCTGTGCAGGCGCAAGCAGCACGTCTCGATCTCCACCAGGTGGCGCGTTTCTCCCTGCCCCACCATGTCGTCACCGTCACGGGCCGCCGGTGGCCGCTGCAGGACCTGCGGCTGACCCGCGTCCTCGACCCCCGGCCGTATCTCTACACAGGCCCACACCAGCTGCACGAGTTCCTGTGAGATGAGCCGGCCTCCCCGCCTGGCGGGCGGTGCGGTTGCTCGCGTTCCCTCCCGAGGTGGCCGCAACGCCCTCGCTGTGAGGCCTCCGACCTCGTCGACGATGGCCTGTATGCCGTCAAGGCGGCCGAAGCCGCTGCTCTACGGGACTGCCCGACACAGATCGAGAGAAACACGCGCGCACTCAAGGTCAAGGCGGCGAAGGCAGGCCACGGCAATGTCTCGATCAAGCGCGTGTGCCGGTCCTCCACTCTCTACACCACTTTCCACCCGACCGTCGAGAAGGACGGCCAGATCATCTACCAGGTGATTTCCCATGCTGCGGCTGATTGCTACTACACCGTGACGGACGCGACGGGACGGCTGATCCAGGCTCAGTGATCCGGCCGCATCCACCGGGGTGACCGTCCGGTAGCCGGGGGCGCGAACATCGACGAGACGCCCTCGGGCATGGTGCCCAACGGCATCATGTCCATCGCAGAGTTCTGCAGCCGCAACCCGGCCGCCGAACGCGTCGAACATGCCGTTGGCGCTCAGTGGCCTACCGAGACCACGACCCAGCTCATCCGTACCGAGACGCCATCCAGCGCGAACGCTTCACGTAGGCCGAGCAGGCCATGAGCGGCGCCGTGCCGGGCGACGTCGCCCGCCACGAGCAGCAAGCGCCGGCGTGAGTTGGCTGCCCGGTGCAGGCCGACCGGGAGAGCATCCGCATCGCCCTGCGGCTGGTTCGTGAGTGTGGACAGGGATCGAGGGCCGGTCCCGACAGCCGGGATCACGGGGTGAACATCGCCCGCGTGGGGCGGGGTCCTTCCCGTACCAGCAGTTCTGACATACCAACTTCGGTGGAGGTACTTGTCGCTTACTCGCACACTCCGTTCAGCCCCTGAGCTGGCACGACGACCCCCGTACGAGCGAGGCACGCAACCCGACACCGACGACCTGCAGGTGCCGAAGGACGTGCTCAAGGAGTACGAGCTCTATGGCTCCCGGGCTGGCCCGGGCCGCTACGAGCTGCCGTTCACCCCGTCGACCGGGAGGCCGAGATGACCCTTGTCCACAAGGAGTTCACCCGCCGCGCCAAATATCAGGAGCGGGGACGTGCCGCACCAGGTTCATCGAGTGCGGGTCATGGCGCACGAGTTGGAAGCCACGTCCGCGCCGGGCGGTAGTTCGATGCGGTTCTCGTCCCAGGTGCTGTCGCCGTCGTGGGCGAGGTTGTCCTCGAACCAGCCCACCGCCTCCGGTGCCGCTCGGGCCACGTAGAACGTGCGGGCCGAACCCGGGCCGGAGGCCAGCGAGAGCCGGAGGACCTGGGTCGTCTCGTCGCTGAGCCGCCTTCTCGCGACCTCGATCGGTCGCGGGTCGACAGGCAGACGCGTCATCAGCCAGTACTGCCCGCCCGCAGCCGGCTGGTTGATGCGCACGGTCACCGCGATCTGGCCGCCGATGCCCGGCTCGGTGTCGGTAGGCTTGACACTCTCGACGGTCACCGGTTCGTCGATGACGGGCGTGCAGACGACGGCTTTAGCCGGATCGAGCGCCGGAGCTGTCGGCTGCGACACGGGGGCCGAGGGTGGTGTCGCCGGGTCAGGAGCGACCATTTGCGAGACCACCGGGATGAGGCCGACGAGGACGGTGGCCGCGGCTGCGATGGCCGCCGCGATGATGGCCGCCCGCGCTGAGCGGTCCTTCTGGCGGGGAGAATCCGGCATCGGGCAACTCCATCTCAACGGACGACCGGCACTGAGGTGTGACCGGGTGTCGGTGACCTACTACCCTTTGCCACCGGATTTCACTCGCCAGCCGCGTGTGGATCACGTCCGCGGCCCTGAACTCGGTGCCGCTCCTCTTCCCGGCCTCTACCGCCGGGCTCAGTAGCGGCATGCTGGCGCGCAGTACCGATATTCGAACTACCTGAATGACCGCTGCAGCCGGGGGGCTGCGCGACCCAGGGGGTGCTGCCGTCGCGAGTGAACTGAGTGATGTGATATTGATCTTGGTCGTTGAACGCGGCGGACGGTTTCAAGGTCGGCGCTCGTGGCGTTGCTGAGGGTCCAGCCCTCGCGGGCGGGTGCCGGGATAGATCGGGGCAGCTTCTATGCCAGTTCGATGCAATTGATGGAGCTGGTCTGACTGGCCGTCGGCTTCATCCGGCGACACCAACGTCAGCGGTGCTGAGCCTGGGCGGCGGCTGGTGCTCGTCACTGCTGGGTGGGCCTCCGGAGCGCGGCGAGGTTCTCCGCGATGTTCGTCTGGGCGGCTTCAAGCATGGCGACTCCGCAGTCGACGCAGTAGCCGTACTCGCGCTTCACCGCTGCGAGTGGGGTGACGACGAGCCGAAGGTCGCCCTTCGGGATCTTGTGGGCCGCGTTGAACTTGCATTTGTTGGCTCGGAGCGAGGTCTTGACCTCAATCTTCGACACGAGGTTGCGGAGCCCCATCAAGCCACCTTCGCAGCGACGTTCTGCTGGACGGCGTCACCGATGTTGTCGAGTTCCGGCAGGACCGTCTCCAGTTCGGGCATCGTAAGGTCGCGGCGCGTGGCTCGCGGGATCCCCAGGAAGGCGTTCACGGCGCGATGAACGGTGATGATCATCGCCGCGTAGTCATCAGAAGCGCCGGTGCCGCTGCGGGGAGCAAACTTGCGCCCGGCTGGGTTAAGCCCAAGCGCCTGGCAGATCTGCATGGCCAACGTGCGTTCCTGCTGGTCGAGGCGCCGCTGAAGGCCCTGGCGGCGGAGCTGCGGTTGGACGGGCTGCTCGACGGGCCCGGTGGGCTCGTCGGGAGCACGGTTGTCACGCAGCAGCGCGAGCATCTCCTCGTTGAGGCCAAGCGATGCCGGATCGATCCCCTGCGATCGCAGAGCCTCCAGCGCGCGGGCGGGCCGGTCGTCTTCGGGGATCTCGAGGAACTTGTCCCCGAGAAAGTGGTCCAGCGTGAGTTCGCCGTTGACCACCATCGCGGGGCGGAACGTGCGTCGGACTCCGTTGCCGGCGGTGGTGGGCGGGGGCTGCTCGGCGCTGATCAACCAGGCGTGGATGAGGCGCTGGTCGTCTTCGTCGATGCGCTTGAAGTCGTCCCAGAGACGATCGACGTTGAGGCCGACGTGGCTCACCACGATGCCGCGGTTGTCCAGGTGCCCGGGGGCGTCCTGGACGTTGACCCGCATGATCCTGCCGACGAACTGGATGTAGGGACTCAGCGACTTGTAGGGTCTGAAGACCGCCGCGACGGAGAGCGACGGATGGTCGAAGCCTTCACCAAGCATCTGAACCTGGACGATGACGTCGAGCTCGTGGGTGCCGCGCAGCTTCGCCTTGATGGCCGTCTTCTGGGCGTCGGGCATCGCGGAGTAGATCTCCTGGGCGCGCAGGCCCCGCTCCTCGTAGAGGTGCCGGATGGCGCGCGCGTGGTCGACGGAGCAGGCGACGGCGATGATCTGGTGGTGATGGCCGTTCTTGCGCAGGTGCTTGAGCCACTCAATCGAGCCGTTGACGATGGAGATGTTGCAGGGCTCCGCAAGCGCGACGCCCTTGTTGAACCAGGCTTCCTCGCGGAGCGCGAGCACCTCCTCCAGTTGGTGGGTGCGGACCTCGCCGCGGTAGGTGAACTCCAGCTCGGACGGCGCCACGTTCGACGACTGGATGTTCTTGATGTAGCCCTCGCGCATGGCCTGCGCGATCGGGTAGGCGTAGATCATCTCGCCTTCGACGGGGAGGTCGTCGGCGCGGAACGGCGTCGCCGTGACGCTGATGATCTTCGCGTCGGGGAAGTAGTCGAACACGCCCTGCCAGCTGGGCGCGGCGTTGTGGTGCCCCTCGTCGACGATGATCAACGAGAAGAAGTCGGCCGGCAGGTCCTTGAGCCAGCGTCCGCCACCAGCGTTAAGCTGGTGGATATTGGTGACAGTGACGTGGGCGTCGTCGAGGTCGCTGCGGTTGCCCGCGCTGTGCAGCACGGCCCTCCACGGCCCCTTGCTGACGTCATCGATGATGTTGAACCGGGTGTAGGTGCACTTGTCCGGCTTCGTGACGTCGAAGGCGTCGGCGAGCTGGTCGCAGATGGTCAGGTTGGGTGCGATGACGAGCACCCGCCCCTGGGCGCAGCCGAACGGCAACAGCGTGATCAGGCCAGTCTTCCCGCAGCCGACCGGGATCTGCTCGACCGCCCGCTCCTCGGAGGTGGCGAAGTGTTCGACTGCGGCGGCATGGCCCAGCCGCTGCGGGTCGCGCAGCAGGCTGTTGGTGGCGATCCTCGCCGGCTGGGCGAAGACCTCAACGACCTCAGTGTTGGTGATCATGCGTTCCTTTCGATCAAGCTAGGGGCTTGGGGAGACTGCGGCCATCCAGCAGGCTGCTGAGCAGGTCCTGGATGCCGGAGCGCAGAACGGGCGGCAGCGATCGGACGGAGAAGTCGCTGAGCGTCCATTCGACGGCGTCGGGGTTTGCCGTGCGCAGTGCCTCCGTCGCTGCGAGCGACGGTTCTGTTTCACGGATGCCCTGCAGGATCGTCGTGACGATGTCGCGGACCCGCCACCGGTTGTAGCGGTGACCGAGCTCCACCAGGGAGCGGATGACGTTGCGCAGGACGTCGATGTCGTCGGTCTCGTGCGCTGCTTTGCGCGAGAAGCTCGCGACGACGTCGCAGTACTCGAAGCCGAAGTCTGCGGTCGGGATGTGGTCGCTGAAGTGGCGGAAGATCACGCGGAACCCTTGCGGATCGGCCGACCAGAGGTGGCGGATCGATCGATTGCTGATCCAGGGCAGGACCCGGGCGAGAAGGACCATGTCCTCGTGGTTGTTCTCGTCAAGTGCGAGCGCCCAGGCCGACAGCTCGGCCAGGTCCGTATCGGTGGCCTTGGGCAGCCGGACCCGTTCCAGCAGACGCTGCGCGGTGTCCTCCGGGGTTTCCCACCGCGTCGTCGGTGCCGCGAGGGCAGCCTCCACCGCGGCGAGAAGATCCTCGACGCTGCAATAGCGCTGCTCCGACCGGGGCGCGGTGGCCTTCATGACAATCGGCCGGAGGGGGCCGGGCGGAATGTCGTCGCCGCCGCGAAGGTCGCCTCCGAGGAGCTCCTGCAGAACCTTCCCAAGGCTGAAGATGTCGGCGAGGTGGTTGACGCTGCGCGCGTCGAGCCACTGCTCCGGCGCGGTGAACCACGGTGTGCCGATGCCTCGAAACGTGGAGGTGAGAGCAGTGGTGTTGCGTTCGGCCTCGACGGCGAGTCCGAAGTCCGACACCGCCCACCGACCATCTTCGAACCTGAGGATGTTGCCGGGCTTGAGGTCGCGGTGGTAGATCGACATCGCGTGGATGTGTGCGAGGCCCGCGCAGACCTGGCGAATGAGGTCGAGAATCAGTGCGTTGTTGCCGCGGATCTCGTCGGCGAACTGGACCAGACTGCCCTGCGCCAGCGGCATGGCGTACCAAATCCCGTCCCCCGTGGTCTGACCGTGGCCCAGGATCGAGACGATGTTCGAGTGCTGGATCGACTCGAGCAGACGCAGCTCCCGCTGGAACCGTCGAATCGCCTCCGGCTCGACCTCGTCGACATCACGCAGGATCTTGACCGCCACCGGGGTGGCGTGACGGCCGGCATGCTTGCGGTCCTGTGCGCGATAGACGTCGGCGAACCCGCCATGGCCGATCCGGTCTCCTTCGAGCACGAAACGATCACCCAGTGTCCGCGCAGCGTCGGCGGCGCGAGGCCGCCCGGTGGACGGTCGCAGGTCCGAGCCCGCCCACGCCTCGACCTCATCAAGATCCCAGATCGGTCCCTGCGCGATCTGGCCGATCGGGTCGGGGAAGTCGTTGCGGTCGCGCAGCTTTGCAACTCGCTGTCTGCTGACGCCGAGGATCTCCGCAACCTCGGCGACTCCACCCATCCGCATGCACCCTCCTCAAGGGTTGACTTGTTAGCAACTAAAATAACAGATGTCGCCGTGTCAACTGTTTTGGGGTGGGTCGGTGACGAGACGGAGCAGGGGCCGAGTGCTTCGACCAGCGGCTCGGCCGTGGAGTCGGGCAGCGGCGGGGTCACGCCTACGTTCATTGGCGTTGCCGCAGCAGGTCAGTGTTGAACCGCTACCGCAGCCGACGGCGCCGCATCACTTGAAGGTGACAAAGCGCCTCGTGGCGCACTGGTTGACCTTCACCGTCAGCACCCAGTGCACACCCCGGCGTGTAGCGCTGTGACGTGCTTGCGTTGGGTGCGCAACGCGTACGCGGTGATCACGACACCGGTCAGGTCGAGCCCGGTCAGGGTGTCGAGCAGCGGGACGAACCGGTTGATCTCGCTGGTCTTGCCGTCCACGGTGAGCTGCCCGAGCACGACCCGGGAGTGCTGGTCGATCACCGCGAGCAGATGACGGCCCGCCACCTCGGCCCTTCGCGGCCGACGTGTCGGGAGCCGCGCACGGTCTTGCCGTCCACCGCCAGCACCCGGCGCCGCCCGGCCGGAGCCGAGGCGGTGCACAAGCGCTGGACGAACGCGCCCATCGCGGCATCGAACCGGTCGGGGTTGAGCTTGCCGAACACGCGGCGGATGGTCGATTCCGATGGGCACCGCCGAGTGGTTCCCAGCACCGCTGCGATGTCCTCGGGCACGTCGGCGACCCATCCGGCGACCGCGACGAACGACCGGACCCCGGCCACAAACCGCGCACTCCGCCACCATCAGCACAACGACCAGGCCGTGACGGACACCGCGGCGCTTGCGCGGATCGACCACCTCGGCCAGCGCCTCATGCAGGCCGGGACCGAGATCGACCGGACCGGGTAGCTCCACACCTCCCACCTGGTCGGCGACAGCAGCGATCGACAAAGATGACGGTGCGGGCACGACACTCCAGGCGATGATCTTGTACGGCGTGAGAACCGCAAGATCACCACCCGGGTCGGGCCCGCACCCGTACCTCCGCTCGCGTGTCGCCGCAGCTCAGCGCCCACTCACCGCGACTTTGCCGACCCCCTGATGCCTGGCCCACCTGCGCGATCGAGGTACTGATCGCCGTCGCCCTTAACGATGGCGGCGTGGTAGTCCAGCGGGCCCGCTCGGGTGAGTGCCGGTTGGCCTTCACCGCTGCGTGCTCGGCCTCGCAGGACCGCGATGTGCGAGCCTGAACGTAACAGTGCCGCGGGCGGCGGCAGTGGCCCTGGGACCTGGTCATGATTCTGACCGGAGTCCCAGGGCCCTCGTCATGCCCGGCCCGCTCGGGCGGACCGAGCGGTCAGGCCCGACCTAATCTCGTAGAGAAGTTCCGCCGATGGCCTGACGGGTCAACCGCACGAGTCAGCAGATCTCGACGCGGAGAAAATTCCGACCCTTGGTCCACCTCCAGCCCCCCTGGGTGCGCGGGGCGACGGAGACGCACGACTCGACGTAGACTACGCCGAAGTTGCCCGGGGTTCGGTTTACGACCCGGAAGCTACTGGTGTAGGAGCAGTTGTTGTACCCGTAGACCGTCTGCTTGGTCCAGCCGACGTCCTTGTGCAGCGAGAAGCAACCCTGCGTCCAGCCGGTTGCGGCGGATGCGCTGGTAGCGGGAAGGCCAATGACCAGTCCCATACTGACTGCGCCGATAGCAAGCGTCCGAGTGAGTTTACGCAGGGCCGGGCGCGGGGATGGTCGAGAGCTAATCATGACACACTCCTGTAGAGGCGACGGACGGGGACGCTCTGTAAGTCGTCGACTGCAGGCAGACCGTTTCGGGCCGAGCACCGAAAAAGGGAGTCGATCATGAGGCCGGGTCCCGATGCCCCCGGCCTCATCGGCTCTCCCCACTCGTGTATAGGGAGTACCTCCACTGGCCCGGACGGAGCTAGCCCGGTGGGTGGGCGAGCATTTCACGGGGTGGCGCAGCCCGGTTGCGACCCGGTTCACTCGCTGGAGCCAGGTGACCTCGTGATTGACGTCCCGCTCAGCCGCGGCAGCGCACCGGGGTTGTGCGCCGCCTCGGCATCGGCGACATGGCCGGGTTCGGCGCGGGCCGCACGGGCAGGCTGGTCCTGCGACCGCTCCGCGCTGTCGTCGGCACCGGCACCCCAGCCCGCCGCGCCCACCGCACCGGAGCCAGAACCCGACGACGCACCCGACGAACTCCGCCGCCTCACTAGCAGGATTGTCGAAGAACCAGGTCACCGGCACGATCCATGGCGCCGGGGCCCGGCATCCGGAGGACCGCGGGAGCGCGCGGCTGCGCACGAACACGCCGTAGCCCCGCAAGGGGACGGCGATCCGGGATCGCGAGGTGCGGGCCGGGCTCCGCGCACGGCTCGTACGCGTCCCCCAGGGGCCCACGCTGGCCGCAGCAAATCACCTCACAACTGATCTGCCACACCGCGAACGGTCTACAGCAGTCTGCGGAGGCTTGATCGAAGTGGATACGCGCCCGCCGAGATGCGTGCCGATCTTCGTCAGCACGTACGATCTGATTGGATCGGGACACCAGACGGTGCGACGGGTTGGCTGGCGTTTTCAACTTTCTTGATCGCGGCCGTCAATTCACGTAGTGCATCCTCGGGAGTACCGGCGAATCCCCACAATTCGGTGGAGGTCGACTCGCGCCAGGCATTCCACCACCACTTCCCGCGCTTCGGGATCCAGATGATTCGGGTATCCCACTGGCGTCGCGCTGGCATCATGCAGTCTTTGCAGAAGCTGGCTCGCCTGTTAACCTCACGGCTCGCCGTGCGGCGAGGTAGGTCTGACAAGGCCATGCGTAGCGGCCGGTCTGGGCCCCTCCGGTGCAAAGATGGCAATGGCCCGTGCCGTCATCGACATGCCTACGAATGATGATGTCGGCCATGCCGTTCTGACTCGCCATGAACTTGATGAGTTGACTGAACGCCGTGGTATCAGCGCCCGTCGCGGGTTGCTCGGTCGATGTGAGGTCCGGTGACACGCATCGAAGGTTCGCCCTGCTGCGGGGACATCGGAACCGCTCGGCCAGCACACCATAGGACGCGGATCGAGAGCCGAAAACGTACCCTATACGTCCCTCCCAGCTACGAAACCAACGGTTGCGCCGGAATCCAGACGCGCTCGAAGCTGTCGATGTAGGTCGAGAAGAAGCCGTCCTCCACGCGGCGGGACAGGTGCAGGACGGGAGCGTAGGCGGCGGCGATGCCGTGGATGTGTTGGTTGATGAGCACCTCGTCATCGCCGCGATAGAGGGAGTTGTAGAGGACGGTGGAGTGCAGCCGGATCTCCGCACCCGCGGCGAGCAGCGGCCGGTAGAGCAGGATCGCGTTGCGGATCTTGGCCGCCATCGCGTCGTGGATGCCCTCGTCCTGGCCGCGCTGGTCGACATGCGGGCTGTCGGGGTCGCCGAGAATGATGCGCACCGCGGTCCCGCTGCGGGCCTTGCTCGCGAGGATGCGGATCAGCTCGGCGTCCTCGGCGATGAACAACCCGCTGTAGACGAGGATGCCGATCTCCTGCTCGGCGCCTTCGAACACGCGGCGCCAGATCTCGCGGGGAACCGATCCACGGTGCGGGTAGGTGGCGTAGACCTCGGCGTCGATCGACGGCAGGTCGGCGAGGTGGGGCCACAGGTCGTACTCGTGCACGCTGAGCAGGTCGGCGACGCTCCACCGGTGCCGGGCGTGCGGCACCCGGCCGCCGAGCCACCGCTGCACGGTCTTGGGGTCGACCCCGAGCGACTTCGCCACGTCGATGTCTCGGATGCGGGCGCCGACGAGCGCGCGGCGTAGCGGCTCGCCGATCGAGCGTGTGTCTGACATGCCATGACCTCCCGAAAACGGCTACCGACCGTAGCACGAGACGTCCCTAGACGTCCCCCGAGACCTGGGAGACTGAGCCGGTGAGTGCGACGTCGTGGGGCATGTACGCCCGGATCGCAGAGTCGCTGCGTTCACGCTTCGCCGACGCCCCTGCCGGGGCGGCCGTGCCGTCGGAGATGGTGCTGGCCGGCGAGTTCGGGGTCGCGCGAAACACGGTCCGGCGCGCCCTCGCCGCGCTGGAGAGCGACGGGGTGATCGCATCCCTGCCGGGACGTGGCCGAGTAGTCGGACCCACCACAGTCGACGCTGCGTTCCGCCGGGTCGCCGACGCCCTACGCGCGGAGATCATGTCCGGCCAACTGTCGCCCGGTGATCGCGTTCCGTCGGAATCGCAGTTGATGGTCCGCTACGGCGTTTCCCGCGCGACGGCGCGGCGCGGACTGACGGTGCTGCACGCCGAGGGCCTGATCACGGCGGTGCATGGCAAG
This sequence comes from uncultured Pseudonocardia sp., assembly GCA_964247105.1. Taxonomy (GTDB): domain Bacteria; phylum Actinomycetota; class Actinomycetes; order Mycobacteriales; family Pseudonocardiaceae; genus Pseudonocardia. The sequence goes on from CAXTTN010000046.1 coordinate 11,277, forward strand.
GGACGGTTCGTGGACGCTTCGGGACGGCGCTGACGACGTCGGTCGCCTACGCTCAGCCGGTGGCGGACGAGGATGTACGCGGGCTGGCTTGTTCGCTGCTCGCATCGGAGCAGCCACGGCGGTGGGCGCACGTGCAGGGCGTGGCGCGGCAGGCGGCCCGGATCGGCCACGCGTTGCGTGATCGCGACGTGTTGGTGGAGTCGGCGGCGTGGCTGCACGACATCGGCTACGCGGCAGCGCTGGTGGACAGCGGGTTTCACCCGCTCGACGGCGCCCGCTACCTGCGCGACAAGGGATTCGGTGATCGCCCATTGTGGACGTTGGTGGCGCATCACACGTGCGCTCTGATCGAAGCCGAGGAGCGCGGTATCGGTGACGCGCTCGCCGCCGAGTTCCCGATCAGCGACGACGACGACGCGTTCGCCGTGGCCGCCCTGACCTACTGCGATATGACCACGGGCCCGGACGGGCGTCGGGTGGGTGTTGAGGAGCGGATCGCCGAGATCCTGGCCCGCTATCCAGTCGATCATGTGGTGCATCGGTCGATCTCGCGGGCGGCGCCGAGCTTGCGTGCGCAGGTCGACCGGGTCAGGGCGATCCTCGAAACGGCCTGAAGCGGCGCCGGGCGGGCGGTTGTGCGTCGTCGCGGCCGGTGGGGGCGAGGAAGCCCTGTTCGTTGCGGGTCCACTGGCGGCCGCTGCTGTCGAGGAACTCGATCTCGACCGGTTCGGGCGCGTAGTAGGTGGCGAGCCATTCCCGCGGGGCCGGGCGCTGGATGGTCTGGCCGGGTGGGACGAGCCCGATGAACTCAGCCTCGTCCCGGCCCTCGTCGGGGCCCTCGTCGGGGGACGGTAGGGACACCTCGTAGATCGGCATCTCGCTGGCGTTGTGCACGTAGAACAGCAGCTCCCGCCCGCCCTGCCCGGTGCGTTGCGCCTCGACCCAGGCGCTGACCTTGACCGCCTGTGAGCGGCGCAGGTCCTCCTCGCGGCCCTCCTCTCGGTGGTGTTCGCGGCGAAACAGCACGAACCCGACCACGAACGCCCCGATCGTCCCGATCGCGGCGGCGGCGTTGACGTAGACCGACACCCAGTCGGCGCTCAGCATCGGCGTCAGCCGAGGTAGGGCGTGTGCTGGCCGGACAGGTAGTGCTGCACCCGCACGCGCATGGAACGGTCCATCGTCAGCGCGTCGACCCGGGCGGGGTCGACCCATTCCACGCTGCGGGACTCGCTGCTGGGAGTGGGGGTGCCGCTGATCGGACGGGCGGTGAACACGACGGAGAACTCCTGCCGGGCCTCGCCGTCGCTGGTGTAGAGGATGACGTGCTTGGGGTCGGTGTAGATCCCGACCAACCCCGTGACCTGACAGACGATGCCGGTCTCCTCCCGGGTCTCCCGCACCGCGGTGTCGACCAGCGACTCGCCCAGGTCCATCGCCCCGCCCGGTAGCGCCCAGTTGTCGTTGTCGTCGCGGTGGATCAGCAGGAGCGCGCCCACTTCGTTGACGACGACCACGTTGGCCGAGGGCACCAGGCTGTTGGCTGGGGGCGCGGCGGGATCGTCGTAGAAGTCGATTCTCCGCGCCACCGCTGTCCCCCTGTCGTCGCTGCTGCCGATCAGTCGAGCGGTCGGGACTCCGACCAGACACGCTCGAAACTCTCCAGATACGTACTGACCAGCGTGCCACCCGCGATCTGCCGCAGGTGCATCACCGGGGCCTGCGCGGCCGGCTTGCCGTAGATGTGCGGGTTGACCAGCAACTCCCCGTCGGCCCGGTAGATCGAGTTGTAGAGCACCGTGGCGTGCTGGCGGATCTCGACCCCGTCCAGGTCACGCAGCGGGCGGTAGAGCACCATCACGTTGCGGATCTTCGACGCCATCGCCTCGTCGATGCCCTCATGTGCGCCGCGGGTCGCGACCTCGGCCGAGTCGGGGTCGCCGAGCAGGATCCGGATCCGCACGCCCTGATCGGCCTTGGCGCGGAACAGGTTGAGCATGCCGGGGTCATCAGCGATGAACATGCCGCTGTAGACGAGGATCCCGATCTCCCGTTCCGCGGAGTCGAACAACACCCCCCACGTGTCGCGCGGCACCGCCCACCGGTGCGGGTGCACGACCAGGATCTCGCTCTCCGACGCCGACGCCACCTGATCCGCGGCCAGCGCGCCGGGCCACAGGTAGGTCTCGTCCACACCGAGCCGAACCGCGACCTGATGGCGGTGACGGCGGTACGGGATCCGCCCGGATATCCACCGTTCGATCGTCTTCGGGTCCACCCCGACGGTCTCGGCCAGCTCGACCGGGGTCACCCCGCGTTGCAGCAGCGCCGTGCGCAGCCTCTCGTTCGCCATCCCAGCCCGCGCCCCCCGAGTCCGCGACCCGCCCGGCCGTCCCATTGGCGAGACGTCCCGAATGCGTCCCGGGGACGTCCCGGGACCGCACGCAACGTACCGGGGACGTCTACCCAGGGTCCGATCGCGTGGTGATCACGTACACGGCCGGTGACGGAAAGTCACTGCCATGACGACACACCAGACCCCGCACCCCGACGACAACCACGACGACCGCCCACCCGCCGACCCGCTCCGCCCCGACCACCTCGCGTGCGGATGCGGTGCCACCGCCGACCGCGACGGGCAGTGCCGCAAGTGCCGCGCCCGGGCCCGCTGGGACCGCCGCAACAGCAACCGCCGCGTGCCCACCGACCGGCCGCCGACCCGCAGCCGCGAGCCCCGGCACCCGGCCGGACGTGCCCGCCGCACCGGCCGCTGACCACCGAGAGAGAGGAGACCTCACACCATGATCGTGTCCGTGTCCGTCGTCCTGCTGCTGGGGGTGCTGATCTTCTTCCTGATCCGCTACGCGAAGCTCCGCACCTGGCAGGCCCTGCTCTGCATCCTGTTCGGCTACTACATCGCCTCCACCACGCTCGGCCAATACCTCAACACCGCCGTCACCGCCGTGGCGCGCCTGATCTCCGGGATCCAGTTCTGACCCCGGCGCGGCCCGACACCGCACCCACCGACCCCATCCGGGCCATCCACCGGCTGCTCCGCGAGCTCGCCGCGACCCGCCTGCGGTACGCCAACCTGCTCGCCGCCGCCCGCGCCACCCTCACCGCCGCCCGGGACGGCGACCCGCGCGCGCTGGAGTACCTGGCCGACGAACTCGCCGCCCAGCACGGGCAGCACGACCTCGGCCACCCCCGCTGGTGGGACGTGAGCCGATGAACCGCCACACCCGCCGAGCGCGGCGTCATCTGCGCCACGGCGGCCGTGGTCACCGCGAGCCGCTGATCCTGATCACCGACGACCGCCCCGACCCGATCGAGATGATCGCGCTCGTCGCGCGTCTGGGCTGGCGCTACCGCTCCGAACTCGCCCCCCTCACCGTCGCGGGCCTGCTGACGCTGGCTGCCGCGATCCTGTACGGCAACCGCGCCAACCCCTGGTGGGTGCCCCTGGTCGCGCTGCCTGTCGCGGCCGGGCTGTGCTGGGCGCGGGTCACGCCGTCGCTGCGTCGGGTCGAACGCGGCTACGCCGCCGCCGTCGTCACGATCGGCGGCGGATGGCTGACCGCCGCGACCACCTACGGCCCGAGCGCGCCGCCGTTGCCGCTACTGCTGGTCGCCGTGACGATCGTGGCCGGGGTGCCCTGGTGGGCCCACCGGCGCCGACGGGCGAAGGTGCGCGTGGAGCGCACCCTCGCCGCCTGGCCCGACATCACCGCCGCCGTTGGGCTACCCGGGTCCCGGGTGATGTCGGCCGTGGTCGACCACTGGGGATGGCACGCCCGCATCGGGCTACCACCCAGGAAGACCGCCGCCGACATGATCAACACGGTGCCCGCGCTGGAATCCGGGCTGCACACCCGCCCGGGTGCGGTCCGGGTCGAGCCCGACCCCGACCGCGCCGACCACGCCGTGATCCGGGTCCTGACCACCGACCCGCACGCCCAGGTGATCCCCTACCCCACCGGCGCCGACGCCGCGTCGGAGCGGTCGATCCACCGGCCGATCCCACTCGGGCTGTTCGAGGACGCCCAACCGGTCACACTGCGCCTGGCCCACCGCCACGGCCTGCTCGGCGGCGTCGCCGGCGCCGGGAAGAGCGGCGTCCTCAACGTCATCCTCGCCGAACTCGTCGCCTGCCCCGACGTCGTGCTCTGGGGCATCGACCTCAAGGGCGGCATGGAACTCCAACCCTGGGCATCCTGCCTCGGCCGCCTCGCCACCACACCCGACGCGGCGGCCGAACTCCTCGGCGACATGGTCACCGTGCTGGAAGCCAGAGCCCGCCAACTGGCCGCGAACGGGCAACGGCTGTGGATGCCCACCCCGACCACACCCGCGCTGATCGTCATCATCGACGAGTACGCCGAACTCGCCGACGAATCAGCGGTCGCGATCGCGCACGCCGACTCCATCGCGAGACGGGGCCGAGCCGTCGCCGTCACCCTGTTGGCCGCGACGCAGCGGCCGACGCAGAAGGCGATGGGCTCCGGGGCCGTGCGCTCCCAGATGGACGTCAGGGTCTGCCTGCGGGTGCGGGAACGCCGCGATGTCGACCTGATCCTCGGGCAGGGCATGCTCGCCGCCGGATGGGCCGCCGACACCCTCAACGCACCCGGCAAGTTCCTCGTGTCCACCCCGGAACACACCACACCCCGCCGGGCCCGCGCCTACCGCCTCGACGACGACACGGTCGCCGCCGTCGCGGCCCAGCACGCACCGCACCGGCCGCACCTCGACCCGCTGTCACGGGACGCGGCGAGCGGGGCGGCCGACGACGGGACGACGGCCGACGCCCCTGCGTCGGCCGACTCGGTCGACGACCCGGAAGCCCTCCTGTGGGAAGCCGTTCAGAACGCGCCCGCGCAAGGCCGGTCGGTCAAGGAGCTGATGGCCGTCACCGGCATGGGCCGTAGCTGGGTCTACGCCCGTCTCCAGGCGCACGCCGCCGCTGGTCGCGTCACGCAGGTAACCCGGGGCCGCTGGGTCCCGACCCCGGGCACCGAACCGCATCCGCCCAGGTGAACGCATCGTCCGCGCGGACGTCCACGCGCCAGAACGGCCCCACGCGCAGGCGCGCGCGAGCCACGGACGTCCGCGCGGACGACTCGCACCGACCAGGAGAGAGGAGAAGCCAGTGAGTACACGACCGCCGCAACGGCGTGGCACAGCGGCTGGCGCGCACCTGCGGATCACCGTCACCGGGCGACCGAAGATCGATCCCGATCTCGACCTCATCGCCCAAGCTCTGCTCCTTCTCGCGCACGAGACCCGGCCCACGACTGCCCCGCCCCGGCGACAACGCCGCAGCCGAGCGACGACGCGCCCAGCAGCGCGTGGCAAGCGATAAGATATGAACAGGTCGGCCATGTTCAAGAGATCGAGGGGTGCACGATGAAGCGACCGTCGTCGTCCGGCACCGGGACCGACGCCGTGGGCTACCTCCGCGTCTCCTCCGCCGGTCAGGTCGAGACCGACTACAACCCCGAGGGCATCTCCCTGCCCGCCCAGCCCGAAGCGGTCCGCAAAGCGCGCCAGCGAACTCCGAGCCCCGCTTGTCGCCGAGTTCACCGACCCCGGCAAGTCAGCCAAGTCGATCGAGAAGCGCGAGGCGTTCCGGGAGATGATCGCCTACCTGCGGGCCAACCCGAACGTGCGCTACGTGATCGTCTACGCGCTGTCGCGGTTCGCGCGCAACCGCTACGACGACGCCGTCATGATGACGTTGGAGACGCTCGGCGTCACCCTCGTCTCCACCACCGAACGCAACCTCGACGAGAGCCCCTCCGGGCGCGCCATGCACGGGATGATCGCCGTCTTCAACGAGTACCAGGTCCTGGTCTCCGGCGAGGACATCCGCTACAAGATGGGCCAGAAGGTCAAGAACGGCGGCTCCGTCGGCGTCGCCAAGATCGGCTACCGCAACGTGCGCGTCCAGTTCGACGGCCGCGAGGTACGCACGATCGATGTTGACCCCGACCGCGCGCCGTTCGTGCGGATGGCGTTCGAGCTGTACGCCACCGGCAACTACGGCTTCCACGACCTGCGCGACGCCCTCACCGACGCCGGGCTGCGCACCAAGGGCACCCGCCGCTACGGCCCCCGTCCCATCTCCCTGCACAGCCTCGGCAACCTCCTGCGCGACCGCTACTACCTCGGCTACGTCACCCACGACGGCATCGAGTACCCCGGCCGCCACGAACCCCTCGTCACCCCCGAGGTGTTCGACCGCGTCCAACTCGTGCTCGACGTCGAACGCGGCGGCGGCACCCGCGAACGCGTCCACGACCACTACCTCAAGGGCACCATCTGGTGCGGCCGATGCCGACGCCGCCTCATCCTCCGCCCCAGCACCGGCAAGTCCGGCCGCCGCTACTTCTACTTCATCTGCCGCGGGAACCAAGAAGGCGGCTGCGACCTCCCGTCGCTGCCCGTCGACAAGGTCGAACGCGCCGTCGTCGACCACTACGCCGTGGTCGCCATCTCAGGTGAGCACCGGAAGAAGCTCGAAACGCTCGCCGCCGACGCCGTGGCCGACGCCCACAGCGCCACCGCCCGCCTCCGCACGAGCCTGCGCGCCCAACTCGCCGACCTCGACCGGCAGGAAGACCGCTACCTCGACCTCATCGGCGATCCCGACTGGCCCCAAGACAAGATCAAGGCCCGGCTGCAGAAGGTCCGCGAGGACAAGCAGAAGACCGCTCACCAGCTCGACAACGTCCTCGATGACCTCACCCCAGGCCAGGAAGCCCTACGCGCGGCGCTGGAGCTTCTCGACCGGCCACGCGCGCTGTACCAGGCCGCGCCCGACGACGCCCGCAAGAAGCTCAACAGGGCCATCTTCAACCGGCTCTACCTCGACGCCGCCGACCGCATCCCGACGACAACTCAGCACAGCCTGATCGAGCCCTACGCCAGCCTCGTCGACGCTGCCCGTAGGCCAGACTCCCCCGAAACGCACCTTGGCGGCCTACTCGCCACCGCCCTCTCAGGTGGGTGTGCGAGTAAGGCCGCCATGGTGGAGCTGAGGGGAATCGAACCCCTGACCTTCTCGATGCGAACGAGACGCGCTACCAATTGCGCCACAGCCCCGGCGCTCGCCGTCACGGGCGAACGGGTGAACACTATCAGCCGCCTACTCCCCCACCGCACGCCGGTAGTCAGGACGGGAGGGCTCGTCGAGGTCGTACAGGTCCGGGTCGTCATCGACCGCCTCCACCAGCGACGTTCCCGGCGGCAGGGCCAGGGGCGGGGCCGGCTGGAGGCGGGGCAGGGCGATCTCCTCGACGGGGTCCGACAGCTCCGTCGCGTTCTTCAGCGAGTCGCCGGTGCCCGGAACGCGCTCCGGCTGCTCGCGCTCCAGCTCGTTCTCGCCCTCGGACGGGTCGAGCGCGACCTCGTCGTCGGTCCACTCCTCGTCGGGCTCGTTGCCGTCGATCTCGGCCCGGACGGCCTCCTCGCGGCCGCGGCGGGCCCACTCGTCGAACTCGGGGTCGTCGGCCGCCGAGCGGCGGCGGGTGCCGGCCATGCGGGCGGCGCGGCGGTCACGGATCGCCTCCTCCATCCGCACCTGGCGGCGCAGGTAGCCGAGATAGCCCACAAGGGTGACGTCGACGGCGCCGTGCACCCACCACAAGGCGGGCAACGCCACACCCGCCACCACGCCGCTGACCAGCGCGGCGACGAGCAGCACCGCCACGACGCGCTGGCGGAACGCGTAGCGGGCCTGGGCGGTCAGCGCGGCGGCGTCGGGGTCGAACCCCCCGCGGCCGGGGCGGTAGCGGGGCGGCGGACGTTCCCAGCCGCGGTCGTCGTCGGCGTGTCCGGACTCGTCGTCATCGGCGGCCGACCGCGCCGTGGGCACGAGGAGCTCCTCATCCTCCACCCGGGTCGCGACCGTGCCGGATTCCACCGTTCGCTCAGCGTCCATGACGTACACCTCCAGGTTCTGGCGCCGCCGAGGCCGCTCGAGCACCCGCCCGGACAGCGCGGCCACGCTGGGCCGCACCACCTCCTGGCGGTGTCGCGCGACCGCCGGGACGAGGATGAGCAACCACAGGACCACCAGACCAACAAAGATCATCGAGCTGGGCACGGCTGCTTCCTCCCCCCACGGCGCAGTCCGGTCGCGACCCCTCGCCTCCCCGCGTCGAGATCACGTCCGCGTCTCAACGGTAGTGAGCACCGACGGGCGAGGCCGGCAGCGACGCGCCGTCGTGGTCGGGTTCACCCGTGAGAACCGGGTGACGGCAGTGGCGGATGTGGCTCGCGTGAGTGTAAGAACCGTCACAGATCGGTAACGGAGCGTGCGCGGCCTTCGGCGACCAGACGACCGCTGAGGCCGCTCGCCGGAAGCTCCTCGGCGGTCATCCCGAAGCAGAAGTGATCACGCCAGGCGCCCTCGATGTCGAGGTAGCGGCGGAACAGGCCCTCCTGCCGGAACCCCAGCTTCTCCAGCACCCGCAGGCTCGCCGCGTTCTCCGGGCGCACCGTCGCCTCCAGCCGGTGCAGCCCCACCGGGCCGAAGCAGTGGTCGACCACCACCGCCACCGCCGCCGTGATCACCCCGCCGCCGGCGACACGGGAATCGACCCAGTACCCGACGTACGCCGAGAGCAGCGGCTCACGCAACACGTTGCCCACCATCACGTGCCCGACGAACCGCTCGTCCAGCGTCACCGCGAACGGCAGCGCCGTGCCCCGCCGGGCCGCCGCCCGCAGCTGCAGCCACCGGCCCGGCCACTCCGTCGGCGCGTTGCGGTGGGCCCAGCCCCCGGGCATCGTCGGCTCCCACGGCGACAGGTACCGCTCGTCGCGGGTGCGGATGGCCGACCAGGCCGCGCCGTCGCGCAGCCGCACCGGCCGCAGCGCCACGGTTCCGGCCTTGACCACGAGCGCACCCGGCCGCGCGGGCCAGCCGGGGTGCCTCCCGGCCGGCGGTTCCGAGTACGAGTGCGCCACCGGACCTGCTCAGGGCGCCGGCAGGAAGGCCACGGTCACCTGGTCGTCGACCGTGGCCTCCGTCACGTCCTCCGGGACGACGACCAGCCCGTTCGCGTCCACCAGCGACGACAGCAGATGAGTGCCCGACGTGCCGACGGGCTGCACCAGGTACTCGCCGGTGGCGTGCTCCCGCAGCAGCCGCGCCCGGATGTACCCCCGGCGGCCCGCGGCCGACGAGATCGGCGAGGTGAGACGCGCGGTCATCGTGCGGCGGTGCGGATCGGGCCGGCCCTGCGCGACGCGCAGCAATGGCCGCACCAGCACCTCGAACAGCAGGAGGGCGGTGGCCGGGTGGGCCGGGAACAGGAACGTCGGCACGGCGTCCGGCCCGAGGCGGCCGAATCCCTGGGTGGAGCCGGGGTGCATCGCGACCCGCGTGGTGTCGAGCTCGCCCAGCCCGGACAGGGCGGCCTGCACCTCGGCACCCGCGCGGCCGCCGACGCTGCCGCAGACCACGATGACGTCGGAGAACGGGAGCCGGTCCTGCATCGCCGCGCCGATCTCCCGGGCGTCGCCGCGCACCAGGCCGGCCCGGGAGGTGTCCGCCCCCGCCTCGCGCGCGGCCGCGGTGAGCGCGTGCGAGCAGACATCGGCCACCTGCCCGGCACCGGGCGTGCGGGCCAGCTCCACGAGCTCGTCGCCGACGGAGATCACCGACACCCGGGGCCTGGGGTGCACGAGCACCTTGTCGCGCCCGGCCGCGGCGAGCATCCCGACCTGCGCGGCACCGATGATCGCGTCGCGGCGCACGGCCACGTCGCCGGGCTGCACGTCCTCGCCGACGCGGCGCACGAACCCCGCGGACGGCACGCGCCGGTTCACCACGATCCGCGCGTCGCCGCCGTCGGTGTACCCGACCGGGACGACGGCGTCGGCCAGGGTGGGCAGCGGGGCCCCCGCGGCCACCCGCACCGCCTGCCCCGGCTGCAGCCGCAGCGGCTGTCGCGACCCCGCCGGGATCTCCCCGACGACCGGGATGTCGGCCGTGTGCCCGTCGACCGCGCCCGCCACGTCGACGCTGCGCACCGCGTACCCGTCGATGGCGGCCATGTCGAAGCCCGGCAGCGGCCGCGCGCTCACGACCTCCTCCGCGCAGCGCAGGCCGTAGGCCTCCGCGATGGCCAGCCGCACCGGGGCCGGCCGGATCGCGGAGCTCAGCACCCGCTCCAGCTGCTCGTCGACGGAACGCACGGCGCGTCAGCTCTCCAGTCGCGCGGTGAGCCAGGACCGCAGCTCCGGGCCGTACTCGGGCGTCTCCAACGCGAAGTCGACGAACGCCCGCACGTAGCTTCCCGGGTTGCCCAGGTCGTGCCGGCCGCCGCGGTGCACCACCACGTGGACCGGATGCCCCTCGGAGATCAACAGCTGCACGGCGTCGGTGAGCTGGAGCTCCCCACCCGCACCCGGGGTGATGCGGTCCAGCGCGTCGAAGATCGCCACGTCGAGCAGGTAGCGGCCGGCCGCGGCGAACGTCGACGGTGCGTCGGCCGCGGCGGGTTTCTCCACCATGCCGTGGACCTGTTTGACGTCGGGGTCGTCGGTGTCGGTCACGTCGAACACCCCGTACGCGGAGATCTCCTCGCGCGGGATGTCGAACGCGCACAGGACGCTGCCGCCGAACTCCTCGCGGACCGCGGCCATCCGGCGGAGCACGCCCGACGGGAGCACGAGATCGTCGGGCAGCAGCACCGCGAAGGCGCCCTCGGCCGGGTCGATCACGTCGCGCGCACAACCCACCGCGTGCCCGAGACCGAGCGGCTCGTGCTGGGTGACGGTGCGCACGGCGATGAGGTCGTGGGCGCGGCGGACCTTCGCGACCAGCGTGCTCTTCCCCCGCGCGGCGAGCGTCTTCTCCAGCTCGGACGAATCGGCGAAGTGCGCGGCGACCGCGTCCTTGCCCGGCGACGTGACGATCAGCAACAGTTCGGCGCCGGCCTCGGCGGCCTCCGCGGCCACGAGCTCGATGCCCGGCGTGTCGACGACGGGCAGGAGCTCCTTCGGCACGGTCTTGGTGGTCGGGAGGAACCGGGTGCCCAGGCCTGCCGCGGGGACCACGGCGGAACGGAACGTCGACATGGACCGTGACCCTATCTGCGCCGGTAGCGTGCGCTCGTGACGGCACGCGGGGACCACCCTGCCTCCCCGGAGGCAGACGCCGTCCGCGCCGAGAAGGTTGCCTGGCGGCGACGCCTGGTAGCGGCCCGGCGCGCGATGTCCCCCGACGAGCACGCGGCCCGCGCCGCCGCGCTGGTCCCGTGGGCCCTCGAGCTCGCAGCCGGTGTGCGCGGGGCGGTCTGCGCGTACCTGCCGATCGGCACCGAGCCGGGAACGGCCGCGCTGGTGGAGGCGCTGCACGAGGCGGGCCACGACGTGTTGTTGCCGGTGGTGGGACCCCCCTCCCCCTCCCCCCTCGACTGGGCCCGTTTCGACGGCGTCGACGCGCTCGGCGCCGGGCCGCTCGGGCTGCGCGAGCCGACCGGGCCGCGGCTCGGCTGCGCCGCCGTCGCCCGCGCCGGGCTGGTGCTCGTGCCGGCGCTGGCGGCGGACCGTGACGGCCGCCGCCTGGGCCGCGGCGGCGGCTTCTACGACCGGACGCTGCCCCTCGCTACGGCCGGAACGCCGCTGGTGGCGGTGCTCAACGACGAGGAGCTGCTGGACCGGCTCCCGGCGGAACCGCACGACCGGCGCGTGACGGCGGCCCTGCTTCCGGGTGCGGGTGTGACGCAGCTGGGGAACAGTGGCTGATCCCAGCGGGTTATGCTGGCACTCGCTGTGTGCGAGTGCCAGTTAGCGGAGGATCACGTGCCCACCTACCAGTACGCCTGCACGGCCTGTGACCACAGGTTCGATGCGGTGCAGTCCTTCTCCGACGCGTCCCTGACGGTGTGCCCCGTCTGTTCGGGTGCACTGCGCAAGGTCTTCTCCTCCGTCGGCATCGTGTTCAAGGGCAGTGGCTTCTACCGCACCGACAGCCGCGCCGGCAGCACCGTGGCGAAGGGCGAGTCGAAGAGCGACTCCGGCAGCAGCGCGGAGGGCTCCTCGGGCGGCAGCTCGTCGGAGAAGGGCACCTCGACGTCGTCGGACACGAAGTCGTCATCGGGCACCGCCTCCTCGGGGTCGTCGAGCTCCACGTCGTCCGGTGGTTCCAGTTCTACCCCGGCGGCTGCTGCCTCCTGATCGTCTCGACCCGAGTTGTCCACATGGCGGGGAAGCTGTCCACAGGTGGGCGTGATCGACACCCGGTGACGCCGCGTCCGGCCTAACGTCGGCCCCATGACCTCCACCGGGCTCGCGCCCCGCCTGCGGCACCGTGTCGCCGACGCGGTCACGGGTCCTGGATGGCGACGGGTCCTCCTGGCCCGCCGCGTCGCTGCCGCCCTGCTCGCCTCGCTCGCCCTGGTGCTCGCCCTGGCCCCGCACCCGGTCCCGACCGGCGTCCCGATCGCGGTCACCACCGCGGAGATCCCGGCCGGAGCCACCGTCCGCGCCGCCGATCTCGCGGTCCGCGAGTGGCCGGCCGAGCTGGTTCCGGCCGGCGCCCTGCGCGATCCGGAGGCCGCGGTGGGCCGTGTCCTCGTCGGGGCCGCGCGGGCGGGTGAGCCCCTCACCGATGTCCGGCTCGTCGGTGCCGGGGCCGTGCCAGGGGCCGGCCGAGGCGCGGCTGCGGTGCCCATCCGGCTGGCCGACGCCGGTGTCGCCGCGTTGCTGGTGCCGGGCAGCCACGTCGACGTCGTCACCGCGGGCGAGCGCACCGACCAGCCCGTCGTCCTCGCCGCCGACGCCGCCGTGCTGGCGGTCATGGCCGAGGACACCCGCGGACGCGGCCGGCTCGTCATGGTCGCCGTGCCGAGAGAGATCGCGACGCGCGTCGCCGCTGCCGCCTTGTCCGAGCAGGTCGCGGTTACCCTCCGGTAGTACCCGCCTGTTCGTACGGTCGAGGGGAAAGCATGATCAAGGGGTTCAAGGACTTCGTCCTGCGCGGCAACGTCGTCGACCTCGCGGTCGCGGTCGTCATCGGCGCGGCGTTCGGCGCCATCGTCACCGCGTTCACCGAGAAGATCATCCAACCGCTGATCAACGCGGTCACCCCGCCCGGCAGCCCCGGCCTCGGCGTGCAGATCGTCCCCGGCAAGGACAGCACCTACGTCGACTTCGCCGGGCTGATCGGCGCCGCGATCAACTTCCTGATCATCGCGGCGGTCGTCTACTTCGTCATCGTCGTCCCGCTCAACGCCCTCAAGGCGCGCCGGGAGCGCGGCGAGGAGGCGGGCCCGTCCGAGCCCACCGACGTCGAGCTGCTGATCGAGATCCGCGACCTGCTCCAGCAGCAGCAACGCCGCGACTGATCGCGCTCACCGCTCCCGGTCGTGGTGGGGAGGGCGGTCCGCGAGCAGCTGGTCGTCGGTGTCGCCCGCCTCACCGGGCTCGCGCTCGTCGCTCGTCGTGGTCGGCAGGACGTCGCCGAACACCTCGTCGAGCCGTCTCCGCACCTGATCAGGCAAATGGTCCACCCGACCATCCTCCTCCGGTGCGACGATGGGGCGCATGGATATCACCGAGAAGGCCAAGGAGATCGCCGACATCGCGCTGGAGAAGGCGGGGGAGTACTCCGAGAAGGCCGCAGGCAAGGCGGCCGAGCTCGCCGAGGCCGCCCGCGAGAAGGCCCCCGGCTACCTCGACCGCGCGGCCGAGCTGGCGGGCAAGGCCGTCGACGCGACCGCGGCTCCACGACCAGATCGACTCCGCCCACGGCAAGGTGAGCGACACCCTGGCCCGCGACACGAAGGACGACGGCCCGGACGTGCCGCCGTTCGCAGGCGGCCTGGGCACGCCGACCGCCGACGACGGCACCACCGGCTGACCGCGGCAAAAGCGGCGTCGATCACTCACCGCCGGCCAGCGACGCTCAGTCCAGCCCGGACAGCTCCGTGATCACGTGCGCGACCAGGGGCGTCAACGTCGCCATCCCGTCCCGGACGGCCGCACGCGACGGCGCGAGGTTCACCACGAGCGTGCTGCCCGACACTCCCACGAGTCCGCGGGACAGACCGGCGTCGACGGCGCCCGCGGCGAGCCCGGACGCGCGGATGGCCTCGGCGATGCCGGGGATCGGGCGGTCGAGCACGCCGGCCGTGGCATCGGCGGTGACGTCACGCGGCGACACACCGGTGCCGCCGACGGTGACCACCAGGTCGACACCGCCGATCACGGCCGTGTTCAGCGCGTTGCGAATGGCCACCGGATCGCCGGGCACCACCACGACGGCGTCGACCACCAGCCGGGCCTCCTCGAGCAGCTCCCGCACCAGCGGGCCGATCGAGTCCTCGCCCTCCCCGTGGCTGATGCGGTCGTCCACGACCACCACGAGGGCTCGGCCGATCTGCGGGGGCGCCATCTCCATGCGGTGACCCTATCGGGGTCACCGGCGCGGCCTACCCTGGCACCGGTGCGCATCCTGATCACGGGCGGTGCGGGCTTCGTCGGCTCGCACGTCGCCGACCGGCTCGCCGCCGACGGACACGACGTCCTCCTGCTCGACGCCCTGCTCCCCCAGGCCCACGGGGCCGGCGGTGCTCCACTGTGGACGCGCGGGCACGGGTTCGTCGAGGGCGACGTCCGCGACGCCGAGCTCCTGGGGCGGCTGCTCCCCGGCGTCGACGCGGTCTGTCACCAGGCCGCGATGGTCGGGCACGGTGTCGACCCCTCCGACGCCCCTCTCTACGCCACCCACAACGACTACGGCACGGCGGTGCTGCTGGCTGCCATGCACGCCGCCGGCACCCGCCGGCTGGTGCTGGCCGGCTCGATGGTCGTCTACGGCGAGGGCCGCTACACGTGCGCCGAGCACGGCGTGGTGCGCCCGGGACAGCGCCGCGCCGTCGACATCGCGGCCGACCGGTTCGAGCCGCCGTGCCCGGTGTGCGGGATGCCGCTCGCGTCGAGCCTGGTCGGCGAGGACGCGCCGCTCGACCCGCGCTCCACCTACGCCGCCACGAAGCTCGCGCAGGAGCACCTCGTCGGGGCGTGGGCCCGTCAGACCGGCGGCTCGGCGTGGTCGCTGCGCTACCACAACGTCTACGGCCCGCGGATGCCGCGCGACACCCCGTACGCCGGGGTGGCGTCGATCTTCCGGTCGGCGCTGGAGCGCGGCGAGGCCCCCCGCGTCATGGAGGACGGGCGGCAGCGCCGTGACTTCGTGCACGTCACCGACATCGCGCGGGCCAACGCGCTCGCCCTGGCGACCCCGGCGGGCGAGGGATCGCTGGTGCCGGTGAACGTCTGCTCCGGCGAGCCGCACACGATCGGCGACCTCGCCACCACGCTCGCCGAGGCGATCGACGGCCCGGCCCCCGTCGTGGTCGGTGGCGCCCGGGCCGGCGACGTGCGGCACGTCGTCGCCGATCCCGCGCGCGCCCGCCAGCTGCTGGGCTTCCACGCCGCGGTCCGCTTCGCCGACGGGGTGCGCGCCTTCGCGTCGGAACCCCTCCGCGCCCCGGTCACCCACCCCTGACCGCGAGTCGACCTGCTCGGCACGGTGTCTTCGCCGATCCCGCACGCTCGCGGCCCGTGCCGGATCGGCACATGCGGCGTGTCGAGAAGGTCGACTCGCGCCGCTGGGGGTGGCTCGCGGGGTCAGGGGACGCGGGTGCTCGCCAGGGGGAGGTGGACCTCGAAACGACAGCCGGGGCCGACGTTGCACGCGTGGATCTCCCCGTCGTGCGCCTCCACCAGGCCCTTCGCGATCGCCAGGCCCAGCCCGCCGCGGGACTGGTCGTCGGGGGTGCGGGCCTCCGCGCCGCGGAAGGCCACGTCGAACACCCGGTCCAGATCCTGGTGGGGGATGCCGCCGCAGCCGTCGTCGACGCGCAGCCAGGCGTGGTCCTCGCGCACCCCGGCCGCCACGACCACAGCGCCGTCGGGAGGGGTGTGGCGGATCGCGTTGGAGAGCAGGTTGCGCACCACCCGGGCCAGCTCGGGATCGCTGCCGCGCACCACCGGCCACTCGCCGGCGGCGGCCCGCACCGCCACCCCCTTGCGCGCGGCCGCCACCCCCTCGACGGCCACGGCCTCCGACACGACGTCGTGCAGCGGCACCGCCGAGAGCGTCAGCCGCAGCGCGCCCGAGGTGATGCGGGAGAGCTGGAAGAGGTCGTCGACCATGCGCGACAGGCGCATCGTCTCGCCCTGGATCCGCCGGGCGTAGACGGCGATCTCCTCGGGCTCGGCGACGATCCCGTCGACGACGGCCTCGGTCATCGCGCGGATCCCGGCCAGCGGGGTGCGCAGGTCGTGGCTGATCCAGGCCACGAGCTCGCGGCGCGACTTCTCGGCGGCCCGCTCGGCGTCGTGGGCCTCGTGCAGCCACATGACGTCGCGGGCGATGCCGCGCCCGAGCATCACAGCCGCCGGGATCGTGACGGCCCCGACCACCGCGCACACGACGAGCGCTGCGCCCAGCTGCGGCGTGTACATGAACCCGCTCACCCCGACGACGCCGACGAGCGACGCCGCCACCGGCACGAGCACCAGCACCAGCACGGCGGCGGTGATCGAGCGGCGTCGCATCCGGTGCAGCACCAGCGCCCCGACCAGCGCGACCGGCGCCGAGAACACCAGCGCGACCGGGATCACGGCCAGGGCCTGCTCGATCATGATCCAGCGCCGACGACGGCCCCGTCGTAGCGGTACCCCACCCCCCAGACGGTGGCGATACGCGCCGGGGTCGTGGGATCGGCCTCGACCTTCTCCCGCAGCCGCCGCACGTGCACGGTGACGGTGGACTGGTCGCCGAAATCCCAGCCCCAGACGCGTTCGAGCAGCTCGGCGCGGGTGAAGACCTGGCCGGGATGGCGGACGAGGAACGCCAGGAGGTCGAACTCGCGCACCGTCAGCGCGAGCTCGCGCGCCCCCAGCGACGCCCGGCGGCCGGGGATGTCGACGCGCAGGTCGCCGTCGACGATCGGTGCGGTGCCCGCGTCCCGCGCCGGGACCTCCCGGGCGCGGCGCAGCACCGACGCCACCCGCAGCACCAACTCGCGCGGGCTGAAAGGCTTCGTCACGTAGTCGTCGGCCCCCAGCTCCAGGCCCAGCACGCGGTCCTCCTCCTCGCCGAGCGCGGTGAGCATCACGATCGGCACTCCCACCGCGTCCCGGCGCAGCCGCCGGCACACCTCCAGCCCGCCGAGGCGGGGCAGCATCAGGTCGAGCACGACGACGTCGGGCGTGCGCGCGGCCACGGCGCGCAGCGCCTGCTCCCCGTCGCCCGCCACGTCGACGCGGTAGCCCGCCCGGTCGAGGTAGCGGGAGACGACGTCGCGCACCGTCGTGTCGTCGTCCACGACGAGGGCGAGCGGCCGATCGGTCATGAGTGGGAGGCTAACCGTAACCGCGCAGCTCGAACCGCTGTCGTCCGCGGACCGTAAGCCTCTCATGCGATGTCATCGATCGGTAAGCCGTTTCGCCCGACGGCGGCCGGCCGCCCGCCCTAGCGTTCGGTCATGATCGACGTCATCCTCCCCTGCCTCGACGAGGTGGAGGCGCTGCCCGGGGTGATCCGCGCGCTGCCGCCCGGCTACCGGGCGCTGGTCGTGGACAACGGCTCCACCGACGGCACCCCGCAGGTCGCGGCCGCTCTCGGCGCGACGGTGGTGCACGAGCGCCGACGCGGCTACGGCGCTGCTGTCCACACCGGACTGACCGCGGCCACGTCCGGGATCGTGGCGTTCCTCGACGCCGACGGATCCCTCGATCCCGCAGCGCTGCCCGCCATGGTGGCACTCCTGTCCGATGTGGACCTCGTCGCCGGTCGGCGGGTCCCGGTCGGGCGCGGGGCGTGGCCGTGGCACGCCCGCGCGGGCAACGCCGCCATCGCCGCGCTGCTGCGCCGCCGCGGGATCGGCGTCCACGACATCGCGCCGCTGCGGGTGGTCCGCCGGCAGGCGCTGCTCGACCTCGGGATCGCCGACCGCGCCTTCGGCTACCCCCTGGAGCTGCTCGTGCGCGCCGGGGCCGCCGGGTGGCGGATCCGCGAGGTCGACGTGACGTACCGGCCGCGCACCGGCGGGGCGTCGAAGGTCTCGGGCTCGGTGCGCGGCACGCTGCGCGCGGCCCGGGACATGGCAGCGGTCCTGCAGTGACCCGCCGTGAACGCAACGAGCCCGCGCGATGCGGTGGGGGGC
>CAXTTN010000047.1:0-14921 GCA_964247105.1 uncultured Pseudonocardia sp.
GTCGGTGAGGTCCTTCCAGGTCCCGGCCACGTTCGGCACCACCGCCTGGCCCCCGAGGCGCCCGTCGGTGCCCACCTCGCGCGCCACGCGCGTCACCTCGTCGGCGAACAGTCGCAGCGTGGCCGTGAGCGCGTTGATCGTGTCGGCCAGCTCCGCCACCTCGCCGCGGGCGTTCACCGTGATCGTGCCGGAGAGGTCGCCCTGCGCGATCGCGGTGGCGGCGCTGGAGATGGAACGCACCTGGTTGGTGAGGTTGGACGCCATCGTGTTCACCGAGTCGGTGAGCGCCCGCCACGTGCCCGCCACGCCCCGCACGTCGGCCTGGCCGCCGAGGCGCCCGTCGGTGCCCACCTCGCGGGCCACGCGCGTCACCTCGTCGGCGAAGCTGGACAGCTGGTCGACCATCGTGTTCACCGTGGCGCCGATGCGGCGGAACTCCCCGCGCAGCGGCCGGCCCTCGATCTCCAGGGCCATGTGCTGGGAGAGGTCGCCCTCGGCGACGGCCTCGATCACCCGGGCGATCTCGGCGGTGGGCGCGGCGAGGTCGTCGATCAGCGCGTTGACCGCGCGCGCACCGGTGGCCCACCCGCCGTCGTAGGATTCCTCGTCGAGCCGGTCGGTCATCCGGCCCTCGCGGCCGACCACACGGCCGATCCGCAGCAGGTCGCGGTTGCGGCGCTCCTGCAGGGCCACCATCTCGTTGAACTGGTCGACGACCTCGCCCGCCGCACCGTCGCGGTGGGTCAGCCGCACGTCGAAGCGACCCCGGCGCACCTGCGAGAGGGCCTCGGCGAGCTCGCGCAGCAGCACATCCGCGCCGGCGTCCGGGCCGGCTCCGAACCCGCGCGGTGCCGTCGTCATGGCCGGTCCTCCCCGAAGTCGCCGGCAGAGCCCGACCCTAGTCGATCCGCCCGCGGCCGTGAGCCACCGCACGCGGCACAGCGGGCGCTACGGAGAGCGACAGGGCACACTGCATGCGTGCCCGTTCAGCTCGAGCGGCGGATCCGGCTGCCGCCTGATGCCCGGTCCGCGGGCCGGGCCCGGCGGATGCTGCAGGATGCGCTGGCCGAGCCGGGCATCGGGCTGCCGGACGACGACGGCGATCTGGTCGACACCGCGGTGCTGCTCGCCAGCGAGCTGTGCGAGAACGCGGTGATCCATGCGGGCACCGAGTTCGAGGTGGTCGTGAGCGTGGCGGCCGGCACCCTGACCGTGGCCGTCACCGACCGCGGGCCCGGGCCGCTCGAGGCCTACCTCACGCAGCCGCGGCGGCACTACGGGCGCGCCGCGTCGCACGGGCGCGGGCTGGAGATGGTGCAGCGGCTCGCCACCACCTGGGGCACGCGGCACGAGTCCGACGGCCGGCACGTGATCTGGTTCTCGCTCACGCCGGAGGCCGGGGCCGCCCCGCTCGTGCCCGCCCAACCGCCGCCCGCCCCGCCGACCCCGGTGAGCGAGCGGGTGTGGTCGGACGCCGAGCAGGCCCGCCGGCTGCTGCACGTGCCGTCCGAGCTGGTGGCGCGGCTGCAGCCGCTGGAGCTGGTGGCCGAGCTGCTGCGCAGGCTCTGCGAGCTGCTCGACGCCGATTCGGCCCGCGTCGACGTCGACGAGGGCGACGGCAGGGGCCCGCGCGAGGTCGCGCGCGCCGGCACGGTGGCCGCCGCGGCCGCGCTGGGCGGCACCTCGGTGGACGTGCCGCTGCCCCTGACGGCACCGCTGCGGGGCACGCTGCGGGTTGCGCACCGGCGGGGCGGGCCCGGCGCGGGCGCGGAGCGGACGCGCGATCTCACCGAGCTGATCACCTACCGCATCGCGATGGCCGTGGAGTCGCGGTGGTTGCGCGAGGTCGACCAGCGCAGGCGGGCCTGGATGACCTACCTCGCCGACACCAGCGAGCTGCTCGGCCAGTCGCTCGACGCGGATCTCGCCGTGGCCGTCGTGCCCCAGGTGGTGGTGCCGCGGCTGGGGCGCTGGTGCGCGGTGCACCTCGTGGACCAGGCCGGCCGCATCCGGCTGGCCGCGCTCACCCACGCCGACGAGAACGAGCTGCCCGAGCTGCGTGCGGTGCTGGATCCCGACGCCCGGCCCGGCCTCCCCGCGCAGCTGCGCGCCGAGCTGCTGGCGCTGGTCCGCGACGGCGCTGGCCCCGCACCCGTCCGGTTCGCCGTCCCGACCGACGGGCTCGCGGTGGCGCTGCGGGCCCGCGGCCGGGCGCTGGGCACGCTGGTCGTCGGGCGTCCGGACGGGCGCCCGCACACCCCCGAGGACGTCGTGCTGATCGGCGACATCGCCCGCCGCGCGGCGCTGGCGATCCACAACGCGCAGAGCACCGCCGCGCACGTGGCGGTGTCCCAGGCCCTGCAGCAGGCCCTGCTCCCCCGCGCGCTGCCGGTGGCGCCGGGTGTGGAGTTCGCCGCGGAGTACGTCCCGGCCAGCACCGGCAGCGACGTCGGCGGCGATTTCTACGACGTGCTCGCCGTCGACCCGTCGCGCTGGCTGGTGTCCATCGGCGACGTCTGTGGCAAGGGGGCCAGGGCCGCGGCCCGCACCGGGCTCGTGCGCGACGTCCTGCGGGTGCTCGTGCGCGGCGACCGCCCGCTGGTCGGGTGCGTCGAGATGCTCAACGACGTGATGATGGAGGCGGGCGATCCGCTCCAGTACTGCACGGTGGCGGCGGCCGTGGTCAGCCGGGCGGCCGGGCCGCCCGGGCTCGACGTCGAGCTGGTGCTGGCCGGGCACCTGCAGCCGGTGCTGGTGCGGGCCGGCGGCACGGCGGAGCTGGTGGGGGCGTTCGGCACGGCGGTCGGGCTGGTGCCCGGCGTGGCGCTGCACGCCACCCGCCACCACCTGGCCCCCGGCGACACGCTGCTCCTCTACACCGACGGGGTCACCGAGCGCCGCCACGGCACCGAGCACTACGGCGCCGAACGGCTGCTGGCGGTGGCGGGCGCCACGGCCGCGACCGGCGCTGGGCCGCTGGTGGCGGGCGTCCGGGAGGAGGTGGAGCGCTTCTCCCCCGGTCCGCGGGGGGACGACATCGCGCTGCTCGCCGTGCGCGCCTCCGCGTGACGCGGTTGCGCCGGGCGCCGGTGCCACGCATCCTGGGGCGGTCCTAATCGGTCAGGGGGAAGCGCTGAGGCACGCGATCCGCCGCCACGGCCCGACCGCCGCGCTGGTGGCGTTCTGCCTGCTCGTCGGGATGCCGGTGGTGGTCGCGCTGACCCCCGCGCAGGACGTCGACGCGTTCGGCCAGCACGTCACGGTCGGCGCGCGGCCGCCGCAGCCGACGCTGGCCGGCCCGGCCCGGCTCGTCCAGGTCGGCAACACCGCGCTGGACCTCGACCGGCTGCAGGTCTACGGCCCGCTGCGCCCGCAGCTGACGATGGGCCCGGTGCAGCGCAACGCCGACTCCGACGCCGTGTTCGACCCGCAGCAGGCCCCGCGCGTCGCCGCCGCGGCCGTCGGGGCCGTGACCGGCGGCTTCGTCACCTGGTTCGTGTGGGGCGGGCTCGGGCTGCTCGCGTTCACCCTCACCGCGTCCGGGCTGGCGGCCGGCCTGCGGACGCTGCTCGTGCTGCGGCGCCAGAGCCGCTCGGTGGCGGGACCGTGGGCGAACCCGGCCGAGACCCTCGCGGCGATCTGGGCCCGCTGCGTCCGGACGGCGGGCGGGATGACGGCCGTCGCCGTGACCGTGTCCGTGCTGGCCTGGTGCGTGTCCGGGGCGCTCGCCTACACCGGGGCGGTGCGCGGGCTGTCGGGCGTGACGTCGCTCGCGCAGATCGTCGGCGCCTACCACCTCACGCCCGAACGCGTCGGGCCGCCGCTGTCGGGCTACGCCGGTGCCGTGATCGGCGACTCGCGGGCCGCGCGGGTGGGCGGCGCGCCGGTCCCCGCCGCGGGCCCGGACGCCCGCCCCGACGACGCCACCTGCAGCCGCAGCACCGACTCCCTCGCCGCCGAGGTCGGACACCTGCTGCCCGCCCGCGTGCTCAACCTCGCCTGCCCCGGGGCGACGGTCAACGACGGGCTGCGCGGGCCCCAGGACGTCGGGGGAAGCAGGGTCCCGGCCCAGGTCGGCGTGCTCGAGCAGGTGCAGGGCCTGCGGTTCGTCGTGGTGGCGATCGGCCCGAACGACGTGGGCTGGACCGATTTCCTGCGCTACTGCTACGGCGTGCCCGACTGCGCGGACCAGCTCACCCAGGGCGAGTTCGACTACCGCCTGGCCGCGTTCGACCGCGCCTACGGCGACCTGCTCCTCGACCTCTCGGAGCTGCCCGGGCGGCCCCAGGTGATCGTCACGACCTCCTACGAGCCGTTCCGGCCCGACGCCGACTGCCCGGACACGCGGGTGGCGGGCTTCCCCGGCCTGGACCGCGACAAGATCGAGCTGCTGACCGAGCGCAACGACCGGCTCAACGGCGTGCTGGGCGCGGGGGCCGGGAAGTACGGGTTCGCGGTGGCCACGCCCACGCTGCGCCCCCTGTGCTCGACCGGCACGGGCATGGAGGACCGCGCGGCCGACGGCCTGGGCCCCGACCTGCAGGGCCTGGCCGACCCGTTCCCGTTCCACCCGACCGCGGTGGGCAGCTTGCGCCTGGCCTCGTCGGTGGTTCGTCTGGTCGCTCCCCCCACGGCCCGCTAGCGCACTTCGGAGCCGACACGCTGTTGCCGGGGCTCGTCGAACCACCCGATGGCTCCGAGGTGCGGGTAGGGATCGGGCGCGAGCGGGTGGAGGGCACGTCGTGGGTGGTCCGCCTGGTCGGCGTCCGAGCCGAGTTCGAACGCTGACCCGCCGCATCGCGCGGGCTCGATGCTGTTCCGACGGGCGGCTGCACGGCATCGCGGGGGCTCGATGCCGTTCGATGATCAGGTGTTGGCGCCGCGGGCCGCCACCGCCCAGCGGTCCACCTCCGCGCCGCCGGAGACGATCACCAGCTCGGCCGCGAGGTTCACCGCCGAGCAGACGTGGTTGGGGACCACCCGCACGACCTCGCCGAAGGCGGGCAGTGCGCCATCGGGCCAGCTCACGGTCGCATGGTGCTCCGAGAGGGCGACGATCCGGGCGTCGGGCGCGTCGAGGAGGCGGCCGAAGCCCGTGGTCCAGGCCGGGCGGTCGGCCCCGAGCGCCTTGCTGCCCGCGTCCAGCACGACGTGGCCGGGGCGGCGGCTGACGACGGTGGCGGCGACCGTCAGCGCGATCCGGTCGGGGGAGCACGTGCCCAGCTCCCACTGCTGGGCGTCCTGGAAGACGTAGACGCCCGGCCGCAGCTCGGTGAGGTCCGGCGAGGTCAGGGCCGCGGTAGGGGTGGACCCGCCGCTCACCACGTCGAGGCCGATGCCCGCGCACCGGACGGCCGCCGCGAGTGCATCGCCCTCCTCGGCCGCGGCGACCGACGCCTGTCCCGGCCCGTAGCCGTGCCCCGGGAAGGTGAACACGCCGCGGACCCGCAGGCCCGCCCGCTCCGCGGCCGCCACCACCGCCCCGACGTCGTCGGGCGCGACGCCGGTGCGGTGGTGGCCGGAGTCGACCTCCACCAGGACGTCGACCGGCCCGGCGTGCC
This sequence comes from uncultured Pseudonocardia sp., assembly GCA_964247105.1. Lineage (GTDB taxonomy): Bacteria > Actinomycetota > Actinomycetes > Mycobacteriales > Pseudonocardiaceae > Pseudonocardia. The sequence goes on from CAXTTN010000047.1 coordinate 5,562, forward strand.
GCGCGAGCGCCTCGGCTCCCTCCGCCGACTCGACGCCGACCCGCAGCACCACCCGCTCCGCGAGCTCACGCACCCGGTCGCCGCGGGCCGCGTCCACCCACAGCGGGTAGGCGACGAACAGGTCGTCACACCCGGCGTCGGCGAACACCTCGGCCTCGGCGACGGTGGCGACGGTCAGCCCCGCCGCCCCCGCCGCCAGCTGTCGCCGCGCGATCTCGGCGCACTTGTGGGTCTTGGCGTGCGGGCGCAGGTCCAGGCCGCGCGTGCGTGCCGAGGCGGCCATCGCGGCCAGGTTCCCGTCCAGGACGTCGCGGTCGACGGCGGCGTAGGGCGTGGGGTTCACGCCGCGCACCGTGCCACCAGCCAGCGCACCGCGTCGTCGACCGTCGCGACCGTGGGCACCGCGGGCGCGGGCGGGCGGTCCAGCAGCACCACCGGCAGGCCGAGCTCGCGGGCCGCCACGAGCTTCGCGGCCGTCATCGCCCCACCGCTGTCCCGGCTGACCACCACCTCGACGCGGTGCTCGCGGAGCAGCGCGCGCTCGGCGTCGGCGGTGAACGGCCCGCGGTCGAGCAGCAGGTGGTGGTGCACCGGCAGCGGCGGGGGCGGCGGGTCGACCGCGCGGAGCAGGAACCAGCAGCGATCCAGCCCGGCGAACGCGGCGAGGGAACCGCGGCCGGTGGCCAGGAACACCCGCCGCCCCAACCCGGGCAGCAACGCGGCCGCGGCGGCCGCGTCGGGCACGCGGTGCCAGCGGTCGCCGGGGCCCGCCCGCCAGCCCTCGCGCCGCAGCACCAGCAGCGGCACGTCCAGCGCGGCGGTCGCCGCCACCGCGTGGTCGGTCACCGCCGGGGCGAACGGGTGCGTCGCGTCCACCACGGCGTCGACGGCGTTGTCCCGCAGCCAGCGCCGCAGCCCGTCGACACCGCCGAAGCCGCCGATCCGGACGTCGCCCGGCGGGAGCAGCGGCACGGCCACGCGCCCGGCCAGCGACGACGTCACGGCCAGGCCCGCCCGGCCGTGCAGCGCCGACGCCAGCTGCCGGGCCTCCGCGGTGCCCCCCAGCAGGAGCACGTTCACGGTCGCCTCTCGAGCAGCCGGCGTCGCAGCAGGTAGGTATCCATGATCCAGCCCTTGCGCGCCCGCTCACCGGCCCGGACGCGGCGGATCTCGTCCTTGACCGCCTGCAGGTCGCCGTGGAGGAGCACCTCGTCCGCGGAGCCGACGTAGGCGCCCCAGTAGATGTCGAGGTCGGTGTCGGGCAGCTCGGCGAACGCGCAGCGGGAGTCCAGCATCACGACGACGTCGTCGGCGTCGGCCGGGAACCCGCGGGCCGAGAGGAGCCGCCCGGTGGTGACCGTGAACGGGCGGCCCACCCGGTTGAGGATCAAGCGATGGGCGGCCGCGAGGGCCTGCACGCTGCTGATACCCGGGATCGAGACCACCTCGAACGGGCCGCCGATGTTCTGCAGGATCCGCAGCGTGCCGTCGTACAACGCGGGATCGCCCCAGACGAGGAAGGCGCCGCACGCGCCGTCCGGCAGATCCCCGATCATCGCCGCGTACTGCTCCTCGCGCCGCTCCTGCCAGTCGACGACCGCGGCCTCGTAGGCGGCCGCCGTGCGGTCACGGGCGGGATCGGGCACCTCGACGACCCGGTGCGGGCGGGTGACGTGGCGGGCCAGCAGCTCCGCGCGCAGCCCGGCGAGGTCCGGGACGCCCTTGTCGATCGTGAAGAACACGTCGACGCGGTTCATCGCGGCGACGGCCTGCAGCGTCAGGTGTTCGGGGTCGCCCGAGCCGATCCCGATGACGTAGACCGTGCGCACCCCACCGACGTTATCCCGACTCGGGCGCCTGCTCGGGCGTGACGTCCGCGACCCTCACCACGAGCGCCCCCGGGTCCACCCGCATCCGCAGCTCGGCGACCTCGCCGATCGGGTCGCCGTCGATCTGGGAGGGCTGCGGCTCGTCGGCCTCGATGACGATCGTCTCGGCCTGCCAGTGCTCCACGCGCTCGTGGCCGCGGCGCTTGCGGGTGGCCACCCGCGCGGCGACCGCCACCCAGCCCGCGAGACCGCTCGGCGCCAGGCTGACGATGTCGAGCCGGCCGTCGTCGATGCTGGCGGCCGGCATGAGCACCAGCCCGCCGAGCAGCGTCCCGCTGTTGCCGACGAGCACGGTGCGCGTGCGGCGGCGCGTGGGCGGGCCGTCGTCGAAGGTGAGGGTGACGCGGGTGCGGCGCCCGCGCATGGCCCGCAGGCCGGACACGACGTAGGCGAGCGGCCCGACCCGGCTCTTGAGCCCCTCGGGGGTGTTCTCCATGATCGCCGCGTCGAACCCGGTGCCGGCCATGACGAGGAACACGTGCTCCTCGTCGGCGCCGTCGACGCGCACGCGGCCGACGTCGATCGGGCGGTCGTCGCCGGTGAGGGCGAGCCGGACGGCGGGCACCAGCTCCAGCGGGGTGCCGAGGGTCTTCGCGAGCAGGTTGCCGGTGCCCTGCGGCACCAGCCCCATCGCCACCCCGGTGCCGGCCAGCGCCTGCGCGACGGCGCGGACGGTGCCGTCGCCGCCGCAGGCGAGCACGACGTCCGCGCCCTTGTCCACGGCGTCCTGCGCCTGGCCGGTGCCCGGGTCGTCGACGGTGGTCTCGAGCCAGAGCGGTTCGGCCCAGCCCAGGTCCGTGCACACGGAGGTGATGCGGCCGCGGGTGTCGCCGTCGACCTTCGTGGGATTGACGACGACGGCGGGTAGGGGCATGTCCTCTTCCTCGGCTGGCAGGCGGTCCCCGTCGGCGACCGCTCGGTGTTCCCGCCGGATGACGAACGCGACCGCCCCGAGTACCAGGAGGGCGACCGCGACCGCGAGGAGGATGAACCACCACTCGGCAGGCACGGCGGCACCCTATGTGGACCGCGGCGCGGCCCGTCGAACGGGGATCAGCGCGGGGTGTACTCCAGGCCGAGGTCGCGGGCCACCTGCTCGCTGTGCAGCCGGCCCTCGTGGGTCGACAGGCCCTGGGCCAGCGCCGGGTCGGCGGCCAGCGCGGCCTCCCAGCCCTGGTCGGCGAGCTTCAGCACGTAGGGCAGCGTGGCGTTGGTCAGCGCGTAGGTGGAGGTGTGCGGCACCGCGCCGGGCATGTTCGCGACGCAGTAGAAGACCGAGCCGTGCACGGGATAGGTCGGCTCGGCGTGCGTGGTGGGGCGCGAGTCCTCGAAGCAGCCGCCCTGGTCGATGGCGATGTCGACGAGCACGGAGCCGGGCTTCATCCGGCTGACCAGCTCGTTGCTCACCAGGCGCGGTGCGCGGGCGCCGGGGACGAGCACGGCGCCGATGACGAGGTCGGCGTCCAGGCAGGCCTTCTCCAGCTCGTGGGCGTTGGACACGACGGTCTTCACGCGGCCCGCGTAACGGTCGTCGAGGTGGCGGAGCTTGGTGACGTCGAGGTCCAGGACGGCGACGTCGGCACCCAGGCCGACGGCCATCGCGACGGCGTTCTGGCCGGAGACGCCCGCGCCGATCACGACGACGGACGCCGGGCGGACGCCGGGGACGCCGCCGAGCAGCACGCCGCGGCCGCCGGACGCCGCGAGCAGCGCGTTCGCGCCGGCCTGCGGGGCCAGCCGGCCCGCGACCTCGCTCATCGGGGCGAGCAGCGGCAGCGACCCGTCGGCCAGCCGGACGGTCTCGTAGGCGATGGACGTGGTGCGGGAGTCGAGCAGTGCCTGGGTGCAGGGCAGCGACGCGGCGAGGTGCAGGTAGGTGAAGAGCACCTGGCCCTCGCGGAGGCGGTGGTACTCCTGCGCGACCGGCTCCTTCACCTTGAGCAGCAGGTCCGCGGACGCCCAGACCTTGTCGGCGTCGTCGAGGATGCGGGCGCCGACGGCCTCGAAATCGGCGTCGGTGATCGAGCTGCCGAGCCCGGCGCCCTGCTCGACGTGCACGTCGTGCCCGGAGCGGATGAGCTCGTGCGCCCCGGCGGGGGTCAGCGCGACGCGGAACTCGTTGTTCTTGACCTCACGAGGCACACCGATTCTCATGCCCCCATCCTGAAGATCCTGGCGATAGGATGCAAGAGAACCGCAGATGATTCGCTGGAGGCTGGCCATGGCACTCCCACCTGCTGGGCCACGGGCTGCGAAAGCCCTGCCGCCGCAGGAAGTTCGCCGCGCTGCCGACGTCGCCGCGGGGAAGAGCGCGGCGACGCTCGACGCCACCGACCGCGCGCTGCTCCGCCTCCTCGCCGACGACGCGCGCGTCTCGAACAAGGACCTGGCCGCCCGCGCCGGCATCGCGCAGTCCACGTGCCTCGCCCGCGTCCGGGCGCTGCGGGAGGCGGGGGTGATCCGCGGCTACCACGCCGACATCGACCCCCGGGCCCTGGGCCACGACCTGCAGGCCATGATCGCCATCCGGCTGCAGCCCGGCGCCCGCGGGGCGATGCGGGAGTTCACCGCCCGGCTGAGCGCGCGTCCGGAGGTGCTGGAGGTGTACTTCGTGGCCGGGGCCAACGACTTCCTCGTGCACGTGGCCACGGCGAGCACCGACGAGCTGCGCGCCTTCGTCGGCGACCACCTGAACAGGGACCCGGCGATCGCCGGGACGGAGACCAACCTCATCTTCGAGCACACCAGGGCGGCCGGCCACCGCGCCTGACGCATCGCGCGGGCTCGATGCGCTTCCCGGCCACCGTCGACCGCATCGCGCGGGCTCGATGCGGTCCTGGGGGCCGCTCAGCCGCATCGCGCGGGCTCGATGCGGTGGGATGGGCCACCAGCGGTCGCGCCTGCGGCTCCCGCGCGGGAGGGTGGGTGGCATGCGTGTACTGGTCACCGGTGCGTCCGGGTTCGTCGGCGGGCGGCTGTGCCCCGCTCTGGAAGCGGCCGGGCACGAGGTGCTGGCCATGACGCGGCGGCCCGAGAGCTACGGCGGGGCGGGCAAGGCCGTGCAGGGCGACGTCCACGACGCCGACTCGCTGGCTGCCGCCCTGGCCGGCTGCGACGCCGCCTACTACCTCGTCCACTCGCTGGGCGACGCCGACTTCCGGCGCCGCGACGCCGAGGCCGCGCGCACGTTCGCCACGGCGGCCAGGGACGCGGGCGTCGGGCGGATCGTCTACATGGGCGGGCTCGGCGACGACTCCGACGACCTCTCCGACCACCTCCGCAGCCGCCGCGAGGTCGAGAAGCTGCTCGGATCGGCCGGTGTGCCGGTCACCACGCTGCGGGCCGGCATCATCGTCGGGCACGGGGGCATCTCGTGGGAGATGACCCGGCAGCTCGTCGAGCACCTGCCCGCGATGATCACGCCGCGCTGGGTGCGCACCCGCACGCAGCCGATCGCGATCGCCGACGTGGTGCGCTACCTCGTCGGAGTCCTCGCCGTGCCGGAGACGGCCGGGCGCGCCTTCGACGTCGGCGGGCCCGAGGTCCTGGAGTACGTGGAGATGCTGCGCCGCGTGGCGGTCATCGAGGGCCGCACGCTGATCGTCGTCCCGGTTCCGCTGCTGTCGCCGCAGCTCTCGTCGCGCTGGCTCTCGCTCGTCACGAGCGTGGACGTGCAGACCGGCCGCTCGCTGATCGACTCCATGAGCAACGAGGTGGTGGTGCGCGACGACAGCATCCGCGGGCTCGTACCGTTCGAACCCATGGACTACGACCAGGCCGTGCTGGCCGCCCTCGGTGAGCGGGCGAAGGCGGCGCGCGCGTGACGATCCGGGACCGGGCGAGCCGGGTGCTGCCCACGTGGCTCGTCGACAAGGTGCCCCGCGACCACTGGGAGACCGACGCCGCCTTCCACCGCCGACGTCGCGTGGTGGCCGGCACCGCGCTGGCCGGGGCCGGGGTGCTGGGGGCGTCCCTGTCGACGAGACCGGACTCGGCGCAGTTCTACGGCCTGACCGCCGCCACGGCGGCCACCTGGGTGATCGGCGGGCTGGCGTCCGGGCCGCTGCACCTGGGCTGGATGCAGCGGCCCGGTGGGGACCTGCGACGGCCCGTGGTGACGCCGGTGCTGCTGGGCGCCGGGGCGTTCGGGGTGTTCTACGCCGCCGCGCTGGTGGCGCGCCGGATCCCGGTGCTCGACCGCGCGATCTCCTCGGTCCTGCAGTACGCCGACCAGGGCGACGACCGGCTGGTGCTGCTCACGACACTGACCAACGGCGCGGCCGAGGAGGTGTTCTTCCGCGGCGCGCTCTACGCGGCGCTGCGCGAGAAGAACTCCGTGGTCGCGTCCACCTGTGTCTACATGCTGGCCACGGTCGCCACCCGCAACCCGGCGCTGGTGCTCGCGTCCGGCGTGATGGGGACCCTCTTCGGCCTGCAGCGCCGGGCGAGCGGCGGCATCCAGGCGCCCCTGCTGACCCACCTGACGTGGTCGACGCTGATGCTCCGCTACCTGCCGCCGCTGTTCCGCCGCCACCCGGACGGTCCCGTCGAGCCCGAGGGCTGAACGGCGAGCGCTCCCACCACGGACAGGCCCGCCGCTACGGCTCGAACGTGGGATCCGCCGCGACGGCGACCTCCACCACCAGCGGCTCGGCCCGGCCCACCAGCGTCGGCACCACGTCGTCGAGCACGCGCAGCAGCTCGGCGTGGTCCTCGACGCGCACCGCCGGACACCCCAGCGCGCGGGCCATCCCGCTGACGCTCACCTCGGTGAACGCGGGCCAGGGGGCCTTGCCGCCGTGACGCTCGGCGAGCCGGTCCATCACCGCGTACCGGCCGTTGGCGAGCACGACGACCAGCACGCCGCAGCGGTAGTGGGCCGCGCTCCACAGCGCCTGGATCCCGTAGAGCGACGACCCGTCCCCCACCACCGCGACGACCGGCGTCCCGGGACGCGCCATGCGCACCCCGACCGCCGCGGGCAGCGCGAACCCGAGCCCGCCCATCGCCGCCGAGAGGAACCCCAGCGGCCGCCGGGCGGGCAGCAGCCGGTGCAGGTCGGGTCGGCTCGACGGCGTCTCCTCGACGACGACGGTGTCGGCGGCGGTCCGCTCGGCCAGCTCGGCCAGCACGTGCGCCGCCCGCAGCGCCTCGCCCGGCCCCGGCGGTGCGGGCGGCGTCCGGTCGAGGGGGCCGAACGTCACCGGCCGCGCCGCCACCCGCTCGGCCAGCGCGCGGCAGACCGGCTCGGGCCGGGCCAGCACCGCGAGGTCGACGGGGCTGTGGTGGGCGTCCTCGGGTTCCGCGGTGACCATGGCCACCCGCGTGCCCTGCACGACGAGCGGGCCCGGCTCGTACGGGTACTGCCGGAACACGGGCGCGCCCACCGCGAGCACGACGTCGTGCGGCGCCAGCGCCGCCCGCAGCCGGGCGCGGCCGGCCGGGAGGTGCCCGGCGAACTGCGGGTGGTCCTGCGGGAACCCGGCGCGGGCGGCGAAGGGCTCCTGCCACACCGGGCAGCCCAGCCGCTGCGCCAGGGCCACCAGCGCGGCCCACGTGCCGGTGTCGTCGGCGTCCGCGCCCACCACCAGCGCCGGGGACGCCGCGCCGTCCAGGAGCGCGGCCAGCTCGTCGATCACCCCCGGGTCGACGGCGCCGGCCCGGCGCAGCACGACGGGGGCCGCCGGCGTCTCCTCGTCGGCGACCGCCCCCCAGTCGTCGCTGGGCACGATCACCAGCGCCGGGCCGCGGCCGTCCCGGGCCTCGTGCCAGGCGCGCGCCACCGCGCCCGGCACGTCCTGCGGGCGCGCGGGCTGGTTCACCCACACCGGGTAGCGCCCGCCCAGGCCCTCCAGCTCGCCGGCCAGGAACGGCCGGTGGGCGAGGTGGCGGCGGTCCTGCTGCCCCACGACCACCACCAGCGGAACGCGGTTGACCCGCGCGGTGGCCAGCGCGCCGACCGCGTTGCCCAGCCCGGCCGTGGTGTGCAGGTTGACCAGCGCCGGCCGGTCGTGCGCCGTCGCCCAGCCCGTCGCGATGCCGACCACCGAGCCCTCGTGCAGCGCCAGCACGAACTCGACGTCGTCGGGCAGGTCGACGAGGAACGCCACCTCGGTCGAGCCCGGGTTGGCGAAGATCGTGGTCAGGCCGTAGCGGCGCATGACCTCGAAGGTGGCGTCGCGCACGGTCCTCACGAGGTGGTGCGCCCGGCCGCCGCCACCCCCGCCGCGCCGATCGCCGCGACGGCGGCGAACACGAAGAAGCCCCACGGGAACGCGATGCCGGCCGCCAGCAGCGGCGCGGTGACCAGCGGGCCGGCGATGGCCCCGATCCGCCCCACCCCGCTCGACGCACCCAGCGCCGTGGCCCGCGCGGCGTCGGGGTAGCGCTGCCCGACGTAGGCGTAGACGAGCACCTGCGAGCTGAACGTGAACACCCCGGCCAGCAGCACCGTGACGTAGATGGCCGCGCCCGGCAGGCGGACGGTCAGCAGGGCGAGGAACACCGCGGCCAGGACGAACCACACCAGCGCCGCGATGCGGGTACCGATCCGGTTCGCGACCTGGCCCGCGACGAGCAGGCCGAGCACCGCGCCGACGTTGAGCACGAGCAGCAGGGCGAGGGAGTTGCTCAGGTCGTAGCCGGCCGCGATCATGATCTGCGGCAGCCAGGTGTTGAGCCCGTACACGAGCAACAGGCCCATGATCGACGCCAGCCAGAAGGCGAGGGTCGCGCGGCGGTAGCCCGGTTCGAACAGCACGGCGACGGGGTTGTCACGGCGGGTACCCCGCTCGACCCGGAAGACCTCCGACTCGGGCAGCCGCAGGACCAGCGGCGGCAGCAGCAGCACGGCCAGCACCGCGCCGATGACGAACATCGGCCGCCATCCCAGCGCCGGGATCACCAGGATGCCCAGCAGCGACGCGAGCACGGCGCCGGCGTGGTAGCCGGTCATCATCGTGGTGGTGGCACTGCCGGCGCGCCCGTTGCGGGCGTGCTCGTTGACCATGGCGAGCCCGACGGGCAGCACGCCGCCCAGCCCGAGGCCGGCGAGGAAGCGGAGCACGCCGAAGGTCCACGGGTCGGGCGCGAACGCGCAGGCCAGCGTCAGCACCGAGAACACGACGACCGTGCCGATCATCGCCCGGCGCCGCCCGATCACGTCGGTGAGCGGCCCGACCGTCAGCGCCCCGACCATCACCCCGACCAGCCCCACCGTCGCGATCAGGGCCGTCGTGCCGGGGTTCAGGCCCCAGGTCGGCTCCTTCAACAGCGACGGGATGACCACGCCGAGCACGACGAGGTCGAAGCCCTCCAGCGCGATGGCCGACCAGCACAGGGGTGCCACCCACCGGTTCCCGGTGGCGATGGTGTCCGCTCTCGACTCCGTTGTCATCGGCGCAGTATCGGCACGTCCGGGACCTGCCGTCAGGACTCCTTCCCACTCAGCGGAGAGCGCGGCCGACCCCGG
>CAXTTN010000047.1:14931-29441 GCA_964247105.1 uncultured Pseudonocardia sp.
CACCACGCCGAGGACGACGAGGTCGAACCCCTCCAGCGCGATCGTCAACCAGCACAGCGGCGCCACCCAGCCCCTGCGCGCGCCCGTCACCTGCCGTGGTTCCGACTCCGTTGTCATGGCGGGGAGTATCGACACGGGTGTCCGGGCTTGTCTGCCTCTTCTCCCACTCAGCGCAGAGCGCGCGTGACCCCGGCCGCCGCCACCCGGACGGCGGGCACCAGCAGCTGCAGGTTCTCCGTCGTGCTGGGCACCACCACCGACAGGCCGGCCACGACCTGCCCATCGGGGCCGCTGATCGGCGCGGCGACCGTCGAGGTGCCCTCGGTCATCTCGTTCCGGGACAGGCAGAAGCCCGCGCGCCGGATGTCGGCGAGCGCCTCGCGCAGCCGGTCGGGGTCGGTGATCGTGCCCGACGCGAGACGCCGGAGCCCCCTGTCGACCACCGCGTCGAGGACCTCGGCCGGGGCGTGGGCGAGCAGGACCTTGCCCGGGCCGCTGGCGTGGAGCGGCAGCCTGCGGCCCACGCGTGAGCGCACCCTGACCGGCACGTGCCCGGCGAGCCGCTCCAGGAACAGCGCCGCCACGCCGTCGCGGACGACGAGGTGCACGAGGTGGCCGGTCGCCGCCGCGAGGTCCTGCATCGAGGGCAGCGCGGCGTCGCGGAGGTCGCGCGCCACCGGCGCCAGCGCGCCGACCTGCCACAGCCGAAGCCCGATCCGGTACCTCCCGCGGGCCACCCGCTCGATCGCACCCCACTCGACCAGCTCGGCCACGAGCCGGTACGCGGTGGCCGACGGCAGGCCGGTGGTGTCGGCGATCGCGCCCAGCGTCAGCTCGGGGCGCTCGGGGGAGAAGGCGCCGAGCACCGCCAGCGCTCCGTCGAGGACCGAGCGCCCGGCCTCCCGCGTGCCGCCGGCCACGCCGGCTACCCCGCCACGAAGGCGCGCAGGGCGGCGAGCAGGCGGTCGACGTCGTCGGTGCTCACGTACGGCGCCAGCCCGATGCGCAGCGCCCCCGTGTCGCCCAGGCCGAGGCGCCGCGAGGCCTCCAGCGCGTAGAAGCTGCTGGCGGGGGCGTTGACACCGCGCTCGGCGAGGAACGCGTAGGCCTCCTGCTCCCGGCCGCCGAGACCGACGAGCAGGGTCGGGGTGCGGTGGGCGGCGCGGGAGTGCATCTGCACGCCGGGCAGCTCGGCGAGGCCGGCCTCGATGCGCGCGCGCAACCCGTCCTCGTAGGCCTCGACGGCGTGCATCGACACCAGCAGCCGCTGCCGCCGCTCCCCCGTGCCCGGGGCGAGCCCGGCCAGGAAGTCGACGGCCGCGGTGGTGCCCGCGAGCAGCTCGTAGGGCAGCGTGCCCAGCTCGAACCGCTCCGGTACGTCGTCGCTGGAGGGCGCCAGCTTCGGCGGGTGCAGCGACTCCCACAGCGCGGGGGCCGCCGCCACGACGCCGCAGTGCGGGCCGAGGAACTTGTAGGGCGAGCAGGCGTAGAAGTCCGCGCCCAGCGCGTCGACGTGCACGCCCGCGTGCGCGGTGAAGTGGACGCCGTCGACGTAGGCCAGCGCACCGACCTCGTGCGCGAGGTCGGTGATCGCCCGGACCGGCGGCCGCGTCCCGACCAGGTTGGACGCCGCCGTGACCGCCACGAGCCTCGTGCGCGGCGACAGCACGGCCGCCACGTCGTCCTCGGTGAGCTCGGCGGTGGCCGGGTCGAAGTCGGCCCAGCGCACCACGGCCCCGACGGCCTCGGCGGCGAGCACCCAGGGCCGGATGTTGGCGTCGTGGTCGAGCCGGGTGACGACCACCTCGTCACCCGGCGCCCAGCCGGCCGCGAGCGTGCGCGCGACGTCGAAGGTCAGCTGGGTCATGCTGCGGCCGAACACGATGCCGCGGGGATCGGCGCCGAGCAGGTCGGCCATCGCCGCCCGCGCGTCCCGCACGATCGCGTCCGCGGCGCGCTCGGCCGCGGTGACCCGGCCGCGGTTGGCCAGCGGGGAGGTCATGGCGCGCGCCACCGCGTCGGCGACGGCGTCGGGCACCTGGGAGCCGCCCGGGCCGTCGAAGTGGGCGTAACCCGCCTTCAGCGCGGGGAACCGGTCACGGACGGCCTGGACGTCGTAGGTCACCCCGCCAGGGTGTCACCCGGGGCCCGGCCACTCCAGGACGGCTCGACGCGTTCCCACTCCCGGGCCCACGCCGCCGCGTTGCGGGCGGCCAGGAGGCGGCGCACGCCCGCCCACGCGAGCGCGAGCAGCGACCAGCCGCACAGCGCCACCAGCACGCCGCGGACCCAGCCGACGACGACCGCGTTGCCCGGGTCCATCGGGGCGCCGGTGACGTGGCCGCGGGCGTCGAGCCAGACCCGGACCGGGGCGCCGGCCGGGAGCTGGCCTCGCACCGGGACCGGCGCGGTGACCGGGGCGCCGTCCCGGCCCGTCCAGGTGGCCCTGACCTGCGGCGGGCCCAGCGATGTGGTCGGCTCGGCGAGCACGGCGAGGACGGCCCTGCGCTCGGCCGCCTCGGCCCGCACCCGGTTCATGCCCTCGGAGTAGCCGGCGACGCCGACGGCCAGCGCGCCCAGTGCGGTGATCAGCGCGAGCGCGGTGAGCAGCCAGGCGACGGCGTCCTCGACGCGGTCGGTGCCGCGTCGGCGCGCGCGGCGTCGCCGCTGATCCGGATGGTCGACCTCCACGGAACCTCCCACGTTCTTCCCCGGAGGTCGTCGCACCGGGCGACCGACACGTTACCGAGCGGGGTCGAACGGGCGGCTCCGCTGCCGGGGGCTCCGGGCGGGCCCCGCGCGATCGAGGGCATGATCAGGGGGTGCGTGCGGTCCCGACGAACCTGCGGCGTCGCACGGCCGGGCTGCCGGCCGCCGCCCGCCGCGCCGCCCGCCGCGCGCCGCTCTCGGTGTCGGTGGTGGCGCTGGCCTGGTCGCTCGGGCTGGCGACCGGCTCGTGGCCGGGCACGATGCACGCGGTCGCGACCGGTGTCGGGCCGCTCGCCGACGGCCACTGGTGGACCCCGCTGACGGCGATGCTGTGGTGGGGCGGCCCGGCGGGCTACCTGGCCGCGGGGGCGCTGGTGCTGGTCGGAGGCAGCGTCGCCGAGCGCCGGATCGGCTCGCTGCGCACGCTCGCGGTGCTCGTGGGCACGCAGGTGCTCGGCACGCTGACCGCCGTCGGCCTGGTGGCGGCGGGTGCGGCGGCGGGCGGCTCGTGGGCCACCGCGCTGTCGCACCAGGTGGCCATCGGCATCACGCCGGGGGCGGCCGGGCTCGCGCTGGCGGCCAGCAGCGGGCTGTCGGCGCTGTGGCGGCGCCGGCTGCGGGTGGTGGTGCTCGTCGGGCTCGTGATGGTGGTGGCGTACTCGGGGCAGATGTCCGACGTGGTGGCGCTGCACGCGGGCCTCGTCGGGCTCGCCGGCGGCCGGTGGGTGTTCGGGCGGGGCCCGATCCGGCCCGGGCGGCCGTCGCGCTCGGAGACCCGCGTGCTGGTGGCGCTGCTCGTCGTCGGGTCCGCGGTGGGCCCGGTGGTCGCGGCGCTGGCGCAGGCACCGATCGGGCCGCTGTCGGTGCTGCAGTACATCGTGCTGTCACCGCCGCCGTCGGCCGCGACGGTGCAGCGGGTCTGCCTGCACGCGCCGCTGGAGGAGTGCCGCGAGCTGCAGGCGCAGCTGCGGCTGTTCGGCGCGGGCCCGGCGATCGCGGCGGTGGTGCCCGTCCTGCTGCTGCTCGTGGTCGCGGAGGGGCTGCGCCGGGGCCGGCGCGCCGCGTGGTTGGTCGGGATCGGGCTCAACCTCCTGCTCGCGGCGCTCGGCGTGGCGTTCGCGGTCGTCGTGGGCGGCATCCCGGAACGGCAGCTCGTCGTGTTCGGCGGGGCCACCGAGACGCAGAGCGTGCTCGGGATCGTCCTGCCCTCGCTGCTGCCGCTCGCCGTGGCGGTGCTGCTGATCCTGACCCGCCGCGAGTTCGCCGTCCGGGCGCCGCACGGGACCTACCGCAGGCTCGCGATCGTCTCCGCCGCGCTGCTCGCCGGGCTGTCCGGGCTGTTCGTCGTCGGCGGGAGGGTGCTGGCCGACCAGTTCGACCGGCCCCCCGACACCGCGGCGCTGCTCGCGGAGCTGCCGCTGCGGTTCCTGCCGCCGGGCTACCTCGGGGAGGTGGAGCCCGCGTTCCTGCCCGAGGACTACGGCGCCACGCTGCTGTTCGAGTGGACGGGCACCGTGTTCTGGCTGGTCGTCGCGGCCGGGCTGCTGCGCGCGTTCACCCGTCCCCGGTACGACGAGACCGCCGCCGACGCGGCGCGGGCGCGGGCGCTGCTCGTCGAGCGCGGCGGGTCGGACCTGGGCTGGATCACGACGTGGAACGGCAACCACTACTGGTTCGGCGCGGAGGCGGCGCTGGCCTACCGGGTGGTGGGGTCGGTGGCGGTCACCACCGCGGACCCGATCGGCCGCCCCGCCGATCCCGCCGCCGTCATCGAGCAGTTCGGCGACTTCTGCCGCGAGCGGGGCTGGACCCCGGCCCTCTACAGCGTCACGGCGGCGACGCGGGACGCGGCCGAGAAGCTCGGCTGGAGCTCGGTGCAGGTGGCCGAGGAGACCATCCTGCCGCTGGCGGGGCTGGAGTTCACCGGGAAGAAGTGGCAGGACGTCCGCACCGCGCTGAACAAGGCCGAGAAGGAGGGCGTGACCGCCGAGTGGATCGCCTACGCCGACGCGCCGCTCGCGCTCACCGACCAGATCCGCGCGATCAGCGAGGAATGGGTGGCCGACAAGGGCCTGCCCGAGATGGGCTTCACCCTCGGCGGGCTCGACGAGCTGGCCGACGGCGCGGTGCGCTGCCTGGTGGCCGTCGACGCCGAGCGGACCGTGCACGGCGTGACGAGCTGGATGCCGGTGCACCGCGACGGCGCCGTCGTCGGGTGGACGCTGGACTTCATGCGCCGCCGCAGCGCGGGCGGCTTCCGCGGGGCCATGGAGTTCCTCATCGCCTCGGCCGCGCGGGACCTGCGCGACGAGGGCTACTGCTTCCTGTCGCTGTCGGGGGCGCCGCTGGCGCAGTCCGACCACGCCGGCGACGCCGGGCGCCTCGACCGCGTGCTCGACCTGGCCGGGCGCACGCTGGAGCCGGTGTACGGGTTCCGCACGCTGCTCGCGTTCAAGGCGAAGTTCCAACCGCGGTACGAGGCCCTCTACCTGGCCTACCAGGACCCGGTGGCGCTGCCGGCGATCGGCATCGCGATCGGCCGGGCCTACCTGCCGGACGTGACGACGCGCGGGTACGCCCGGCTGCTGCGGCGGCTGCGCGCGTAGCCGCGCTACCAGGCGGCCGGGTCGCCGGGATCGGCGCGGGTGGGCTCGGCGCGGTGCCGGCCCTGGCGCAGGCCGCGCTGGTAGGTCGAGAGGCGCTGGCGCACCCGGTCGGGCACCCGCTCGGCCTGCTCCGGCTCCGGGATCCCCGCTCCCGCGCGCGGCGGCGGGACGAGCTGGCTGCCCGGGCGGCGCCGGGGCAGGCCGCCCGCCGTCGGGGCCTCGGGTTCGGGCCGCGCGGCGCGTTCGGCGGCCGCCCGCCACTCGTTGTCGCTGGGCGTCTCCCAGTTGCGCGGGGCGCGGTCGCCGTTGTCGCCGCGGTGCGCCCCGCCGCTGTGGGCGCCCCCGCCCGACACGCCGTCACCGTTGGACGCGGCCTGGCCGCCGTTGCGGAGGCTCCCGTTGCCCAGCGATCCGTTGCCCAGCGAACCGTTGCCCAGCGAACCGTTGCCCAGCGAACCGTTGCCCAGCGAACCGTTCCCCAGCGAACCGTTCCCCAGCGAACCGTTGCCCAGCGAACCGTTCCCCAGCGAACCGTTCCCCAGCGAACCGTTGCCGCTCGCGGGCGCGTCCTCGCGGAACCAGGCGGAGGCGATGGCCTCGAAGATCGGGGTGGAGTTCACCTCGTCGGCCGGTTGGTGGCCGAGGTCGAGCATCGGGCCGAACAGCTCGTCGACCCCCGACGACGACGTGTAGAGCGGCGCCGGGCCGTGCCCGTTGCCGTTCACCCGCGGCGGCTCGGTGAAATCGAGCGGGGGCAGGTCGGCCAGCGGCAGATCCAGCGCCGACGGCGCGAACGACGGCAGGTACGGCTCCTCGCGCGGGGGCTCGTAGCGCTCCGGCGGGAAGCGCTCGGCCTGGGGCGCCCGCTCGCTCTCCCAGGGCAGCGGCGCCCAGGCCGGCTCCGGGACGGTGACGACCGAGCCCGGGCAGTGGATGCTCGCCACCGGCCCACCGCCACCGGACTGCGGGGTGCGCACCACGATGCCCGAGCGCGACCGTTGGGCGAGTCGTTCGGCGGCGCTCAGGGCCCGGCGGCCGCCGAGACCGTCGGGATCGTGGCGGGCCGCTCCGAGGGCGCGTACCTCGACGGCCAGCCCGCCCCGCTCCTCGATGGCGCCCGAGACCTCGACCCGCGCGCCCGGGTAGACGGCCGTGACGTGGTCGAGGAGCTCGGCCAGCACGTGCATCACCTCGGTGGCCGCGGACGGGGTGAGCGTGGCCTCGGGGACGCGCGCGACGTCGACCCGCCGGGGCTCCTCGGCCGTCTGCACCGCCTCGGCGAGCACCTCCGGCAGGCGCTGCACGCCACCGGCGCGGGCGCTGGGATCCTGGCCGTGCAGGATGAGGATGCTCTCGGTGTCGCGGCGCATCCGGCGCACGACCTCGAGCAGCTCGGCGAGCCCGGCGGGTTCGGGCACCAGCGGATCGGCCCGCATGCGGTCGAGCAGCCAGCGCTGCCGGTCGACCCGGCCCTGCAGCCGGCGCGCGACACCGGCCGCGGCGTCGTCGGACCCCGCGTCGCCGCCGTTCGGCGGGCGGCCGCGGCCCCACCGGTCCTCCCACGTGGGGGACACCTGCCGCCCGACGTTCACCGGGTCGCCCTCGGACGCGAACATCCTGTCGCCCACCAGTCGATCCTCTCGAACGGGTCGCGTCCGCCCGCTCCCGAGGGGCCGCTGGGGTGGCCCGGACCTGCCTGACGAGCGATCGTGCACGGCGAGCGGGGCGGTCGCATGTCCTGGCCGGGCACGTTACCCGCCATACCGGGTCGCCGACCACATCGGCCGCGGGCTGCGCTCAGGGCGCGGCTGTGTGCGGCGGGCGGCGCGCTAGATTGGTCACATGACCGAGAGCAGCTACACGGTCAACGGGATGACGTGCGCGCACTGCGTGGCCTCGGTGAGCGAGGAGATCGGCGGGATCGAGGGGGTGTCGCAGGTGCAGGTCGACCTGCCGACGGGCTCCGTCACCGTCATCAGCACCCACCCCCTCGACGACGCGCAGGTGCACGCCGCGGTCGAAGAGGCGGGCTACCGGCTCGCGAGCTGAGCGTCCCGGTCCTGAACATCACGGTTCGGCTATCCTCCGCGACGGTGGAGGAGAACCGCAGCACCGCGTGGCTGGACGCCGAGCTGGCCCGCCGCGTCGATGCCGCGCGCCGCATCGCGGAGTCCCTCGTCGAGCTCGACCGGCACCCCGGTCACCGGATGCTCGCCGACACCCCGGTCACCGGCCGCACCGCTGCGCTGTGGGCCCCGGCGGCGGTGGCGCTGGCCGGCCTGTGGCGCGATTTCTCCGCGTTCCAGGGCGCCGTGCAGGCGGCCGAGCAGGTGCGGGCCCGCCGTGCGCGCCCCGGCGAGCGGGAGCTCGCGGAGCTGCACCGGCTGCTGGCCACGGAGTCCGTGGAGGTGGGCCGCAGCACCGTCGCGCTGTCCGAGCGCGGCCTCACCGGCGACGCCGAACGGATCGAGACGCTCTCGCTCACCCGGCTCGCGGCGCGGATGGACACCGCGTTCGCTCAGGTCAGCACGCTCGTCGATCGCTGCGAGGCCGTCCACGCGCCGTACGTCGCCGGGCTGGCGCGGCGGATGGAGCGGGTCGCGGCCGCGCGCCGGCTCGTCGCCGAGCTGGGCCTGCCCCCCACCGACCCGGACGCCGCGCCCGTCGCCGCCCTGACCGCCCGCCTCGACGAGCTGGGCCGGGTGGCGGCCACCGATCCCCTCTCGCTGGCCGACGGGTCCCCCGACGCCGCTCTGGCCGCGCTCGACCGCGAGATCACCGCCGCGGTCGCCGGGTTGGAGGCCTTCCGGACGCTCCGCTCCGGCTGGGACGAGCGGCTCGCGGCCCTGTCCGCGGCCCTGGACCGCCTCGACGCGCTCCGGGCGGAGACCGAACACAGCCACGCGCGCGCGGCGGAGCTGGTCGCGGGCCCGTCCCCGGCGCTGCCCGGCAACCGGCTACCGGAGCTGCGGGCCGCGCTCGCGCGGTTGCGCGGCACCCACGGCTGGCGCGAGCGCGCCGCCACCGAGGCCGCGCTCCGCCGCGCGGCCGACGACGCGGGGGCCGAGCTGCGCACCGCCCACGAGCTGGCCGCGGGGCTGCTGGAGCGCCGCGAGGAGCTGCGCGGCCGGTTCACCGCGTACCGGGCCAGGGCCGCCCGCCTGCGCCGCGCCGAGGACCCCGGGATCCTCGCCCTCGACGCCGAGATCGAACGGCTGCTGTGGAGCAGGCCCGCCGACCTGGCCGCGGCCACCCGCGCGCTGGCCGGCTACCGGCGCCTGCTGGGCGAGGCCCCGTCAGCAACGGCATCGAGCCCGCGCGATGTCGTGGGGGAGCCGTCATGACCGCATCGAGCCCGCGCGATGTCGGGGCCTGCGTGCGGCCCGACTGCAGCGGCGGCACGATCGAGGACGGCTACTGCGACAACTGCGGGCTCCCGCCCCTGGCCGCGCCCGACCCGGACGGCGGCCCCGCCACGGCCACCGTCGCCTCCGGCAGCACCGGCACCGGCAGCACCCGCGCGTCGCGGCGCGGGTCGACGCGCACGTCGGTCTCGGGCTCCACCCGCAGCCGCCTCGGTGTGGGCCTGGTCGACGTCCCGCCGGTGCCGCGCGTCGACCCGGCCACCGCCCTCCTCGCCGATCCGCAGGTGGCCGAGCACAAGCGCTTCTGCAGCCGCTGCGGCAAGCCGGTCGGGCGCGGCCGCGAGGGCCGTCCCGGACGGGCCGAGGGTTTCTGCCCCAACGACGGCGCCCGCTACTCCTTCCTCCCGAAGCTGACGCCCGGCACGCTAGTGGCCGGCCAGTACGACGTGCAGGGCTGCCTCGCCCACGGCGGCCTGGGCTGGATCTACCTGGCGCTGGACCGCAAGGTGGAGAGCCGCTGGGTGGTGCTCAAGGGCCTGCTCGACGCGGGTGACGCCGACGCGAAGGCCGCCGCCGTCGCGGAGAAGCGGTTCCTCGCGCAGGTCAGCCACCCCAACATCGTCACGATCCACAACTTCGTCGAGCACCCCGACGAGGACGGCACGCCGGTCGGCTACATCGTCATGGAGTACGTCGGGGGCTCGTCGCTCAAGCAGCTGGTGGAGGCGCGCGGGCCCGGGATCCGGCCGCTGCCCGTCGGCCAGGCCATCGCCTACGCGCTGGAGATGCTGCCCGCGCTGGGCTACCTGCACTCGCTGGGCCTGGCCTACTGCGACTTCAAGCCGGACAACGTGATCCAGTACGACCGCCAGGTCAAGCTCATCGACATGGGCGCGGTGATCCGGATCGACGACCTGCGCAGCGCCGTCTACGGCACGGTCGGCTACCAGGCACCGGAGATCGCCACCGACGGGCCGTCGGCGTCGTCGGACCTGTTCACGGTGGGTCGCACGCTCGCCGTGCTGGCGCTGGGCATCGTCCCGGCCAAGCGCGGTGTCGTCACCCCGATCCCGGCCGACCATCCCGTGCTCGTCGCGCACGAGTCGTTCCACCGGCTGCTGCTGCGCGCCACCGACCCGGATCCGATGCGCCGCTTCGCCACCGCCGACGAGATGGCCGACCAGCTCACCGGCGTGCTGCGCGAGGTGCTCTCGGCCGAGGACGGCGTCGCGCGGCCGGGCCGGTCGCTGGAGTTCGGGCCGCCGCGCGGCACGTTCGGCGCGGGGCTGCTGGGGTCGGACGACGTCGTGGCCGGCCGGCCGGACCCCGCACGCGTGGCCGCGCTGCTGCCGGTGCCGCTGGTGGACCCCGCCGACCCGGCGGCGGGCGTGCTCGCGACCGCGTCGGCGGGCGATCCGCAGGAGGTGCTGCGGCTGGCCGCCGCGGCCCCCGAACAGACCCTCGAACTGCGGCTGCGGGTCGTGCGGGCCCACCTGGAGGCCGGTGACGCCGCGGCCGCCGTCGCCGCGATCGACGCGCTGGCCGCCGACGAGCCCGGGGACTGGCGCCTGGACTGGTACCGCGGCGTCGCCGCGCTCGTCGCGGGCGACCCGGCCGCGGCGGGGCCGCCGTTCGACACGGTGCTCGCGACGCTGCCCGGCGAGGCGGCCCCCAAGCTCGCGCTGGCCGCGACCGCGGAGTGCGCCGGCCTCGACGAGCCCGCGGGCCGGTTCTACCGCCAGGTCGGCCGCCCGGACCCGAACGTCGCCGACGCCGCGTTCGGCGCCGCGCGGGTGGCGCTGCGGGCCGGCCGGACCCCGGAGGCGATCGCGGCGCTCGACACGGTGCCGGAGAGCTCCAGCCAGTACGTCGCCGCGCAGCTCGCCGCGGTGCGGGCCGCCGTCGAGAAGAAGGCCGCCGCCGAGCCGGAGCTGCGCGCGGCCGCCGCGCGGATCGAGCGGCTGCCGCTCGACCCGGTGACCGACCACGACATCCGCGCCACCGTGCTGGCCGCCGCGCTGGACCACGCCCCGGCGGGCGACGCGGCTTCCGGGCCGCCGCTGCTGGGCAGCCCGTGGTCGGAACGCGCGGTCCGCCTCGCGCTCGAGGAGCGGCTCCGCGCCGCCGCGCGCCTGGTCACCGACGCCGAGCGGCGGGTCGCGCTCGTCGACGAGGCCAACGCCGTGCGCCCCCGGACCTGGGTGTGACCGGCGCCGTGGGCCTGCACTGCCCCGAGTGCGCCGAGCCGGTCGTCGAGGGTGACCGGTTCTGCGAGGGCTGCGGCGCCGACCTGCGCGTGCGGCGCGCCGGCACGAGCGACGCCGTCGACGGGCCGTCAACGTGCCGGGGGTGCGGGCAGCCGGTCACCGCGGCCGACGGCGGCTACTGCCCGGGCTGCGGCCTGCTCGCCGCGGACGGCACCGACCGCGTCGAGCACGACCTCGGGCCGCTCGCCGGCGTGAGCGACCGCGGGCTCGTGCACGCCCGCAACGAGGACGCGATGGCGCTGGGCCGGCACGTGTCGGGCCGCGTGGCTGCGGTGGTGTGCGACGGCGTGTCGTCGTCGCCGGACCCGCAGCTCGCCTCCCGGGCCGCCGCCGACGTGATCCTCGACGCGCTGCTCGCGGCCGACGGCGCCGGCACCCCGCAGCACGTCCGGGAGGCCGTCGCCGCGGGCGCGCGCGCCGTCGCGGACCTCGGGAGCGGCGACGACGGCCCGTCGTGCACGCTCGTCGCCGCGCTGGTCGCCCCCGACGGCGGCCCGGTGATCGTGGCGTGGGTGGGTGACAGCCGGGCCTACTGGCTCGCCGAGTCGGGGTCGCGCGTGCTGACCACCGACCACTCGTGGGCCGTCGAGGTCGTGGCGGCCGGCGTCATGGACGCGGCCAGCGCCGCGCTCGACCGCCGCGCCCACGCCATCACGCGCTGGCTCGGCGCGGGCGGCGAGCCGATCCCGGACCTGGCGACGTTCGTGCCGGACGGCCCCGGCGTCCTCCTGCTGTGCAGCGACGGCCTGTGGAACTACCGCGAGGACGCCGTCGAGCTGGCTGCGGCCGCGCTCCCCCGCGCCACCACCGACCCGCTCGGGGCCGCCGCCGCACTGACCGCCATCGCGCTGCAGGCCGGCGGGCGCGACAACATCACGGTGGTGGCGATCCCCCTACCAGCGAGGAGTGCTTGATGAGTGGCTTCACGGTCGAGGTCGACCAGAACCCCTACCTGACCGAGAACGCCGCCCGCATCGACGCGATCGTCACCGTCACGGCGTCCGGCCTGGCCGCGCCGACCGGCGGCGGCCCCGGGCTGGAGATGATCATCGTCGACTGCTCGACGTCGATGAGCGGCGGCAAGATGCGCGCGGCCCGGCGCGCCACCGCGGCGGCCGTGGCGGAGCTGCGCGACGGCGTCGCGTTCACGGTGATCGCCGGCACGCACGGCGCCCAGCAGATCTACCCCCAGCGCGCCGGGACGGCCGTCGCCGGGCCCGCGACGCGCGCCGAGGCCACGGCCGCGGTCGAGCGGCTGCGGGCCAACGGCGGCACCGCGATCGGCACCTGGCTGCGCGTCGCGCGGGAGACCGCGCTCGCGCACCCCGGCTCGCTGCGCCACGCGATCCTGCTCACCGACGGCCAGAACGGCGAGCCCGCGGGCGCCCTGCAGCAGGCCATCGCGGCCAGCACCGGCCTGTTCACCTGCGACTGCCGCGGGGTGGGCACCGACTGGCAGGTGGAGGAGCTGAGGGCGGTCGCCTCGGGGCTGCTGGGCAGCGTCGACATCGTCGCCGACGCCGCCGACCTCGCCGCCGACTTCCGCGCGATCATGAGCGCGGCGATGGACAAGGGCATGGCCGACGTCGCGCTGCGGCTGTGGACCCCGCGCGACGCCACGATCCGGTTCGTCAAGCAGGTGGCCCCGACCGTCGAGGACCTGACGGCCCGGCGCGCCGACGTCGACGAGCGGCGCGGTGACTACCCCCTCGGGTCCTGGGGCTCGGAGACCCGCGACTACCACGTCTGCGTCGAGGTGCCGCCCAAACCGCTGGCCACCGAGATGCTCGCCGCGCGCGTCGCGCTCGTGCGGGCCGGGTCGGACGAGGTGCTCGGCCAGGGGTTGGTCAAGGCGATCTGGACCGACGACGAGGCGCTGTCCACCGGCATCAGCCGCGGCGTCGCCCACTACACGGGCCAGGCCGAGCTGGCCGAGGCCATCCAGGAGGGGCTGGCCGCGCGCAAGGCGGGCGACGTCGCCACGGCCACCGCCCGGCTGGGCCGCGCCGTCGCGCTCGCCGACGCGTCGGGCAACGACGGCACCGCGCGGCTGCTGGCGCGCGTGGTCGACGTGGTGGACGCCCCGTCGGGCACCGTGCAGCTGCGCGCCAAGGTCGACGACGCCGACGAGATGACGCTCGACACCCGGTCCACCAAGACCGTCCGCGCGCCGGGCCGGGACACGGGGGCGTGACGGTGGCCACCTGCCCGGACGGCCACGACACGGCGGCAACCGACTACTGCGACGTCTGCGGGCTGAGCGTCGCGGAGCCGCCACCGGCGGCCGCGCCGCCCGCCGTCGCGCCCGCGTCCACCCTGACCTGCGCGAACTGCGGCGCCCCCCGCGACGGCAGGTTCTGCGAGGAGTGCGGCCACGACGCCACCACCCCCGCCCCGGCCACCCCTGCCCCGGCCCCCGCAGCCCCGGCCACCGCGTGGTCGGTCGTGGTGCGCGCCGACCGGGGCTGGTTCGAGGAGGTACGCCGCCGCGAGGGCCCCGACGCGGGCGCGCTGGAGTTCCCCCGCTACTACCCCGAGCTGCGGTTCGACCTCGTGGGGAAGCAGCTCGCGATCGGGCGCCGCAGCCGGTCCCGCGGCACCGACCCCGACATCGACCTCTCCGGCCCGCAGCTCGACCCCGGCGTCTCCGCGCAGCACGCGCTGCTGGTCGCCGGGGCGAGCGGCTGGGAGGTCGTCGACCTGGGCTCCACGAACGGCACCTCGGTCAACGCGACCCCCACCACGATCCCCCCGCACCGCCCGGTCCCGCTGGCCGACGGCGACCAGATCCACGTGGGCGCCTGGACCACGATCACGGTCGCTCAGTCGCGGTAGCGGGCCACGGCCGGCTGCGGCACGGGGTTCAGGACCGACAGCCACTTCCGGTCGATGGCCGCGAGGCTGCCGTCGGCCCGGCCGCGTTCGAGCAGGGCGTTGACGAAGCGCACGAGATCGGGCTGGCCCTTGTTCACGCCCACCGCGTAGAGCGCGTCGGCCAGCGGCCGCCCGACCACCACCGTCTGCGGGTCCTGCGCGGCGAGGCCGGCCAGGATGATGTCGTCGCTGGACACGGCGGCGACGCGGCCCCGCTGCAGGTCCACCATGCAGTCCGGGATGCCGGTCTCGATCACCACGTCCAGCCGCAGCGCCGGGTCGCGCAGCACCGCCTCGGTGGTGGAGCCGCGCGACGTGCAGACCCGTTGCCCCGCCAGCTGGTCGACCTGGGTGACCCCCGACTCCCTCGTCACCAGTATCCGCTGGGTCGCGGCCACGTAGGCCGTGGAGAACTCGACCAGCTGCTGCCGGGCGCACGTGACCGTGAAGTTGTTGACCACCACGTCGACGCGCTTGTCGACCAGGGCCTGCGTACGGTCGGCGATGTCGAGCACCACGAACTGGACCCTGTCCGGGTCGCCCAGGATCGCCGCGGCGATCTGGTGGACCAGGTCGATGTCGGCGCCCTGGAGCTGCCCGGTCTGGGGATCGCGGTAGCCCACCTTGAACTTGCCCTGGTCGACACCGGCGATCAGGCGCCCGCGGGCCGCGATCGTCGCCATCGCCGG
>CAXTTN010000048.1:0-1982 GCA_964247105.1 uncultured Pseudonocardia sp.
CAGCGGCTCCGCCCGCAGCGCGGCCAGCACGAGCACGGCCCACTTGCTCGTCACGTGGTCGAGGATGGTGCGGCTCGGGCACCTGCTGTCGAACACGTCACCCTTCATCCACCCCGGAAGCCCGGTGGCCTGCGTGCTCACATCCGCCTCCGCCACTAACCAGAAGGTACGTACTTACTGATCGTAAGCACCGACTGTAGCGTGGCGAGCATGATCACCGTCACCGGAGTCACCGGAAAACTGGGCCGCATAGTCATCGAGGACCTCCTCACCCGCATCCCCGCGAGCGAGCTCGTCGCCGTCGCCCGCACGCCCGAGAAGGCCGCCGATCTGGCTGCGCGCGGCGTCGAGGTCCGCCACGGCGACTACGACGACCCCGCGTCGCTGCAGGCCGCGTTCGCCGGCACGGACGTGCTGCTGTTCGTCTCCGGATCGGACGTGACGCCCGGCGTCCGGGTCCGCCAGCACGGCACCGTCGTCGACGCCGCGAAGGCCGCGGGCGTCGGCCGCGTCGTCTACACGAGCGCCGTCCACGCCCAGGACGGGCCGGGCTTCCTCGCCGACCACGGCGTCACCGAGAACCTGCTCCGCGACTCCGGGCTGCCGCACACCCTGCTGCGCAACACGTTCTACGCGGAGGTGCTGGTCAACCCGGGCCTCGCCGAGGCGGTGACGACCGGCGAGCTCAAGGCCGCCGACGGTGGCGTCCCGGTGAACTTCGCGACGATCCACGACATGGGCCTCGCGGCGTCGCGGGTGCTCACCACCGACGGCCACGAGGGCGTGGCCTACGAGCTCCGCGGTCCACTGTGGACTGTATCGGACCTGGCGGCCGTCGTCTCCGAGGTGTCCGGGAAGCCGGTGGCGTACCGCGCCGTGCCCGTCGGCGAGCTCGGGCCGGCCGGGTTCGCGCACCAGCTCATCGCGTCGGGCCTGTTCAGCGAACCGTCCGACGACCTGGAGAAGCTGCTGGGCCGCCCGGCCACCTCGCTCCGTGCCGCCGTCGAGGACGCGTTGGGCTGACGACCGCGATCACACGCTGCGGCATGCCCCGAACACGGCCGCGGACCGCGCCGTACGGGCAGGCCGTCCGGAACGCGGCGATCGTCAGGTCCGCGACACCGCCAGGCCGAGCGGCACCGTGAGCGGGCCGCGGGCCGCGGCGAGGTGCGCGAGCCCGAGCACGGCGATCGCGGCGATCCCGATCGGCGCGACCGCCGAGCCGCGGCCGGCGAGGCTGGAGACGTAGTCGCGGGCGGGGTCGTAGCCCGGGGCGAGCACGCCGCCGACCACCGTGCCGAGCCAGAACAGCCCGACACACCCGACCGCCGCGCTACTGCGCGAGATCGGCGTGCTGCGTCCGGAGGTCACGCTTGAGGATCTTGCCGCTCGGGTTCTTCGGCAGCGCGTCGGCGAACACGACGAACTTGGGGCGCTTGAACCCGGCCAGCTTCTCGCGCGCGTGGGCGTGCACGTCGTCCGCGGTGAGGGTGACCCCTTCCTTCGGCACGACCACGGCCGTCACGGCCTCGATCCACGTCGGGTGGGAGATGCCGAACACGGCCACCTCGGCGACCCCGTCGAGCTGGTAGATCGCCTCCTCCACCTCCCGGCTGGCGACGTTCTCCCCGCCCGTCTTGATCATGTCCTTCTTGCGGTCGACGACCGACAGGTAGCCGTCCTCGGTGAGGATGCCCAGGTCACCGGAGTGGAACCAGCCGCCACGGAACGCGTCGGCCGTCTTCTCCTCGTCGTCGTAGTAGCCCAGCGCGGCGTGCGGGCTGCGGTGCACGATCTCGCCGACCTCGCCCGCGGGCACCGGGTTGTTCTCGTCGTCGACCACGAGCGTCTCGACGTTGATCGACGCCCGCCCCGCCGAACCGGCGTACGGGAGCTGCTCGTGCGGGCGCAGGATCGTGGCCAGCGGGGCCATCTCGGTCTGGCCGTAGAAGTTCCAGAGGCGCACGTTCGGTAGCCGCTCG
>CAXTTN010000048.1:1992-5885 GCA_964247105.1 uncultured Pseudonocardia sp.
AGAAGCGGACGTCGGGCAGCCGGCGCGAGAGCTCGCGCAGCACCTCCACCGGCATCGCCGACGCGCCGTAGTAGCCCTTGCGCAGGCTCGACAGGTCGGTCGTGTCGAAATCGGGGTGGCGCAGCAGGGAGATCCACACCGTCGGCGGGCAGAACAGCTTGGTGGCCTTCTCGCGGGCGATCGTCGCGAGCAGGTCGGCGGGGTTCGGGCCGGGCAGGATGATGCTGGTGGCGCCGAGGTAGACGTCGACCGACAGGAAGCAGTCGAGCTGCGCGCAGTGGTAGAGCGGCAGCGAGTGCACCTCGACGTCGTCGGGCTCCATGCCGCCGTCGATCGTGCACGAGACGTACTGCGCGATCAGCGAGCGGCTCGACAGCAGCACGCCCTTGGGCCGCGACTCCGTGCCGGAGGTGTACATGAGCCGCAGCGGGTCGTCGTCGGCGACGAGCACATCGGGATCGACCGCGGGCCCGGCCGTCCACCAACCGTCGACGTCTTCCCAGCCCTCGTGGGCCGCCCCCACGCAGCCGCGGAGTCCCACCGTCAGGCCCGCCAGCGCCTTCTCCGCGGTCGGGACCAGCGCGTCCTCGACGACCATCGCCGTGGCGCCGGAGTGGCCCAGGATGAACGCGATCTCGTCGGCGTTGAGCATGAAGTTGACCGGCACGAGCACCGCGCCGAGCTTCGCGGTGGCGAACGCCAGCACCGCGTACTGCCAGGAGTTGTGCGAGAGCAGCGCGAGCCGGTCGCCCTTCGCCAGCCCGCGGGTGGCCAGGGCGTTCGCGGTGCGGTTGACGGCGACGTCGAACTCCGCGTAGCTGACGCGCAGGTCCCCGGCCACGACCGCGAGCTTGTCGGGGTAGCGGGCGGCGGTGCGGCGGAGCAGGTCGCCGATCCCGTGCTGGCGGGCCCGCGCGATCGCGGCGGTGGTGTCCGGGCTGAACGCAGGCATGGCCGGATCCTGCCCGATCTCAACCGCGCGCGGCCAGTGCGGCGAGGGTGCGCAGCTGCTTGCGCATCATGACGAGGTCGCCCCAGGCGATGGGGGTGCCGCCGCGCTTCGCCGTCAGGTCCAGCCGTCCGATCATGCGGCTCGCGTGCTCTCCGACCGGCACGACGCGATAGGTGCAGGCCATCGGCCCGAAGCGGCGCGTCGGCCCGGGCCGTCCCACCCCGGTGATCTCGACGCCCGGTTCGAACGACGCGATCTGGAAGATCATGACGAACGTCGCGCCGACCCGCAGGTCGTCGGCGCCCGGGGTGAGGGTGCGGGGGCTGCGGCGGCCGAGGTTGTCGATCAGGTCGTAGCTGTAGGGCGCCCGGGTCAGCTGGCACAGCCAGCGGAACGCCACGGGCGCGGGCGCCGCGACGTCGACGGCGCGGATCATGCGGTGCGCGGGCTCCGGGACGAGCGCGGCGCACGGGTAGCCGGCCAGCCGCTCCGCGTCGGTGGCGCCCCAGCTCCACGGCAGACCGGCTCGGACCATGGCACCAGCACACCACGCGTCCGTCGCCCGCGCGCGCCGCATGATCACCGGCCGGGGGCTGCGGGCCGGGCTGGGCGCGGCGTCCGGTCCCGGATCGCCGATCACCGGCTGGGGGCGGGCCAGCCGAGATCCACGGCCACGAGCCGGGCCGCGCCGCGCCGCGGAGCCACACTCGGCTTCGGGAGACCCGACCTCGCCGTTGCGCTGCTGCGCGGGGCGACACGTCCACGATCGCCGCGGAAGGGTCCTGAGCTGCACTGGTGCAGCTCATGGCCCACTCTCGGCGATCACAGGGCCTGGCCTGTAGCCCGACCGCACCCATGGACGACCCGCGGCGGACGGGTCAGCGGGTCAGGACGCGCGGGCCCCGCCTCGTGATCGCGATGGTGTGCTCGACGTGGGCGGCGCGGGTGCCGTCGAGGGTGCGGAGCGTCCAGCCGTCGGCGTCGTGGCGGTAGTCGTCGGTGCCGCCGCTGATCAGCATCGGCTCCAGCGCCAGGACCAGGCCCGGCCGGAGCTTCAGCCCGCGACCGGCGCGGCCCTCGTTCGCGACGTGCGGGGCCTCGTGCATGGAGCGGCCGACGCCGTGGCCACCGTGGTCGGCCAGCATCCCGAAGCCGGCCGCCCGCGCGACGGTCCCGATCGCGTTGCTGATGTCGCCCAGCTTCGCACCCGGACGGGCGGCGGCGATGCCCGCCGCCAGCGCGCGCTCGGTGGCGTCGACGAGGGCGAGGTCGCGCGGATCGCGCGCGTCCCCGACCACGACGCTGAACGCGGCGTCGGCGCACCAGCCGCCCAGGTGCACGGCGAAGTCGACGCTGAGCAGGTCCCCCGGTTCCAGCGGCTCGGGGCCCGGGACGCCGTGGACCACCGCGTCGTTGACGCTGATGCAGGTCACGGCCGGGTACGGGCAGGGGGCCCAGTTCGGGTGGTAACCGCGGAAGCTCGACACCGCGCCGGCGTCGGCGATCATGTCCGACGCCATGTCGTCGAGTTCGCGGGGGCTCACGCCGGGCGCGGCCTTGGCTCGCACGGCCGCCAGTACGGAGGCGACGACGGCACCGGCGGCGGCGATGGCGTCGATCTCGCCCGGGGTCTTCAGCTCGATCACGCGATAACTATACCGGTACTAGTATCGGGAGCATGGTCCGCGTCCCCCTCACCCCGTCCGAGCGCGAGCGCGGCGAACGGCTGGGCGCGGCGCTGCGTCAGGCCCGCGGCGAGCGCAGCCTGGCCGACGTCGCCGCGGACGCCGGCATCTCGCCCGAGACCCTCCGCAAGATTGAGACCGGCCGCATCCCCACCCCGGCCTTCTTCACGGTGTCGGCGCTGGCGAGAGCGGTCGGCGTCCCCCTCGACGCGCTGGCCGCGGAGGCGCTCCCGGCGCGCACCCGCTGAGAGCGCCGTCCCGGGTTGCCGGGGGCCGCCGTCCACCCGGCCAGGGGCACCGGCGACGGGCATCACGCAGCACCGCAACGCGGTCGCCACGATCAAGGAATTCGTCGACGCCGCGGGAGCCCAGGCTCGAGCGGGCGTGACCGCGCCGGCGCGCGCCTTCTGTGTGCGGCGCGCGTGGTGCTACACCCGCGTGGCGTAGGGAAGGCGCGCGCGGGGGCGTCGTGGTCGCGGTCCGCCGCCACCGGGCGGGCCTGCTCCGATCACCTGGTATGGCACGCTCAGGTGTCGTAGTCGACGGTGACCTCGTCCGACACCGGCATCGTCTGGCAGGTCAGCACGAAGCCGGCCGCGACCTCGTCGTCCTCCAGCGCGAAGTTGCGGCGCATCGTCACCTCGCCGTCGGTGACCCTCGCCCGGCACGTGCCGCACACCCCGCCCTTGCAGGCGAAGGGGAGGTCGCCGCGCACCTTCTGCGCCGCGTCGAGCACGGAGACGGTGCGGGGCAGCGTGAGCCGAGTGGACCGTCCGTTGAGGATGATCGTCACCTCGCTCCCCTCGCCGGCCTCCTCCTCGTGGCGGACCGGCTCCGGCGGCGGCTCGTCCACGTAGAACAGCTCGCGGTGCACCCGCGTGCGGTCGACGCCGAGACCGGTCAGCACCGCCACCGCGTCCTCGGTCATCCCGAGTGGACCGCACAGCCACCAGTGGTCGACATCGGACGGGTCGACGAGCGCGCCGAACAGCGTGCGCAGGCGGGCGGCGTCGAGGCGGCCGTTGAAGATGTCCGCCTCGGTGGGCTCGCGCGAGAGCACGTGCAGCAGGTGCAGGCGCGGGCCGTGGGCGTTCTTGAGGTCGGCGATCTCCTCGGTGAACATCACCGTGTCGGTGCGGCGGTTGCCGTAGATCAGGGTGACCTGGGTGTCGTCGTGCGCGGCCAGCAGCGTTGCGGCGATCGACAGCACCGGCACGTCGACGTCGTGGCGCCGAGCGGTGTGGGTGAGCGCGCGG